>CAZMRK010000342.1:0-6105 GCA_964568355.1 uncultured Solibacteraceae bacterium | reverse complement strand
CAGCAAGTAGCGCAAGGCCTTCTCAATGAGCTTTGCGACCACCAGAGCGCCAATGATCAGAAGAATCCCTACAGCGACCTTAGGGACGGCAGCGATGATGGAATCGCCCAAATTTGTGAAAGCCTGAACGAGTTTTTCCTTCATGTCTACGATTCCTTTTTTCCGCCCAACACTAGAAAAAGATGCCGAAGCAAACCGCCCATCTCTGTGAGCACAATCTTCGGCAAGCTCCAGGAATAAGAGGTCAAATGAGACACAGCGGTCCTGCGGTGAATGCTCCGGCGAACTCTCGCCAGGAAATCGGGAGATGGCTGGAACTCCTGATCCGCCAGACCGGGGATGGCACGCTCGGTCTGGTCTTCAGCGCCAGTTCCGCCAGTAGGGCCCAGATCTTCCGGGTTCATCGGCTTGCCGTTCCTCCAGCCAGACCGGTTTCCCTCGCATATAGGCGTCTAAACAACTCACGGGCGCGCTTGATACGCATCTTGATCGCGGAGAGTCCCAAGCCAAGGGAAATCGCGATCTCCTCGTAGGAAAGTTCATCCATATCACACATTACCAGCGGGACGCGAAGAGTCGCCGGCATTGCGTTCAAGACATCGGCTACTCGCTGGCGATGTTCCGTGGCTTCAATCTCGCGATCTGCCACCGGGGGCACCTGTAGTTCTTCCAGGGCCGAGGCCGATTCTTCGTCTACCGCCAACATCTCTTTTCCACCAGCCTTTTTCAAATGATTCAGACAATGATGAACCTTGATCCGTTGAAGCCAGTGCTTGAATGAGGAGCGGCCTTCGAAGCTGGGCAGGCCGAAGAACGCTTTGACAAAAACCTCTTGTGCCAAGTCTTCGGAGTTGAGTTCATCTCGAGTCAAGTAACGGCAATCAGCCAAAATGCGGCTCTGATGGCGAATCACGAGTTGCTCGAAGGCGCGAAGGTCGCCCTCAGGCGCCGCTCGAATTGCCTCGATCAACTCGTAGTCGCCATCCTTAAAGTCCTTGTCTTCCTCCGAAGCCATCTCCATCCCTTCCGAACCATAAAGGATCTCATAACCGGAGACACTCTGGATTCTGGTGGAGTCACATGCTTTGGCCGCGGAAGGCGGGCTCCGCAAACTCAGAGCCACAGAATGTGACTTATTTGCTTGAAGCGTTGTCTGGTGATCTGAAGGCGCAAAAATACCGCGCTACTCGAAAAGCGAAAAAGCAGACATGAACACTCAACCCCCTCTCTTGAAAAGATGCGCTGCAGAATTCTTCGGAACGTTCTGGCTCGTTTTCGGTGGATGCGGGAGCGCGGTGATCGCCGCCGCGTTCCCTGCGGTCGGCATTGGCCTGTTGGGCGTGGCGCTCGCATTTGGTCTGACTGTATTGACCATGGCCTTCGCCATAGGACACATTTCGGGGTGTCATCTGAATCCGGCGGTCTCGATCGGACTAGCGGCAGGGAAACGCTTTCCGATATCTGAACTGCCCGGTTACATCCTCGCGCAAATAATCGGTGCAGTCTCTGCTGCCGGAGTTCTCTACTTCATCGCGAGTGGGAAGCCTGGCTTCGATTTGGCTGCGGGCTTCGCCTCTAACGGCTATGGAGCCCATTCTCCGGGTGGATATGCGCTGGGCGCCTGCTTTATAGCCGAGTTTGTCCTGACTGCTTTCTTCTTGTTGATCATTCTCGGCGCCACGGACCATCGCGCGCCACAAGGGTTCGCCCCGATCGCCATCGGCCTCGGACTGACACTGATTCATCTGATTGGAATCCCGGTCACGAATCTCTCTGTAAACCCGGCTCGCAGCACGGGCCCGGCAGTTATGGTAGGCGGGTGGGCGATCGAACAACTTTGGCTCTTCTGGGTCGCGCCTGTCGCGGGCGCCGTACTGGGAGCCGTAATCTACTCTGCTATCGCTCGCGAGCAGTAACAAGCCCAACAACGCCAAAGACCAACGGTCGAGCCGCAGGAAACAAGAAAAGACCGGCGATCTATGAGGCTGACGAGTGCCGAGACCTATGAAACTACATATGAAGGTAATCAGAAACTCGAAGTACTTCAGGATGCCATTGCTGGCATTGCTATTCCTGAACATCGTCCTTGGCGATCAAGTTGTACTGAAAAATGGCGATCGCGTCACTGGAAGTGTCGTCAAGAAAACTGACAAAACGCTCTCCATCAAGACAGATCAATTTGGCGTGATCACTACCTCATGGGATCAAGTGGATTCGATCAAAACCGACAACCCTCTCACGGTGGTGTTACAGGACAATCGCCAGTTGCAGGGTACGCTCAGTTCTTCGGACGGGAGGGTGGATATCGTGACCTCCAGTGGTACGGTTAGCGCCGCTCCAGCGGAGATTCTCACGATCCGCGATGCAGAAGAAGAAAGGGCCTTCGAGCGGCTCCTGCGACCCGGCTGGAGGCAACTCTGGGCGGGCACCGGCACGCTGGGTTTCGCAGGTACAAGTGGCAACGCCAAAACGACGACATTCACTATGGGTGTGACGGCGACGCGAGCGACCAACACCGACAAGACTTCTCTTTACTTCAACGCCATCAAGTCGTCGGCTCTGGTCGATGGCACCAACGCTGATACAGCGGAGGCAATCCGCGGAGGCGTCAGCTACGACCACGACCTTTCACCGCGCTTGTTTGTGAATGTGTCCAACGACTGGGAGTACGACAAGTTTCAGAGTCTGGACCTGCGTTTCGTAATCGGCGGCGGGTTGGGTTTCCATGCGGTCAAGACCGCCCGCACGCAGTTCGATGTCTTGGCGGGCGCCGACTACAACCATTCGAAATTCAGCACGCCCTTAACGCAAAATGTTGCGGAAGTGTTCGTCGGAGATACATACGCCCTGAAGCTGAATGAAACCACTTCCTTGATACAGAGCTTTCGATTCTTCGACGATCCAGCCAATGCAGGCAACTATCGAGTGAACGCAGATATCGGGCTTTCAACCAGGATTTCCAAATGGCTCACATGGAATCTGTCCGTGAGCGATCGCTACCTGAGCAATCCTGTTCCAGGGCGCAAGACAAACGATTTTCTCTATACGACGGGAATTGGAATCACCTTTGCAAGATAGCGGCAGCGTGACGGAATCAGCGCACGCAAGCCAACCAACAGAGGAGCCACATCATGATGAACCAGTTGATCAGCGTTGTATCGGAAAGGACCGGCTTGAGCCAGGACCAGGCTCAGACGGCCGTTGAGGCGGTTATTGGATTTCTAAGGACAAAGCTGCCTATCCAACTCACGGGTGTGCTGGACGGCCTGGCCGGCGCCGACGAGACCTCAGCCGGCGACGGCAACGGCGGGGAATCGAGCGATAGCTTTATGAACCAGGCCGGTACCTTGCTTGGCAATTTGCTCAAGAAAGATAGCTAGATCGAGGCCAGAGAGGGGAAAGATATGAAAAGACGATTGACGTTGTGGGTGGCGTTGGCCATGATGACGCTCTTTTCCGGAAGCCTTCCGGCTTTCCAGAGCAGGACCGCAGTCAAGACGGCAGCAGCCGCGAGTACACTCAGTGACAGGGACATCGCGGATGCGAAGGCGAAAGGCCTGGTGTGGGTGAATACGAACACCAAGATCTATCACAGGGGCGGCCAGTTTTACGGAAGGACGAAACAAGGTAGGTTCATGACTGAAGCGGATGCTCAGAAGGCCGGCTATCGCGAAGCTAAACCATCAGCACTGGCCAGGAAGACTGCTGGAAGT
The DNA here is from genome assembly GCA_964568355.1 of uncultured Solibacteraceae bacterium. Classification (GTDB taxonomy): domain Bacteria; phylum Acidobacteriota; class Terriglobia; order Bryobacterales; family Bryobacteraceae; genus JAJPJX01. The sequence continues at coordinate 2,392 of CAZMRK010000342.1, read as the reverse complement.
TCCAAGAAATAAACATAGACCCCGCGCGCTTGCGATATTGCCCGAAGAAAGACTTGAGCCGGTCCTCTAAATAGGGTCTAACCAAGCGATATTACGGCCCCATTATACCCGACCGCTCGGGTTTCGCATGGTCATTCACTGGTCCTTGCGGAGCGCAAGCGCGCTAACAAGTAAAGAGGCATGAACGTTGGTGAAGAAGGCTAATTTGAGGGACGAGATTGCGCGAGTGGCAGAGATATCGAAAAGGGATGCCAGAATCATTCTCGATGTGATCCTGGACTCCATGGTGAAAGCTCTACAACGAGGCGACCGCATCGAATTGCGTCGATTCGGAAGCTTTCGGACCTACACCCGCCCCAGGCGGACTACGCGGAATCCGCAGACAGGACTGCAAATGGAAGTCCCCGAGAGGCGGGTCCCAGTCTTCCGCTCGAGCCGCGAATTGATAGCACTTGTGAACGAGTTGAACGAAAGGAGATAACATGAAGGGTTTTAGGCAGTTTATTATGCGGGGCAACGTGCTGGACCTGGCCGTCGCAGTGGTCATGGGCGGGGCTTTTGGTGCCGTGGTTACAGCGCTGGTGAAGGATTTGATTACTCCACTCATCGCGGCCATCGTAGGGAAGCCGGATTTCTCGGCGATACAGTTCGAAATCAACGGCAGCAAGTTCCTGTTCGGAGATTTCGTGAATTCAGTTGTATCGTTTCTGCTGATCGCAACGGCAGTATACTTTTTCGTCGTTCTCCCAATGAACACACTGATGGCACGCATCCGTAAAGGCGAGGCTTCACCTGATCCGACAAGTAAAGAATGCCCCGAATGTCTCAGCTCCATTCCTATTGCCGCGCGCCGATGCGCGTACTGCGCCACCGTAGTCGGCGGCACGATAGGCAAATAAGGCACCGGTAGAGACGGCTTGGAGCTCTCATTCTTTAGATAGAATGGAAAGCAGAGGAATGCTGCCCACGTTCCATCGGCCCGGTGCGCCGCTCAACGCCTTCGTCGAGTGTTTGTGGTATCTCCCAAGCTACATCGTTGAGCACCAGCGTGAGCGCACGCTGCCTACAGGAACGATGGAACTGGTCTTCAATCTTGGTGTCCAGAGCTTGCGCGTCTTCAGGGATGACGCCGACGTTCTCGGCCAGCGCTTTCATGACTCTGTCGTCTGCGGCCCTCATTCCCGCTACTTTGTGCTGGATACCTCCCGAAAAGGACCGGTAATCGGGGTTCATTTTCATCCGGGGGGAACAGCGCCTTTCTTCGACCTGCCATCTGATGAACTGACCAACCGACACGTTGCTCTGGAAGATCTCTGGGGACCTGCGGCACATGAATTGGGTGAGAGGCTTAGAGAGGCGCGAACTCCTGGATGCATGTTCATGCTGCTTGAACACACTCTTCTAGCTCGTCTTCAAAGCCCGAACGTCCTCCATCCTGCTGTTGCTCACGCGATCCGAACATTGACCGGCATGCCGGATGTAACCCGCATCAGGCAAGTGCAAAATGAAACCGGCTATAGTGCTAAACGGTTTATCGAGCTGTTCCGCGGTTCGGTTGGGTTGACGCCAAAAGTGTACTCGCGCATACGGCGATTTCAAGCCGTAATTGCCCGTGCCGCCCAGGGCGATTACGTCAACTGGGCGGGTGTCGCCGTTGACGGCGGCTATTATGATCAGTCCCACCTCAACCGGGAATTCCGCAGGTTTTCAGGTATTACCCCACCCTGCTATCGGCCAGTTACGACGCGTCGGCCAAGCCACGTGGCGGCTGAGTAGTATTCCGGAATGATCTTTTTGCGGCTACTCCCCTTACAAACTAGAGGAAAAATTTATCCAAGACGCTGCTTCGGCCTGTCTCGTATCTTCGTTGCGTAGAGGAATGTCGAAGGCCTTGGCATTCAGAGAGACGAGATCAGATGGCTACTACACCAAAGTCGTACGCTACGATACATGAGGTTTATCCTTACCTGCGCATATCTGGAGTAGCGCGCGCGATCGACTTCTACGCCCGGGCATTCGGGGCGAAAGAACTGTTTCGCTTGACAGAGCCGAGCGGGCGCATAGGACACGCGGAGATCAAAATTGGAGAGACCATTTTAATGCTCGCGGATGAATACCCTGAACACGGCATCCTCAGCCCGCTGGCTCTCGGCGGAACAACCTTTTCCATCCACTTGCACGTGGATCGCGTGGACGAATTGGTGGAGCGGGCAGTTGAGGCGGGAGCAACGGTCGTACGTAAAGCGGCGGATCAGTTCTATGGGGAGCGCACTGGTATGATTCGCGACCCATTCGGGCACGAATGGCTGGTGGGCCGGCACATAGAAAACGTAACGCCGGAGGAGATGCAGCGGCGCCTCACCGAATTGCGTCACTGAGAACTGCCCACTTT
>CAZMRK010000341.1:0-2558 GCA_964568355.1 uncultured Solibacteraceae bacterium | reverse complement strand
GGGGATTGGCATGTGAGCGATCCGGGCATCACCCAATGGTTCAACCCGGCGGCGTTCGCAGTTCCGGCGCCATTTACCTTGGGGAACGCGGGCAAGAACATCCTGACTGGACCGGGGCTGGTGACGTTCGACGTTTCCGTCTACAAAAACTTTACCTTTGCGGAGCGGATCCGGGTACAGTTCCGCTCGGAGTTTTTCAATATTGCCAATCACGCAAATTTCGGGAATCCGGCCACGGACATCACGGTTCCGGGGCAGGTGGGGCGGATTACGAGCACCTCGACAGAGAATCGCCTGATTCAGTTCGGATTGCGAATGACATTCTGATGGACCAACGAGGAGGAGTCATGAGGTTTGCACCAGGGAGGTGGGTTTTACTGCTGGCGGTCTTCGCGGGGGCCGCTCACGGCGCCTGGAAGGCCGGGGCCGCCAAGGTCAAGGTGACGCCGCAGGAGCCGATCTGGCTTTCCGGCTACGCCAACCGGACGAAGGTATCGGAGGGTGTACTGGAGGACATTTACGTCAAGGCAGCGGCATTCGAGGACGAGGCAGGTACGAAGGCGGTACTGGTGACGAGCGACCTGCAAGGCCTGGACGTGGCGATGATCGACGAGATCGCCGGAAGGGCGCAAAAGCAATTCGGGCTGGCGCGCGAGGGGCTTGTTTTGAACTACTCGCACAACCACAGCGCGCCTGTGACGGGGCAGGTATTGCACCTTTACTACGACTTGCCGGCAGAGCAAAAGGCCGTGGTGGACCGGTATACCCACTGGTTGGTGGACCGGATGGTGGAGGTGATCGGACAGGCGCTGGACCGGCTGGCGCCGGCAGAGATTTCGTTCGATCAGGGACTGGCGGGAATCGCGGTGAACCGGCGGCGATCGCGGCCCGGCGGGCGGAGTCTGCCGGGACCCGTCGACCAGGATGTGCCGGTAATGGCCATTCGCACGCCCTCCGGCGAACTGCGGGCGATCCTATTCGGGTACTCCTGCCACACGACGGCGCTTTCGGGGTACAAGATCAGCGGGGACTATGCGGGGCACGCGCAACTGGAGTTGGAGAACCGCTATCCGGGAGCGACCGCGCTGTTCGTGCAAGGTTGTGGCGGGGACGCCAATCCGCTACCGCGCATGATGAACAGCGATGCGAATGAGGCAGTGGAACTCGCCACCATGTACGGGAAGATCCTCGCCCGGTCGGTCAGCCTGGTGCTCGGCGGAAAGATGGCGCGAATCGACGGGGGACGGCTGCGGACAGCGTACGACGTGGTGCAGGTGCAGTTCCAGGAGCCTCCGACCAGGGAAGCGCTACAGGCACGCCTGGACGCGGCCACAACCGCCGGCAAGCGGCGGCAGATTCAATACCTGATATCGAAACTGGAGCACGACGGCAAATTACCGCGCGAGCACCCGTATCCGGTGCAGGTGTGGAGATTCGGCGGAAGCCTTACGTTGATTGCGCTGACGGGAGAATCCGTAGTGGATTATTGCCTGCGCTTCAAGAAGCAATACGGAAACGACAACACGTGGGTGGCGGGCTATAACAACGAATTGCTCTCCTACATTCCATCCCTGCGCGTACTGCGAGAAGGTGGTTATGAGGGCGTGGAGGATATGGACGAATACGGTCTGCCGGCGCCCTATAGTTTCGCCGTGGAGGAGCTGATTGCGCAAAAGGTGGACGATTTGATGCGGCGGACCAACGTACCGTGATCCCTTGTGGAAGCCAGCCTCTTAGGGAACGATGACTTTGCTCTGAAAGCGGCGCGCGGCGATGATGAGGGAACAGGTCCCCATCGCCACCAGGGCCACGCCATCCATCCAGAGATGGGAGAGCCCCGCGCCGCGCAGTACGATTCCACGAATGATGTCGATGTAGTAGGTTGCGGGGAGAAAGTAGCTCAACGTGTGAAAGAGGGGCGGCATGCTCTCGCGCGGGAAGATATAGCCGGAAAAGAAGATGCTCGGGAGGATGGCCACAAACGAGAGCTGCATGGCTTCGGGTTGTGAGTTCGCGCGGCTCGAGATGAGAATACCGAGCGAGAGCGATACGAAGAGATACGGAAGCGAAAGGCAGGCGAGAAGCCATACATTTCCGTGAATGGGCACACGGAAGACCGTATGCATCAGGGAGAGAATCAGGCAAAGCTCAAAAAAGCCGATCCCCAGATACGGAATGAGCTTGCCGAGCAGTAAACCGAAGGGCTTTACCGGCGTTACGAAGAGCTGTTCCAGGGTTCCGCGTTCTTTTTCCCGCACGATGGAAAACGCCGTCAGGAATGTAGTGATATCGAACAGCAGGATGGCCGTGAGCCCGGGCAGAAAGAAATTCGGGAAGCGCGAATCGGGGTTAAACAGCAGCTTCGGGCGCATCTCCACCGGCAGAGTCTTGCGGCCGTTCGCCGCGCGGCGCAAGGATTCATCCAGCCCGATCGACGTGGAGACGTTGATGGCCTGCCCGGCTACCGAGCTGTCAGATCCGTCGATGAGCACTTGTACCTGGGCGTTGGAGTCGTTCAACAGACGGTCGGAGTAGTCCACTGGAATTTTGATTCCTAC
>CAZMRK010000340.1:0-10956 GCA_964568355.1 uncultured Solibacteraceae bacterium | reverse complement strand
ACGCGGCACGCTGAAGCGCGCGCTACGGGGGCGGGCAACAAAGTGGGTGGGATCTCCGGGGCTGGCAGATCTACATAGACATCTGTATACTAGGATCTCTAAATATTCCGCCGTACGAGGTCTGCCATGTCGATCTGGTCGCGCATTGTCAATGTGTTTCGCGGCGATCCGGTGAGCCGTGAAATCGAGGAAGAGCTTCAGTCGCATGTGGAAGAGGCGATCGAACAGGGGCGCGATCCCGGAGAAGCCCGGCGTGCGTTTGGCTCGGCGCTCCGGCATCGGGAACAGAGCCGCGACGTCCGGCTGGTCGCCTGGCTGGACGCGCTCCGCGCCGATGTGGTCTTCGGCTGGAGGCAGATCCGGAAAAGAAAAATGACCTCGGCGGCGGCGATTCTGTCGCTCGGGCTGGCGATCGGGGCCTGCACGGCGGCGTTTCGTCTCATCGATGCTCTCATGCTGAGGCCGCTGCCGGTGGCGCAGCCGAAGCAGCTTTATGTTCTCGCGCGCGAGGGGACCGGTCTCGACGGCAAGCCGGGGACCAATGAGGCCTGGACCTATCCGGCGTTCCAGCGGATGAGGGAGGCGGCGAAGGGGCAGGCTGAACTGCTGGCTATCTCGTTTGCCGTGCACAGGGATCTGACCTGGAAGTCGGATCAGGAGATGGAAAAGGCATATGTGCAATATGTCTCGGGGCGGATGTTCGCCTCGTTCGGGCTGCGGCCCGCGATTGGCCGGCTGCTCACGGAAGCCGATGATCTGAAGCCGCAGCAGCACCCATATGCGGTGCTCTCACACGATTTCTGGATACGCCGCTTTGGAGGGGATCCAACGGTGATCGGGCGGACATTTCATTTGGGCTCCGATGTCTTCCACGCGGGCAACGATGTGTTCGAGGTGATTGGCGTCCTGGATGAGCCGTTCAGCGGCACTGAGCCCGGAACCGTGACCGACATTTTCGTGCCAACGATGATGCACTCCGCGGTTAGCAATCCGAACGCGATGTGGTTCCGGACGTTTGCGAAACTGCAACCGGGGACGGCGCCGGAACCTCTGCGCGCCAGGCTGGACGCAGTCTCCCGGGCTTTTGAACAGGAGCAGGCGAAGGGGTTCAAGGGCGTGAACAAGCTAATCATGGGGCAGTTTCTGAAACAGTCGCTCGTGCTCAATCCGGCCGCCGCTGGTGTTTCCACCCTGCAAAAAGCGTATCGAACGCCGCTGGCAGCCCTGGGTTTACTGGTGGTGCTGGTGCTCCTGATTGCGTGCGCGAACATCTCCAACCTGATGACGGCTCAAGCGGCAGCGAGGGCCCGGGAGATGGCGCTACGCGTCTCGATTGGCGCGGGACGGCTGCGATTGGTGCAATTGGTGGTGGTGGAAGGCGCGATCCTCGCCATCCTGGCGGCGGCAGCCGGCGAACTGTTCGCCCGGTGGTCCGCGCCGTTCGTGGTGAGCAGGATCAATCCGGCGGACCGGCCGGTGCGCCTGTTCCTTTCGACCGACTGGCGCGCCTTGGGGTTCGGGATTGCCTTGACGCTCGGCGTGACGCTGCTACTCGGCCTGCTGCCGGCCCTGCGCGCCTCGGCGGTCCAGCCGGTCAGCGCCCTCAAAGGAGGCGACGATCCGCACTCACGGCGCAGGATGATGCGCGTACTGGTCGCGCTGCAGGCCGCTTTCTGCTTTCTCGTGCTTTTCGCCGCCACCCTGTTTGTGGCGACGTTCGATCGCCTGTCTCACCGTCCCATCGGCTTTTCTCCGGAAAGGATCCTCGCGCTGGATACGGTGGCGGCCTCGGATCAGCCACCGGTCGCCTGGGATCAGGTGGCGGACCACTTGCGCGCGGTTCCCGGCGTAGAGGCGGCCGCAATCGCGACCTGGCCGTTGTTGAGCGGCGTATCCACCAGGAGCTTCATTTCGATCAACGGGGCGCCTCCCGGACCGGTCCTGGGCTACTATATGGGCATCTCTCCCGGCTGGATCGCGGCCATGAAGGTTCCGCTCATCCGTGGAAGAGACTTTCGGGAGGGCGATACATCCCCGGGAACGGCGATTGTCAGCGAGGCGTTCGCGAAGCAGTTCTTTCCGGGAGAAGACCCGATCGGACGGACATTCGCGCGAGGGAATGGCGGTCCCGACCATATTGTGGGCGTGGTCGGCGACGTTCCGTACGAGAGCATGCGGGGCCCCACGTTGCCGGTGGCGTATGTCCCGTTGCACGGGGTCGACGCCAAGGGTGTCGCACAGCCGCTCCGGCAGGGGGCCTTCGTCGTACGCACCTCGGCAGCCAATCCACTGGGCATGGCAACGACGCTGCGGCGCGAGGTTGCGCGGGCGCATCCCGGATTTCGGGTCAGCAACGTGCGCACGCAGATCGAACTGGTTGAGGCGCAGACGATTCGAGAACGGCTGCTGGCCGCGCTGGCGCTGTTCTTTGCGGCGGTGGCGCTGCTGCTGGCAAATGTCGGCCTTTATGGAATCCTGGAATACACGATTGCGCAGCGGCGGCGCGAAATCGGCATCCGCATCGCCCTGGGCGCGGGGACCGGCGACGTTGCGCGGCGGGTCACGATGGATGTCCTGGCCATGGTCGTGCTGGGAGCCGCCACGGGCATGGCACTGGCGGTGCCATCGGCGCGATACGTGCAGACGCTTTTGTATCAGGTGAAAGCGGAGGATCCGGCGATGCTCGCGCTTCCGTCCCTGGCCATTTTGGCGGCGGCGCTGCTGGCCGCGGTTCCGGCAGTGATCCATGCGATGCAGATCGAGCCGGTCGAGATGCTGCGCGCGGAGTAGGCGGGCCTTCTCTACCCGGCTCGTTCTTTTCTGTTGACTGCCTAAAGGAGACTCCGATAAGCTATTCCTGTAGGTTGTCTAATGGAGAACTCGCCGGAGGAGCGTGAATGAGCCGGGCCAGGGCATTGGCGGCCAGGCTACGCGGGCTGTTCGGGCGAGGGCGGCTGGAGCGCGAGTTGGAGGAGGAAGTCCGCTTTCACCTGGAGATGCAGGCGGCGGACAACCTCAAGGCCGGCATGACTCCCGCGGAGGCACGATCCGCCGCCCTGCGAAGCTTCGGAGGCGTCGAGCCGATGAAGGAGAGATATCGGGAGCAGCGTGCGTTCGCGCTGGTGGAAGCAATGGCGCAGGACGCGCGCTATGCGGCGCGAACTCTCCGCAAGAGCTTCGGCTTTACCGCGACGTCGGCGGCCGTTCTGGCGCTGGCCATCGGCGCCAATACCGCCATGTTCAGCGTGCTGAATGCGGTGCTGCTGCGCCCGCTTCCGTTCCGGTCCCCGGAGCAGTTGGCGATGTTGTGGAGCGAGGCGCCGAGCCAGAGCCTTCGCGAAGGCAGGTCCGCGTACTGGAATGTGGAGCAGTGGCGGAGCCAAAGCAAGAGCTTCGCGGAGATGGCATTCTTTGACGGGGTCTCGGTGACGCTCACCGGTGGAGACGGGGCGGAGCAGATCAGCGCCGTCCGGCATTCCCCCAACTTGTTTCCGTTGCTCGGCGTCCCGCCTTTGTACGGGCGCATCTTCTCGGCGAAAGAAGCGGAGGAGCGGCAGCATCTGGCCCTGATCAGCTACCGCTTTTGGCAGAGCCGTTTCGGAGGCGCACCAGACGCGATCGGCGCGACGATCGAGATTGACGGCGCTCCGTCGCGGATCATCGGCATCCTCCCGGCAAGCTTCCAGTTTCCGCAACTCAATGCCGACGTGTGGGAGCCGCACACGATGTTTCGGGACTGGGAGGCCTATCGCCGCGCGCGCGGGCCGGGCTTCTGGTCGGTTGTGGGAAGGCTTCGACCGGGTGTGACCCTGGGGCAGGCCCAGGCGGAGATGAATACGATTGCACGCCGTCTCGATGAGCAGTTGCCGGCGGCCGAACGGACGCGAGGCATCAGCGTCGTACCGTTGAGCTTGCAGGTAACCGGGCCGCGATCACGCGTGGCGCTATGGATGCTCACGGGCGCGGTTTTCTGCGTGCTGCTCATTGCCGCTACCAACGTGGCCGGCCTTTCGCTGGCTCGCGGCGCGGTCCGGGCGCGGGAGATCGCCATCCGCGCGGCGCTCGGGGCCAGCCGCGGGCGGATCGTCCGGCAGTTGCTCACCGAGAGTTTGGCTTTGGCAGTCCTGTCCGGATTGTTGGGACTGGCGGTCGCCCGAGCGGGCATCCGCATCATTCTGGCGGTGAGGCCGGGGGACCTGGCTCGGCTGAATGAGGTGGCACTTGACTGGCGAGTGCTCGGCTGGGCTTCGGCCCTTTGCCTGCTCACGGGAATTCTGGTCGGAGTGGCGCCGGCGCTCACGCTGGCACGGCAGACGTTGCGGTCGTCCGGCCAGGAGGAAGGCCGAGGCATCTCGGGCGGAGCGGCGACGCGCAGAGTTCGCCGTGCCTTGGTGGTGACGGAATTCGCGCTGGCGATTGTTTTGCTGGTGGGCGCCGGGCTGCTGATGCGGAGCCTGTGGTCGGTGGAGAGGGTCGACCTGGGATTCCGGCCGGAGCGGGTTCTTTCGATACAGCTTTCGAGCCCCGGTTTTCCGACGATCGCGCAGCGCGCCGGCTTTTATCGCCGCGTGCTGGAGCAGATTGCCTCGATCCCCGGCGTGGAGCGAGCCGGCATGATCGAGAATCTTTTCATCAGCGGCAGTCCGGAGCAGACGCTTAGCGCGGAAGAGGGTGGCAGGGCCGTTTCCGAGCGGCTGCGGTTCCGGCTGGACGCGGTCAGCGAGGAATTCTTCCAGACGATGGGGACGCCGCTGCTTCGGGGACGCTTCTTTTCCGCCCAGGATGGGCCGGGTTCTCCGCGCGTCGCGATTCTCAACGATGCGATGGCGCGGCGCTTGTGGCCGGGGCGCGACCCGGTCGGAAGGCGATTCCGGCTCGACTCCGGAGACTCCGGGCAATGGTTTACGGTTGTCGGGGTAGCGGGCGATATGCGGCGGCAGGGGCTGGAGAATGAGCCGATCCCGCAGACGTTCGAGCCGCTGGCGCAGGATCCTTCCCGGCTCGCGACGCTTCTGGTCAGAACGTCCACGGAGAATCCGCTAACGACCGTGGCGGCGGTTCAAGCTGCCGTGCGCGGTGTGGACAAGCAGGCGCCGCTCTACCACGTGACCACTCTGGAGGACCGGCTCGGCGATTTTCTCCGGCAGCGCCGCTTTGAGACCTCGCTTTTGATCGGGTTCGCCGCCGTGGCGCTGCTGATGGCGGCGATCGGGATCTACGGCCTCATCCAGTATTCGATTGTGACGCGCACTCATGAGATCGGCATTCGCATGGCGGTGGGCGCGCAGGCCGGCGAGATCTTCCGCATGATTCTCGGGGAGGGACTGAAGCTAAGCCTGGCGGGCCTGGCGCTGGGGTTGATCGGGGCTTTGTGGCTGGGACAGGCGCTCTCGAGCCTGTTGTTCCACACTCGCGCCACCGATCCGCTGACGTTCCTGACGGTCTCGCTGCTGCTGACGGCGGTGGCCGCCGCAGCCTGCTATTTTCCCGCGCGGCGCGCCATGCGGGTGGAGCCCATCGCGGCGTTGCGGCAGGACTGAGGCGGACAGGACCACTAGGGTGAATCCCGTTTGCGGCGGAATCTTGCCGGTGTGCAGTCCAGTTCTCTCTTGAAGGCTCGATTGAAGGCGGCTTCCGAGCCATAGCCCACCGCCGCGGCGACTTCGGCCACGCTGTCTTCGGTGGATTGCAGGATCTCGGCTCCCAGCTTCAGCCGCCACTGGGCCAGGTAGGCCATCGGGGATTCTCCCAGGAAATGGCGGAAGCGTTCGGCTAGCCGGGTACGGGAAAGGCCCACGCGCCGGGCCAGGCTGGAGATGGTCCAGGGGTGCGCGGGGTCCTTGTGCAGGAGAGCGAGAGCCTGGCCGATGAGGGGGTCCCGCGCGCCTGCGAGCCAGCCGACCTGGTCCGCGGGCAACGCCTCGATATAGCGCCGCAACGTCTCCACGAAAAGCACTTCCGAGAGTTTCGCGACCACCAACCCGCTGCCAGCGTACGATCCGCTGGCCGCGTCCACCGAAGACCGGATCAACTGTTCCAGCCATTGTCCGGACGGCTCTTTGGCGATATGCACTTTCAGGATTCGGGGTAAGCCGGCCAGAAAGACCTCGCTCAGGCGCGGCTCGCACGCGAGGAATCCGCAGACAAATCTGGTGATCTCGCCTCCGCCGCCAAAATGGGCGGGTGTCAGGCCCTGGATGAGGTGTTTCGCGAAGGTCTGCATGGAATCCACCGGTTTTTCGGGCGAGCCGTTGCCCAGCAGGTGGGTGTCGCCGTGCGGCAGGATGACGATGTCTCCGGCGGTCAACTCTTCCCGGGGTCCATCGGGGAGCCGGGCATAGGCGCGCCCCTCGCAGAGGAAGTGGTACAGAATCATGTGGCCCGCGCCAGGGGACAGGTGGGGTGCCATGGCGGTTGACTCGGCGGAGCGAATGCACCAGGGGGCGGAGAACTCCGCGTTGAAAAACAGCGCCCCTTGGAGCTTGACCACTCGCAGGACTTCGGAGAGCACGTCCATTTTCAAAACCTCATGGGGGCGTTACGACGGAGAATCCGGGCATCCCTGCCAAGAATACGGGACGATGGATCAAGTATTCCACACCTCGGAGCCTCATAGTGAGAAGTGGATCGTGAGAAATGCCGGTCCAAATGGAGGGATGCTGCAGTATGAGTACGATGGCACAAGAGGTACAGGCGGTCAGCGAATTCGATCAACTGAAGGCTCGCCTGAAAACGACCTGGATGTCGGGGGACTACGACCTTTTCTCCCGCTACCTGAAAAAAAGCGCGGCGCAGTTCTTCCGGCGGCTTGGAGTCGCGCCGGAAACCCGCCTGCTGGATGTCGCTTGCGGCTCGGGGCAACTTGCTCTGATGGCAGCCAGGGTCGGAGCGCAGGTGACCGGCTGCGACATTTCGACGAACTGGCTGGAGAACGCTCGCGCGAGGGCGGCGGCCGAAGGGCTGGAGGCCACTTTTGAAGAAGGGGACGCCGAATCGCTGCCGTATGAGGACGGGCAGTTCGACGTGGTGGTCAGCCTGATCGGGGCGATGTTTGCTCCCCAGCCGGATCGCGTGGCAGCCGAACTCGTTCGCGTGTGCCGGCCCGGCGGGATGATTGCCATGGCGAATTGGACTCCCGGCGGATTCGTAGGCCAGATGTTCCGGGCGATTTCCAGGCACATTGCGCCCTCGGGAATGCCGTCGCCGGTGCTTTGGGGAGAGGAATCCACCGTTCGCGACCGGTTCCGGGCAGGCACGACGGATCTGAGGTGCACCCCGTACTTCTATGATTTTGAGTATCCATTCCCGCCGGAAGCGGTGGTGGAATTCTATCGCCTCAATTACGGCCCGATGTCGCGGGCATTCGCTTCACTCTGCGAGAGCGGACAGGAGCGGTTGAGGAGCGAACTGGTCGACCTGTGGTCCGCGCACAATCAGGCCGGCGACGGTACCACCAAGGTGGATGCCGAATACCTCGAAGTGATTGCGACGCGCTGCTGAAGATGAGGGGACCTTTCCTCTCGAAATAATTCTCTCCGGACCGCGGCGGGCGGGAGACAGCAGCGCGCGCAGCAGCCCAGTCGATGCCCATGCGGCGAGCGATGGTAAGCTGACCGCATGGTGCGACTGATTTACTTGCTGCTCGGGGCCTGCCTGGCCCAGGCGGCACCGGCATCCTATTTCTTTCTGCAGTTCTCTGACCCGCAGTTGGGCATGTATGAGGAGAATCGAGGTTTTGCTCAGGAAACTGCCAACCTGGAGTTTGCCGTGTCTACGGCTAACCGGCTGCATCCGGCCTTTGTCGTCATTACCGGTGATCTGATCAACCGCGCGGGAGACGCGGCGCAAGCGGCGGAATACCACCGAATCACCGCTAAACTCGATCCCGGGATCCCGCTCTATAGCGTCGCCGGCAATCACGACGTCGGCAATGATCCAACTCCGGAGTCGCTGGCCGTTTATCGCGAGCGCTTCGGACGGGATTACTACACGTTTCGCTCGGGAGATATGGTTGGGTTTGTGCTGAATTCGAGCCTGATCGGCCATCCTCAAAAGGCTCCGGAAGAGGCTGCCAAGCAGGAAGCCTGGTTACGCGCGGAACTCGCAAAGGCGAAGGGGGAGGGAGTGCAGCGGCTGATCGTGTTCCAGCACCACTCCTGGTTCCTCCAGGACCCGAATGAAGCGGATCAATACTTCAATATCCCCACAGAGACTCGCAAACGCTACCTGGCGCTGTTCCACCAGTATGGCGTCCGCCACGTGTTCAGCGGTCATTACCACCGCAACGACCTGGGCCGGGATGGATCGATCGAGATGATCACGACGGGACCGGTCGGCAAACCGCTGGGCGAGGCTCGCTCGGGCTTTCGCGTGGTCACGGTAGGCCCGGCCGGGCTCGCGCACCAGTTTTATGACCTCGGCAACCTGCCCAACCGGATTTCCATCCAATAATTGCTAACATGTAGATCTGCGGATCGGAATCCACACATCCATAGCGGAATCGTTCGAAAAGGCGGCGATTCAGGCCGCGGAGCTAGGCGCGAACACGTTCCAGATTTTTTCCTCGAGTCCGCGGATGTGGCGCGCGTCCACACCGGGTCCGGCGGCAGCCGGTCTTTTGCGGAGGGCGCGGGAGCGGTTCGATTTGCAGCCGCTGGTCATCCACGTGAGCTATCTGGTCAATCTGGCATCGGCCGACCCGGCGATCCGGGGCAAGTCCGTGGCCGCCTTTCGCGGTGAACTGGAGCGCGCGGACGCCCTGGGCGCCGAGTACCTGGTGGTGCACCCGGGCAGCTACCGGGGGCAGGCGCTGGAGCAGGGAATCGCGGCCTTTGCCGCGGGCCTGCGGGAAGCGGCCCAGGGCCGCAAGACCGCGACGACGGTGCTGCTCGAAAACACGGTTGGCGCGGGTGCGCAGATCGGGGGCCGGCTGGAAGAACTGCGGGCCATCCACGACCTGGCGGCCGCGGTCACCGACGTCGAGGTCGGCTATTGCCTGGATACCTGCCACCTGCTGGCGGCGGGATTCGACGTCGCCTCCGAAACGGGGCTGCGGGAAACGCTGCGGCAGGCCGAAAGCGCGCTGGGCCTGGCCAACGTGAAGGTCATCCATGCCAACGATTCCAAATCCGGACTTGGGTCGCGAGTGGACCGGCATGAGAATATCGGAGAAGGACACATTGGGGAGGCCGGGTTCCGGCGAATTCTGGCGCACCCGAAATTGCGGTCGAAGCCATTCATTTTGGAGACTCCCGTGGAGCAGGAAGGCGACGACCGGAAGAACCTGAACAAACTGAAGAAATTATGCCCGAGAAGCCGTACGACCACAACCAGATCGAGTTGAAGTGGCACCAGCGATGGGAGAATGCCGATTTCTACAAGGCGGAGCAGAACTCCTCCAAGCCGAAGTTTTACGTGCTGGAGATGCTTCCGTATCCCAGCGGCACGCTGCATATCGGCCACATTCGCAACTATTCGATCGGCGACGCGCTGGCGCGCTATAAGTGGATGCGCGGCTTCAATGTGCTGCATCCGATGGGTTGGGATGCCTTCGGCCTGCCCGCGGAAAACGCCGCGATTGCCAACAAGCGGCCTCCGCGCGAATGGACCCTGCAGAACATCGCCGCCATGAAGAAGACCCACCGGCGGTTCGGCTTCAGCTACGACTGGGACTGTGAAGTCTCCACCTGCGAGCCGGAATACTACCGCTGGAACCAGTGGTTCTTCCTCAAGATGCTGGAGCGCGGGCTGGCCTATCGCAAGAAGGCCCTGGTCAACTGGTGCCCCAAGTGCGCCACCGTGCTGGCCAACGAGCAGGTGGTGGATGGCTGCTGCTGGCGCCACGAGGACACGCCCGTGGAGCAGCGCGCGCTGGACCAGTGGTTTCTGAAGATCACCGCTTACGCCGATCAGTTGCTGGACGATATGAAGGAACTCGAAGGCGGCTGGCCGGAGCGCGTGCTTACCATGCAGCGCAACTGGATCGGCCGGTCCGAGGGAACCGAGGCCGATTTCCACCTGGAAGGGACGGGTGAGCCCATCCGTGTCTTCACCACGCGTGTGGATACGATTTTCGGCGCTACCTGCGTAATCCTGGCACCGGAGCATCCGCTGGGTGAGAAGTTGCTGGACGCGGACGGCCGGGCGCGCGCCAAGGCCATGGTGGATGCCCGCGCCAACCGTGATCCGGGCGATATCGAGAAAGAAGGTTTTTTCACCGGGCACTATGCCGTGAATCCTTATAGCGGCGAGAAGGTACCGGTATGGGTAGGCAATTTCGTACTCGTCACCTACGGCACGGGGGCGATCATGGCCGTTCCGGCGCATGATCAGCGCGATTTCGAATTCTGCAAGACCTACGGCATCCCGATCCGGCCGGTGATCCGCCCGGCCGACGGCGAGTTGGCCAGGGTCGAGGAGATGCAGGGGCCGTTCGAGGAGTATGGCATCACCGAAAATTCCGGCCAGTGGTCCGGCCTGCCGAGCGCCGAAGCCCGCGCGCGCATGTCCGCTTATGCCGCGGAAAAGGGTTTCGGACAGGCGGCGATCACCTATCGCATCAAGGACTGGGGGATCTCGCGGCAGCGCTATTGGGGCACCCCCATTCCGATCCTTTACTGCCCGCGCTGCGGTATGGTGCCGGTGCCGGAGAAAGACCTGCCGGTGGTCCTGCCGACCGAGGTAGAGATTACCGGCACGGGCCGTTCGCCGCTCGAAGCCGTACCCTCGTTCGTCAATGTGAAATGCCCGCAGTGCGGGGAAGACGCACGGCGGGAAACGGACACGATGGACACGTTCATCGATTCCTCGTGGTACTTCTATCGCTATTGCGATGCGAAGAACGATCAGGCGCCGTTCGATCCCAAGAAGATCGCCTACTGGTTCGAAATCGATCAGTACATCGGCGGCGTCGAGCACGCCATCCTGCACCTGATCTATTCGCGCTTTTTCACCAAA
>CAZMRK010000339.1:0-10442 GCA_964568355.1 uncultured Solibacteraceae bacterium | reverse complement strand
GCACCGCGTTTCGACCGTGCGGCAGGCGGACGTGATCGTGGTGCTCGAAAAAGGCCGGATCGTGGAGCGCGGCACTCATGCCGAGCTGGTGGCCGCGGGCGGCTACTACGCCGATCTTTCCCAAAAGCAGACCCTCGAAGAAGAACTGGAAGCGATTTAACGGCAAGTGGCCCGGAAGAGCTGCGTGGCGGACGGGCTAGTTGGGGTACGCTGATAGCAATATGGCTACTGTCGCAGTGGAACTCGAAAAAGAGGGGATCGGCCTGCGTGGTCCCGTCACGAGTGGTTACGCCCAGGTACTGACTCCGGAAGCATTGCGTTTTTTGGCCAGCCTGGCAAGAACGTTCGAAGCCAGGAGGCAGCAGTTGCTCGAGCGCCGCAAGGTGCGCCAGGCGGAGCTGGACGCGGGCAAACTGCCGGATTTCCTGGAAGAGACGCGGTCGATCCGGGAGTCGGACTGGACCGTCGCTCCGATTCCGCGCGATCTCACGGACCGGCGCGTCGAGATCACCGGCCCGGTGGATCGCAAGATGATCATCAATGCGCTGAACTCGGGCGCGAATATGTTCATGGCGGATTTCGAGGATTCCAATTCGCCCACCTGGCAGAACAATATCGAAGGGCAGATCAACCTGCGGGATGCCATTGACCGGACCATCACGTTTGAGAGTCCGGAGGGCAAGCAATACCGCCTGAACGATCGGGTGGCGACGCTGCTGGTGCGCCCGCGCGGCTGGCATCTGGTGGAGAAGCACCTGTTGGTGGATGGCGCGCCGATCTCCGCCTCGCTGTTCGATTTCGGCCTTTACTTCTTCACCAACGCCAGGAACCTGCTGGAGCGCGGCAGTGGTCCCTACTTCTACCTGCCCAAGATGGAGAGCCATCTGGAAGCCCGCTTGTGGAACGACGTCTTCGTCTTCGCGCAGGAGCGGCTGGGGATCGGACGCGGGAGCATCCGGGCGACCGTGCTCATCGAGACCATCCTGGGCGCCTTCGAGATGCACGAGATCCTCTACGAGCTGCGGGAGCACTCCGCCGGCCTGAACTGCGGGCGATGGGACTACATCTTCAGTTTCATCAAGAAATTCCGCAATCGCCCCGATTTCGTACTGCCCAATCGCGCGCAAGTCTCCATGGACCGGCACTTTCTCCATTCGTATGTGCAGTTGCTGATCCAGACCTGCCACCGGCGCGGAATCCACGCCATGGGCGGTATGGCGGCGCAGATTCCGATCAAGAGCGATCCCGAAGCCAACGAGAAAGCGCTGGAGAAGGTGCGCCAGGACAAGCTGCGCGAGGTGAAGGCGGGCCACGACGGCACCTGGGTGGCGCATCCCGGGCTGGTGCCGGTGGCGAAAGAGATTTTCGACGAGTACATGGAAGAGCCCAACCAGATCGCGCTCAAGCGCGAGGATGTCCACATCCGGGCGCAGGATCTGCTGACCGTGCCCGATGGCGACAAGACCGAAGAAGGGCTGCGGATCAATGTCGACGTCGGCATCCAGTACCTGGAAGCCTGGCTGGGGGGCAACGGCTGCGTTCCGATTTACAACCTGATGGAAGACGCGGCGACAGCAGAAATTTCGCGCGCCCAGGTATGGCAGTGGGTCCGGCACGGCGCCAAACTGGCCGACGGGCGTCCGGTGACCGCCGAACTGGTGCGCCGGACGATCGCCGAACAGCTCGACCGGTTCCGCGAAAAACTGGGCGCCGAGCGCTATGCGCGTGGCAACTACCAGCGGGCGGGCAAACTGTTCGAGGAAATGATGACCAGCCCCGATTTCGTCGAGTTTCTCACGCTGGTGGCCTACGATTATATTGACTGACGGAGCGGCGGGGAACCGGGGCGGCCCGGCTCCTCACTTCTTCGACGTGGTTTTCCGCGCCGGCGTCTTCTTGACGCCGATCGCGGACGCCTGCAGCATCTTGTCCAGTTCGGCGCGCACGTTCCGGTCCTGGTTTTGGTCCGCGAAAAACGGGTTTTCGCCGGCGTACTGAGCCTGAATGATGCCCTTGCGATCGATGAAAACGATCTTGGGCAGATAGCCCGGGCTCATGATGGAGATCTGCAAAAACTCCATCACCATATTCCAATCCGAGTGTCCGGTGGGGAAGTTGTTCTTGTACTGCTGGATGAAAGCCGGAATCAGTTGGGCCGCGCCCTGATTGATGGCCGTCTCCAGCACTTGCACACCGCGCGCCCCGTAATCTCGCTGGATGCCGGTCAGGGCCTGCGTGAGGCGTTGGCAGTGGGGACAGGTGGTGGAGACAAAGGCCAGGGCCACAATCTTCCCCCGGTACTGGCTGAGCAAAGCCTGCTTTCCATCGGGCAACGTGATGACAAACTCTGGGGAGGGTCTGGGGATCGTCACCGCCATGGCGGCGAGCGTGAGTATCAGGGTAAGGGCAATCAGCCGTCCAAAACGCATTGTGCTTCCACTCCTGCCGAATTTTCCAGCCTACACTGCCAGTTTACAATGGATGTTTGCTCCCTTTTGAGCCGCTTTTTGGCGACCCCCACCTGCAAACGGTGGCGGGGCACTTTTGGCCCCGCCCCTACGACCCTGTGCGGTTCCCGCTGGAGGATCGGATCTATCGCACCGCCCCGGATGTGCAGGTGTTGGTGAAGACCCAGCGGCCGGCTGGAACACCGCGCGGAGAAATGATCCTGGTGCATGGGCTCGAAGGGTCGAGCGAATCCGGCTACATGCGCGGTATGAGCCATGCCGCCCTCGGCGCGGGTTTTGTGACGCATCGCATGAACCTGCGCGGGTGCGGCGGGACCGAAAGCTTCTGCAACACCCTCTATCATTCCGGGCTCACCGCCGATCTGCGCGTGATTGTGGAAGACCTGCAAGCTCAGGGACGCGGCCCGGTGTGGCTGGTGGGATTCTCTCTGGGCGGCAACGTGGTGCTCAAGCTGGCGGGCGAGCTGGCAGAGGCCGCTCGGGGATCGATTGCAGGCGTCTGTTCGGTTTCGGCGCCCATCGATCTGGCGGCCAGTGCCGGACGCATCCATGAGCCTGACAACTGGATTTACGAGCGCCGCTTTTTGCGGCACATGCGGACGCGCCTGATGGCGACCGGCCGCTACCAGGCGGCGGATCTCGAAGGCATCCGCTCCATCATCGAGATGGACGATCGCGTCACCGCGCCTTCTTTCGGCTTTCGGGACGCCGCGCACTACTACGCCACGCAGTCCTCGGGCCGCTTCCTGGACCGCATTCGCGTGCCGGTCCTGCTGATCCATGCCGAGGACGACACCTTCATTCCCTTCGTGATGTACCGGCATGCCGCCTTCGACACCAATCCGAATCTGCACCTGCTGGCCACGCGGCAGGGCGGGCACCTGGGTTTCATTGCCCGGCGCGGGCCCCGTTTCTGGCTGGATTCCACGGTGATAGAGTGGATCTTGGAACACTCGGGAACGAAGCGGGAAACACTCGCGTATTCCCACTAAATGCAATCGCACGCATCCTTCTGGGAGGCGGTAACGGGCGCCGCGGCCTCCCTTCGCGGCAGTAAGCTGCGCAGCTTCCTCACCCTGCTGGGCATCATTCTGGCCACCACTACCCTCATCGCGGTCATGTCCGTGATTCACGGCATGGATTTGTATGTCGAGCAGAATGTTTCGGATATGGGGGCGGACGGCTTCAATATCCGGCGCATCGTGATGATGGGGTGGGATCCCAAGAAGTACCTGGAGATGCTCCGGCGGAATCCTCAACTCAAGCGCGACGAGTTCGAATTTCTGAGGCGCCATGCCACGCTCATCCGCGAGATCGGCCTGGAGGCCGGGCAAGGCGTTTCCGTCCACGTGGGCCGCGAACTGGTGGAAAACGTGAGCCTCCAGGGTGTAAGCCCCAACTTAGGCATCATCACCAACACGCAGCCGGTGGAGGGCCATTTTCCGACCGAGATCGAAAATCAGCGGCGCCTGGCGGTGGCCTTCATCGGCAACGATTTGAAGGAGCGCTTTTTCACCGGAGTGAGCCCCATCGGCAAGTCGATTGTCATTGAGGGGCGGCCTTTCGAAGTGGTGGGGGCGGCCAAGGCTAAAGGATCGGTGTTCGGCAACTCGCAGGACAACTTCGTCTGGATTCCCGTTGACACCTATTTCAAAATCTATGGCGACCGGAAAGGCATGGGGTACGACGCCGTAGCCATCGACCACGCCCACCTGGAGCAGGCGAAAGAAGAGGTCCGGATGCTCCTACGCGCCTACCGGCACCTGGGGCCGAAGGAAGAAGACA
Organism: uncultured Solibacteraceae bacterium; assembly: GCA_964568355.1. Taxonomy (GTDB): domain Bacteria; phylum Acidobacteriota; class Terriglobia; order Bryobacterales; family Bryobacteraceae; genus JAJPJX01. Next base: position 6,189 of record CAZMRK010000339.1, on the reverse strand, counting down.
CGTTCAGCATCGTCACCTCGGCCTCGCTTACCGCGTTCTGGGACCAGCTTACCGGCGCGATCGCGGCTACGGCGGTGGGGGTGGTTTCGGTCTTCATGGTGGTGGGCGGTGTGGTGATCATGAACATCATGCTGGCGGTCGTCACCGAGCGCACCCATGAGATCGGCATCCGCAAGTCGGTAGGAGCGCGGCAGAAGGATATTCTCAGCCAGTTTCTGGTGGAATCCTCCATGCTCGCGGCGACCGGAGGCCTGATCGGCGTGGCGCTGGCCTGGCTGCTGGCCATTCTGATCCGCACCATGACACCCGTGCCCATGGCGCTGCCTTTGAGCGCGGTGCTGATCGGCGTGTTGTTGTCGGCGACAGTGGGCTTGTTTTTCGGCATCTACCCGGCCCGGCGCGCGGCCAGGCTCGATCCGATCGAAGCCCTGAGGGCGGAACAATGACGTTCGGTTCGCTGCTTTCGGGCATCGCGCTGGCGCTGGCCACCGTGCGCGAGCATAAACTGCGCTCTTTCCTGACGGTCCTGGGTGTCATCATCGGCACCGGCGCCGTGATCGGCGTGGGCTCGATCGTGGCCGGGTTGGACGGCGCCATCACCAATATCCTGCGCAGCTTCGGCCCGGATACGATGATCGTGCTGAAGGGCCGCGCGATGGGCGACTGGACGCCGGAAGAGCGCAAGCGTCCCCCCCTGACCCTGGAGGAGGCCCGCGGCGTGGCAGCCCGGTGCCCCACCGTGGTGCACGTCAGCCCCTATATGTGGCCCGATCGCGGCATTCACCGGGCCCGGTATAAGGGCAACGATATCTATAACCTCCAGATCGGCGGCACCGAGGAATCCTACGCCGCGGGCGGCACGGTGATGGTGGCCGGTCGGTTCTTTACCGATATGGAAAGCCAGCACCGCATGCCCGTGGTCGTGGTGGGCGAAGATATCGGCAAATCCTGGTTTCAGAATGTGGACCCGATCGGCAAATGGATCGAGGTGGACGGCCATTCCGTGCAGATTGTGGGCGTGATGGCGCGGCCGGCGGCCTCGTTTCCCGGCCAGGACGATACCCGCATCCTGATTCCCTACTTCACCATGCGCAAGATGTTCCCGGCGGCCAAAGAGCACATGCTGGTCATCGTTGCCCAGCCGGGCATGGTCCCACAGGCCATGGACGAAGTGCGCGTGGCGCTGCGCATCGAGCGCCGCATTGTCAACAACAAGCCCGATAATTTCACCATCTCGACTGCCGAGCAGATGATCGAGGACTTCCATCGCGTCACCGGCACAATCGCCCTGGTCATGGTGGTCCTGAGCTCCATCGGCCTGCTGGTGGGCGGCATCGGCGTCATGAACATCATGCTGGTCTCCGTTACGGAACGGACCCGCGAAATCGGCATTCGCAAGGCAGTGGGCGCGCGCAGCAGCGACATTGTGGTGCAGTTTCTGACCGAAGCCGTAGTGCTGACCGGATTGGGAGGCATGATCGGCCTGTTCATTGGCTGGATGATCTCGCTGCTGGCGAGGCTGGTCTTTCCCAGCCTGCCCACGGCCGTCCCGTTGTGGGCCGCGGTGTCCGGGGTGATGGTTTCGGTGTGCGTCGGGCTGTTTTTCGGCATCTGGCCGGCCAGCCGCGCCGCCCGCCTGGACCCGGTGGTGGCTTTGCGCTACGAGTAAATTCGCCCGCGGCCGTGCTAACTTCAGAAGTAGCACTGGAGTAACCCCGACCTCTATGCGTCTATTTCGCACTCTGCTCTGTCTGGTGCCCCTGCTTCTGGGGGCCCAGGATCTGAAAGAATTTGAGAAAAAGGTCAGCGAATTCACGCTCGCCAATGGGCTGCATTTCATTGTCGTGGAACGCCATGATGCACCCGTGGTTTCGTTTCACACTTACGTGAATGCCGGTTCCGCGGACGACCCCTCCGGCGCCACCGGAATCGCCCATATGTTCGAGCACATGGCCTTCAAGGGCACCGAGACAATCGGGACAAAGAACTGGCCGGAAGAAAAGCAGGCGCTGGCCGCCATCGAACAGGCTTACGACCGGTTGAATGCGGAGAAGAATAAAGGTCCGCGCGCCGATCCCGCCAAGGTCAAAACGCTCCAGGCGGCGCTGGACGCGGCCGTCGAGAAGGCCAATTCGTTTGTTGTTCCCAACCTGTTCCCGCAAATCATCGAGGAGAACGGCGGGGTGGGCATGAATGCCACCACCGGTCTCGATGCCACGGAATATTTTTATAGCCTGCCCTCCAACCGCATCGAGCTTTGGTTCCTGCTGGAATCGCAGCGCTTTTTGCACCCGGTATTCCGCGAATTTTACAAAGAGCGGGATGTGGTGATGGAGGAATACCGGATGCGGGTGGAATCCAGCCCGCGCGGCAAGCTGATCCAGAATTTCCTGGCGACGGCGTTCGAGGCCCATCCCTATCGCATTATGGGTACCGGTTGGCCCAGCGATATCCGCAGCCTGCGGGTCTCCGACGCTCTGGCTTTCTACAACAAGTACTACGTGCCGTCCAATATCACCATCGGCGTGGTGGGCGACGTTAGCCCGGCCGAGGCGCGGCGCCTGGCCGATAAGTATTTTTCGGCCATGCCGACGCGCCCGCCGGCGCCCCTGCTGCACACCGCCGAGCCGCCGCAGCAAGGCCCCAAGCAAACCCAGGTGATTTCTCCCAGCCAGCCGTTCCTCCTGGTGGGCTACAAGCGGCCCAGCGAGTACGATAAGGACGACGCCGTCTTTGATGTCATGCAGGAATTGCTCGCCGGCGGCCGCACCAGCCGGCTCTACACCGATATGGTGCGCGACAAGCGCATGGCCCTGTTCGCTTCCGGCGCCGATACGTTTCCCGGCGGGAAATATCCCAACCTGTTCGTCTTCTTCGTTGGTCCGGGGCTCGGCCATACCGTCGAAGAAAATGAAAAGGAGCTGTACGCGGTGCTGGACCGGTTCAAGAACGAGAAGGTCAGCGACGTGGAGCTTTCGCGCGTCAAGACCAAAACGCGCGCCGGCCTGATCCGCAGACTGGGCAACAACTCCGGTCTGGCCTCGCTGCTGACGGCCTACTACGCCGACTACGGCGACTGGCGTAAAGTGTTCACGTCCATTGAAGAGGTCAACAAAGTGACCGCGGACGACGTGCAGCGCGTCGCCCGCAAGTACTTCGTCCCCGAGTCGAGGACCGTCGCGTTCACCGCGCAACCTGCCAAATCCTCCAGAGGTGCACAGTGAGAAAACTAGAGATGCTGTTCCTCCTGGCCGCGGGTGTGCTGGCGGCGCAGGCGCCGGCACCCAAACCGGCGGCCGCGGCGAAAGCGGCTCCCGCCAAGGCGCCGGCCAGGGCCGTCTCCTCTTACAAAGACCTGAAATATCCGCCGCTGCGGCCCATTCAGATTCCGGATGTCGCCACCTTCACACTGCCCAACGGCCTGCGGCTCTACCTGCTGGAGGATCACGAACTGCCGCTGGTCAGCGGGACGGCCCTGGTGCGCACCGGAAATCTCTTCGATCCGCAGGATAAGGTCGGCTTGGCCACCGTAACCGGCACGGTCATGCGCAGCGGAGGAACCAGGACCAGGACCGGCGATCAGCTCGACGAGGAACTGGAAAATATCGCCGCCTCGGTGGAGGCGGGTATCGGCGAGACCAACGGCTCGGTCTCTTTCAATGCGCTGAAGGAGAATACCGACGAAGTCCTCGCTACTTTTTACGACGTGCTGACCGCGCCGGAATTCCGCCAGGACAAAGTCGAACTGGCCAAGACCCAGCTTCGCAGCGCGATCGCCCGCCGCAATGACGACGCCCACGGCATCGTGGAACGGGAATTCGCCAGCATCCTTTACGGCCGCGACAACTCCTACGGCTGGGAGATGGAATACGCTACCGTCGACAAGATCCAGCGCGACGATCTGGTCCGGTTTTACCGGCGCTATTTCTTCCCCGCAAATGTCATGCTGGCGGTGCGCGGCGATTTTTCCACCGCTGAGATGAAAGCGAAGCTGGAGAAGTTGTTTGCCGGCTGGACCGTCCAGCAGCCGAAGGTCCCGCCTTTCCCGAAGGTGAAGGAACAGGCTGCTCCGGGCGTTTATCTGGCGGCAAAAGAGGATGTCACCCAGACCTTCTTCACTCTGGGCCATCTGGGCGGGGAGATTCGCGATAAGGACTACCCCGCGCTCGAAGTGATGGCGGATATTCTGGGCGGCGGCTTTTCCAGCCGGCTGTTTCAGAAGGTGCGCACGCGCCTGGGCTATGCCTACAGCATTTCCGCAGGGTGGGGCGCCAACTACGATCACCCCGGTCTGTTCGAGGTCTCCGGCAGCACTAAGTCCGCTTCCACTACCGATACCATCGTGGCCGTGCGTCAGGAGATCGAGCGCATCCGCTCCGGAGAAGTGACCGAGGAGGAACTGCGCATCGCCAAGGACACGGCCCTGAACAGCCTCGTCTTTGCTTTTGATACCAGGTCCAAGACCTTGGGGCGAATGCTGACCTACGAATACTTCGGCTACCCCAAGGATTTCATCCAGCAGTATCAGAAAGCGCTGGCGGCGGTGACGCGCGCCGATGTCCTGCGTGTGGCGCGGGAGCATCTCCGCCCCGGCGATATCGCTGTGGTTGCGGTGGGCAAGCCGGATGAGTTCGGCAAACCGTTGACCGCGCTCGGACTGCCGGTCAAGACGCTGGACCTGACCATTCCCGAGCCGAAGACCGCGGCGGCGGCTCCAGCCGATTCGCAGAGCCTGGGTAAGGGGAAGGAACTGCTGGCGCGCGTCCAGCGCAGCGTGGGCGGCGCGGAAAAGCTGGCGGCCGTGAAGGACGTGCGCGAAGAGGTCGATTTTCAGATCGCTCCCGCGGCCGGCGGCATGAAAATCAAGCAGGTGAACCAGTGGCTCTCCTCCGGGGAGTTCCGCCAGGATAGCGAAATGCCGATGGGCAAGATTTCGGCTTATTCGGATGGGAAGAGCGGCTGGATTCACACGCCGCAGGGCTCCGGTCCTCTGGGCGGACCGCAGTTGAAGCAGGTGCAGGGCGACCTGTTCCGCGTCTATTACCAGTTGCTGCTCAGCGACCGCATCCCCGGCCGGACAGTGGCCGCCGTGGACGATCACACGCTGGCGATCTCCGACGGGGCGGGGCATTCGGTCCAGTTGGTGGTCAATTCCCAGACGGGCCTGCCCGAAAAAATGGTCTATGAAGCTCCGGCAATGAACGGCCCGCCGATGAACGTGGTCAGCCAGTATTCCGATTTTCGGGAGGCCGGAGGCATTCAGGCGCCGGGCAAGATCACCATCGAACGGGGCGGGCAGAAGTTCGCCGAGCTCACGATTGTGGACCGCAAGATCAACAGCGGCATCAAACCGGAGGATTTGAAGAAGCAGCCATGAAACGAGCCTCGTTCGTTCTTCTTTTCCTGTGCCTGGCCGGAGCGGCGAGCCGCGCGGAAACAGCGGCGGAACAGCGCGGAAAGCAGGTCATCGATTCCGTGCTGGCAGCCCTGGGCGGGGACCATTTTCTGGCGATGCGCAATCGCATGGAATCCGGGCGGGCTTATTCGTTCTACCGGGAACAGCTCTCCGGTCTTTCGCTGGCCACCATTTACACACGCTACCTGATCCGCCCGGAGCCGCCCGTCGCCGGATTTCTCGGTGTGCGCGAACGCCAGGTCTTCGGCAAGAACGGGGAGAGCGCCATCCTGTTCACCGACGGCAATGGCTACGAGATCTCCTATCGCGGCGCGCGCCCGCTGTCCGAGGAGCAGTTGTCGCGCTTCAAGGACAGCACGCTGCACAACATTTTTTACATCCTGCGGCAGCGCCTGGGCGAACCCGGGTTGATCTTTGTGTCCCGCGGCACTGATATCTTCGACAACCAGCCCTGCGAGATCGTAGACATCATCGACGCGGACAACCGCACGACGACGGTCTATTTCAACCACGATACCCGCTTTCCCATCCGCCAGGTCTACTACCGGCGAGACCCCCAGACCCGCTATCGCGACGAAGAAGAGACTGTGTTCTCCAAGTTTCGTGATGTAGGAGGAGGGGTGATGTGGCCGTTCACCATCCGCCGCCAGCGCAACGGAGAAAAGATCTACGAGATCTTTTCCGACGCGGTACAGATCAACAGCGATGAGCTGAAAGATGATCTGTTCACACTGCCGGCCAACATGAAGATCCTCAGCAAAAAGAAGTAGCGC
>CAZMRK010000338.1:0-6550 GCA_964568355.1 uncultured Solibacteraceae bacterium | reverse complement strand
ATGGGCGTCAAGGAGCGCGCGCGGGCCTTCATGCGGGAACACGGCGTGCCTGTTCTGCCGGGATCCACCGGCGTACTGCATACCGCCGAGGAGGCGCTGGAGACGGCCAGGCAGATCGGCTATCCGGTGATCGTGAAGGCTTCGGCGGGAGGCGGCGGGCGTGGCATGCGAGTGGTTCACGAACCTTCGCAGCTTCCGGCGCTCGTGGCCCAGGCGCAGCAGGAGGCCGGCGCCGCTTTCAGCTCTCCGGACGTGTACCTGGAGAAGTTCATCGCCGCGCCGCGCCACATCGAGTTTCAGATCCTGGCCGACGAGCATGGGCGCGTCGAGGTGCTGGGCGAGCGCGAATGCACCATCCAGCGGCGGCACCAAAAACTGCTCGAGGAGTCTCCTTCTCCCGCGCTGGAGGCGAGCGTGCGCGATGCCATCATGCAAAATCTGGGCGGGGCGCTATCCGCCGCAGGCTATGCCAATGCGGGTACGGTCGAGTTCCTGATGGATGAGACCGGGCAGTTGTATTTCATCGAAGTCAACGCGCGCATCCAGGTGGAACATCCGGTAACGGAATTTGTCACGGGCATCGACCTGGTCAAGAGCCAGATCCGCATCGCCGCCGGCGAGTCGCTCGATGAGATCATCGAGACTCCCGTGCGGCGTAGCGGCCACGCCATCGAGTGCCGCATCAACGCCGAGAATCCGGTGAACTTCGTGCCCTCCCCCGGACGTATCACGGGTTTTCACGTGCCCGGCGGGATCGGTGTGCGCGTCGATACGGCGGCCTATCACGATTGCGTGATTCCGCCGTACTACGATTCGCTGGTAGCTAAGCTGATCACGTATGGCCGCGATCGTGGCGAGGCGATCGACCGCATGAATCGCGCCCTCGATATGTTCATTGTCGAGGGTATCCACACCTCTATCCCCTTGCACCAGAAGATTCTGGCGGACCCGGATTTCCTGGCGGGACGCTTCGACACGAATTTCATCAGCCGCTTTTTACCTGTTCAAGCCGCCGGTGGGAAAGGGCACTAATAGGGGAACCGGCGCCCCGGCAGAGGGACGCCACGATTTTTCTTCTCGGTGGAGTTAGGACCCGGTCCGTCGGACAAGCTGACCGGACGGACCGCATTGCCGAAATTGAGCTCGGCATCCTCAAAGTGCAATGGGCGATCCAGCACCATCTCGATGGTGCTGCCCTTGGCCAGAATAGCGTCCGGACCGCGGCTCAGCAGCACGCCCATCAGTCCGGCGGTAGCCCCGGCAGCGGCTCCGATGCCCGCGCCCATTCCATAGTGCCCGGCAGCGCCGCCGGCGATCACGCCGATCGAAGCGCCCGCGGCAGTGGCCTCGCCGACCGCCTGCGCATCCCCGCTCTTGTTGCCCTCGCTGCGGATCTTGCCTTCCGCACGATCCAGTTCTTCACTGCCGCGACCGTCGATGCCGCCCACGCGCGCGCGAAAGTCGCGCGTGACTCCGTTGGGTAAGGTCAGCGAATCGAAGCGCAGAAACAGCTCGCCCCGGCCCTTCACGCGGCCCGGCCGCTTGACGTGAGTCACGGTGCCCGCGACGTAGCTGCCCGGCGGAATCACGATGCGGCCGTTGGCCATGATCGGGAATACGGTCTCCAGGTAGACGCGGTCGCCTTCGGCCGAGTGCTTGGTGCTGACGCTGTTGATGAGGCTCAGCGGGATCTTGGTGCCGGGGTCGATCACGAAGTCGCCGGCCTTGGGGGTGGGGCGCTGCGGATTCAGCGCCTGGTCTTCCGCCGCCAGCAGAGCTCCGCCGGCAGCGATCAAAATAGTTGCAACTGAAAGACGCAGCGACATACAGGCGCTCCTTTTCCTCATTCTACTAGCTTTAACGCACGGCTGCCGCCGCGGGTTGCGCTGCCGCGTCTGAATTCACAGGCGGAGCCGGCTCCGGCAGCTTCAGAGTCACCGGGCTGCTCTCTCCGCCCAGCGTAATGCAGATCTCGGCGCCCAGCGGGAACTCATCCGGCATTTGGAAGTTGATCTGGTACAGGCCGGCAAACCCAGGCGAAAGTCCGGCGTAAGCGATGCGGCGCGAGTCAATTGCCTCGCCGTTGAGCGTAATCCGCAGATCGTCGAAGCGTTGGATGGTGAGATTTTCCAGGGTGAAGCCGGAGAGCATGGGAATCTGGTTATCCTGCACACGGCCGTTCGTCCGCCCTAAGCCCAGCGCATACAGGACCAGCCATTCACCGGGTTGAGCCGGATACTCCTCGCTGACCAGCGAGCCGTCGGCGTGCTGGGCGACCGAAAACAGGGAGGGCGCCGAGTCGCGGAGGGTCAGCTTGATTGTGGGGCCGGCGGCTCCCTGGCGCACCACGCGCAGTTCCACCGTGCCAGCCCGCAGCGAGGCAGGGATCAGAAAATTAATCTGCTCGGGAGAAACGTAATAAAGGCCCACCGGGCTTCCCGCCACCTGCACCTCTACCGTACCCGCGGGGCGCAAGGGGAGGTAGCCCTTCTGGCGATCCTCGTCGGTGACAGCCGCCTTTTCCCAGGAAAGGTTCTTGCCATATATACTGGCGATCACATTCGGCGCGAGGTAGTCCGTATTGGTGATGGAATTGACGATACTCTCTTTGGAATAGAAGGGATTGTTGTTGCTCTGCGCATAGAGACCGAGCGCCAGAAGCAGGCTCAAAAAAGAGAGGCGCACGTCCTATTCTAACCGCGATTCGCCTGATTTGTGTGCGATTTTTTACTTAGTAAATTTACTTGGCGACGGTCGGATAGGAAATTCCCAACTGCTCCAGGTAAGTCGCGTATTTGCTTGGATCGTAACGGAGCTTTTTCAGTTGCGGGCGGAATTTCTCCATCTTTTCGGCGTTCAGCTCGATAGGCGGCTGGGTGCCCGCCGGGATTAGCGAAACCCACTTGGTTTGCGCGGTCTGCTCCGTAAAGTATTGACGGGCAGCGGTTAACAACTCAGGCCGCAGCAGCAGATCGAGCGCAGTAAGCGCATGCGCCTTGGCCCCGGCGGTAGCACCTTTGTGGGCGATGGGTGTAGCCATGGCGATGGCGCTCGACCAGTGATGTCCGATCATCCCTGGAATATTCCCGGGATATCTCAGTACTACCGTGGGCAAATTCCAGGAGACTTCGGCGATATCGTCTGAGCCGGCCCCGATGTTATTTTCCGGTGCCCGGAGATCGGTCACCTTGGTTTTCAAACCGTCGACCTTGGCGCGCAGTTCCTTTTGCGCCGCGCGGGCCAGCGTCTGGTCGGCGTCGGACCATTGCGGCACGCCCACGCGCTGGATATTGGCGAACAGAGCTTCGGCCACGGGCTTGTTGAAATGCCCCGGCCAGGTGGCGGCCAGCACACGTTCGGTCAGCGTGGTATCGGTCATCTGGGCGGCGGCCGCGGCGATTTTGGTTCCGAGCGCATGCAGGTCGCGGATACGCTGGTAGTCCCATTCGCGGAAGAAATACCAGACGGTGGCCTCCGGCGGCACGACGTTGGGCTGGTCGCCTCCGCTGACGATCACGTAATGCGAGCGCTGCTCCGGCCGCAGATGCTCCCTGCGGAAGTTCCAGGCGACGTCCATCAACTCCACGGCATCCAGCGCGCTGCGGCCCATCCAGGGCGAACCGGCCGAGTGGGCGCTCTGCCCGTGGAAGCTGTACTGGGTGGAGACCAGCCCGGAGCCGCTGGGACCGTAGGCGGTGGAGAAATCCGAGGAGATATGGGTGCTCAGCATGACGTCCAGATCGCGAAACAGGCCGGCGTTGACCATGTAGGTCCGGCTGGCCAGCAGTTCCTCGGCGATCCCGGGGTAGACCCGCAACGTTCCCGGGATCTTGTATTTCTGCATCAGGTTTTTGACCACGATAGCGGCCGTCACGTTGACCGCCTGCCCGGCGTTGTGTCCCTCGCCATGCCCGGGACCATTGGGGATCAGCGGGTCGTGATAGGCGACGCCGGGCTTTTGCGAGGTTTGGGGCAGGCCGTCAATATCGGCCATGAAACCGATGATCGGCTTGCCGGAGCCCCAGGAGGCTACGAAAGCGGTGGGCATCCCGGCGACTCCACGCGTTACGGTGAAGCCCTCCTTTTCGAGCAGGCCGGTAACATAGGCGGCCGTTTCCATCTCCTGGAAGCCCAGTTCGGAGAAGCTGAAGATGGAATCGACAATCTGCTGCGTGAAGACTCGGCGGGCCTCTACCTTTTCGAGAGCCTCGCGCTTCAGGTCTTCGACGGCAGGAGCCTGACCCGGAAGCACGCCGGCGCCGGCCAGCGCCAGGCAAATCGCGATCCCGGCGGCGCGCAGATCAATCGCCGCCTTCGGGTTTTCCCGTGCTTGTCTTGTGCGCATGTAGTTCCCCCACCTCCTCATAGATGGCCCGCACTTCTCGCGCGGCCCGCTCCCAACTATAGCGCGCCGCCTGCTCCCGTCCCTTGCGGATGAGTTGCTCCCGGAGACCCCGGTCCAGCAGCACCTCCTGGATGCCGCGGGCGATATCGAAGACGTTTTCCGGATTCACCAGCACCGCGGCGTCTCCCACCACCTCGGGCAGCGAGCTGACGCTGGATGTCACGACCGGGGTCCCGGAGGCCATCGCTTCGAGCGGCGGCAGGCCGAAACCTTCGTACAGGGAAGGGAATACAAAGGCGGCGGCCGATTCGTAGAAGCAGCGCAGTGTCTCGAAAGGTACGAAACCCAGGAAGCGCACCGAGTGCTCCACGCGGCTCTGGATCACGGCCCGGCGCACGGAAGGATAGCGCGAAATCTCGTCGCCGATGATGACCAGGCGCAGGTCGCGGAACTCGGGATGATCGGCGAGGTTGGCCCGCAGGACGGCAAAAGCCTCCACCAGCCGCGAGATATTCTTCTGCGGGCGGATGTTTCCGGCGTAGAGCAGGAAGGGATATTGAATCTGGTAGCGCTCCATGATGCGCTTGCGTTCGACGGTCTCGCTGGCCGAGCCGGCCGCGTAGCTGGGCGAAAAGAACTCCGGGCTGGGTGCGTTATAGACCAGGCGCACATGGTCGGCCGGAATCCCCAGTATGCGGTGCACATCGCGCCGGGTGGCCTCCGAAACGGCGATGACCCGATCGGCGCGCGCGAGGCTCCGGCGGAAACGGTAGCGCCACAGGTTCTGGCGGATGCCGCGGCGCTCCTCAAACAGCAGGCTGCCCATATCGTGGATGGTCACCACGTAGGGCGAAAGCATGAACAGCGAAACGCGGTTGAGCGGGATGTGGCTCAGGTCCGGCGAGAAGCCGCGCACGAACATCGGAAACAGCACGTGGTCCAGCGCCTCCCGATCCGTTCGGGGATACACTACCGTGCGAAAATTAGCCGGCAACGCCGCCAGAGTAGGCGCATCCTCGTTCAGGGCCGTGAGAATATACTCGTTGTCCTGGTCGACCACCGACAACGCGTGGATCAGGCTCCGGATATAGGTTCCGATACCGAAGTCCCGGATGTGACGCACGTCGATGACGATGCGCATAGGCGAGGGACGGCTAAGCGGACGCCTACGCCTTTACGGCGTCCAGCTTCCACTGGTAAAGCGGAAATTTCCGGGTGAGCGCCTCCACGCGCTTGCGAACCGCGGCGATGGTCTCCTCCGAGTGCAGGTCGTGCAGCACTTCGGCGATCAGTGCGGCCACCTCTCGCATCTCCGTCTCGCGGAACCCGCGTGTGGTCACTGCCGGGCTGCCCAGGCGGATGCCGCTGGGATTCATGGGCGGATTGGTATCGAACGGGATGGCGTTCTTGTTGACGGTGATGCGCGCCCGGTCGAGTGCTTCCTCGGCTTCCTTGCCCCGCAGGCCCTTGGAGAAGACGTCCAGCAGGAACAGGTGCGTGTCGGTACCGCCGGAGACGATGCGGAAGCCCGCCTCCGCCAGTCCCTGGGCCATCGCCTGCGCGTTGGCCACCACCTGTTTCTGGTAAGCCACGAACTCGGGCTGCATGGCTTCCAGGAAGCACACGGCCTTGGCCGCTACCACGTGCACCAGCGGACCTCCCTGCATGCCGGGGAAGACAGTCTTGTCGATGGCGGCACCGAATTTCTCCTTGGCGAGGATTAAGCCGGAGCGCGGTCCGCGCAGGGTCTTGTGGGTGGTGGAGGTGACGATATCGGCCCATTCGCACGGATTGGGATGCAGACCCGCCGCCACCAGCCCCGAGATGTGGGCCATGTCGACCATGAACAGCGCGTCCACCGAGTCGGCGATCTGCCGGAAGCGCGCGAAATCGATGATGCGGGAATAGGCGCTGGCTCCGGCCACGATCATCCTGGGTTTGTGCTCTTCGGCCAGGCGCGCCAGTTCGTCGTAATCGATGCGCTCGTCTTCCTTGCGCACGCCATAAGCCACCACGTGGAAGGTCTTGCCCGAGAAATTCAGCTTGTGGCCGTGGGTAAGATGCCCGCCGTGAGCCAGGTTCAGCCCCAGGATCGTATCGCCGGGATTGAGCACGGAGAAATAGGCCGCCTGGTTGGCCTGCGAGCCCGAGTGCGGCTGCACGTTGGCGTACTCGGCGTGGAACAATTGTTTGGCGCGTTCCCGA
>CAZMRK010000337.1:0-4754 GCA_964568355.1 uncultured Solibacteraceae bacterium | reverse complement strand
ATCTCGTGCAGAATTTTTTCCGGCGAGATGGTGGAGCTCATGGCTTCCTCCAGACGTGGCCGCGACGCGCCAGCATGGCGTCGGAGGCCTCCGGCCCCCAGGACCCCGCGGCGTAGTTCGGAAAATCGAACTTCGTATTGTTCCAGACCTGCATCACCGGCTCCACGGCCGTCCAACTGGCTTCCACCATGTCCTGCCGCGTATAGAGCGTGGCATCGCCCATGATGGCATCCAGCAGCAGCGTCTCATAGGCCGAAGGCGAGCGTTCGCCGAAACTCGATCCGTAGTTGAAATCCATCGAGACCGGCCGCAGCTTCATCCCCGCGCCGGGACGCTTGGAAAGAAACTTCAGGGAAATGCCTTCCTCCGGCTGAATGCGCAGGATCAGCAGGTTGGGAGCGGTCTGCGAGCCCTCGCCATTGAACATCGCAAGCGGCGCTTCGTTGAACTGGATCGCGATCTCGCTCACGCGCTTAGGCAGGCGCTTGCCCGAGCGCACGTAGAACGGCACTCCCGCCCAGCGCCAGTTGTCCACGAAGAACGTCACGGCGGCGTAGGTGTCGGTTTGCGCGTCGGGACCCACGCCGGGCTCCTGCCGGAAGCCCACCACGTCCTGGCCGCCGATGCGTGCCGGGCCGTATTGACCGGCCACCGAATTGGCCAGCGCCTCCTCTGGTTTCATGATGTGGATCGAGCGCAGCAGCTTGGACCGCTCGTCCCGCACCGAGTTGGCGCGGAAGGTGGCGCTCGGCTCCATGGCGATGGTCGCCATCACCTGGAGCAGGTGATTCTGGATCATGTCCCGCAGCGCGCCCGCCTCCTGGTAGTAGGCCCCGCGGCCCTCCACGCCAATCGATTCCGCCGCCGTGATCTGCACGTGGTTGACATAGCGCCGGTTCCACAACGGTTCGAAGATGCCGTTGCCGAACCGGAATGCCAGGATGTTCTGCACCGTCTCTTTGCCGAGATAGTGATCGATGCGGTAAACCTCGGTCTCCGCGAAATGCTCGTGCAGGCGGTCGCTCAGTTCCTTGGCGCTGGCCAGGTCGTGGCCGAACGGCTTTTCGACCACCAGGCGCCGCCAGCCCTTGCCGCTCGCCAGGCCCGCTTCACCCAGTCCCCGCGCCGTCGACGCGTATTGGCTCGGCTGCGTCGAGAGATAAAACAGGACATTGCCGCCGGTGTGCTTGATCTCATCGATTTGTGACAATCGCTCGCCCAGGGCGCGGTACATCTGCGGATCGCCGATGTCTCCCGCGTGATAGTACAGATCCTGCGCGAAGGTTTGCCACACGCCCTCGTCGAAGGGAGCGTCTTCCAGAAACTCTTTGACCGAGTCGTGCATTTTTTCACGAAACTGGTCGTCGCTGAGCGGGGTTCGGGAAATGCCGATCACGGCGAAGCCCGCGGAGAGGCGGCGTTCGTATGCCAGCCGGTACAACGCCGGAACCAGTTTGCGTTTGGTGAGGTCCCCATTGGCGCCGAAGATCACTACGGCGCACTCCGGAGCACGGCGTTCGAATCGCAGCGAATCCTGAAAGGGGTTCTCCGAAGGCATGTCCATCACCATAGCACGCGCATCTTCAAGCACGGCACACACTCCTCTCCAAGCACAGCGGTATTGCGTCTTCCTCGTTAGATGGCAGGCGCGCCGGGAGGATTCGCGTCCGCTTCCCTCCATTTTCCGCCTTGGCTTGCGCGATGTTTCCAAAACTGAGTAGAATGAAGTGTTTCCTTCCTCCTCTTTTCGAATTCAGAGTTGGGTGTTGTCAATTTACAGGCGGGAGATCCGTTTAACTGCCCCTATGCAAAAGCAGGAAAGCAAGAAAGTCCTGGCGGTCGTCAGCGACCTCTTTTTTTCGGTCAAGATCGCCGACGCGGCCAAACGAGCCGGCATGCAGGTGGAGTTCGTCAAGGAGTCTCAGGAGGTTCTGGAGAAGGCCAAACAGAAGCCCTCGCTGATTATCTTCGATCTGAACTTCGAAAGCATCCAGCCGCTCAAACTAATCGGCAAATTAAAAGGAAATTCGGATTATAAAGGCGTCAGTCTGATCGGCTATTTATCCCACGTACAAGCGGAATTGAAACAAAAAGCGCAGGAAGCCGGAGCCGATATGGTGATGGCGCGCTCGGCATTTTCCCAGAACCTGCCTCAGATCCTGAAACGCCACTCCGGAACCCTCTAGTGAAACGACGCCGCAAAACGGGGACTGGCATGAATTGCGCCGCATTTGCGAAATTCGTTGCCTGTACCCGGTTTGCCCACACGAACTAACGCCAGAACCGCACCAGTTCTTCCACCTTTGCGAGCGCGGCGCCCGAATCGATCGATTGCTCGGCGATCGCGACACCCTCGCGGAACCCCTCTGCCTTGCCCGCCGCCACCAGAGCCGCGGCGGCATTGACCAGCACGATGTCCCGTTTGGGCCCGCGTTCGCCGCTGAGTACGGCGCGGGCAATGACGCCATTGGCCTCTCTATCCCCGCCCTTGAGATCCTCCGGACGAGCACGGCCGACGCCAAAATCCTCCAGGTCCACGGTGCGCCGCGTGACGCTGCCGCGCCGGACCTCAAACAGCAGCGTGGGCCCTGTCGTGGTGATCTCGTCCAGCCCATCCGAGCCGTGCACCACGAAGCCGTGATCCAGTTCAAGCGCCGCCAGCGCGCCCGCCATCAATTCCGCGGCACGGGCGGATGGCGCGCCCACCAGTTGCGAGGATGCCCCGACCGGGTTGGTCAGCGGGCCGAGCAGATTGAATACCGTGCGCATCTTCAGATCGATGCGCACCGGTTGGGCGTGCTTCATGGCCGTGTGCGCCAAAGGCGCGAACAGAAAGCCGATGCCCACCTCTCGAATGGCGCGCGCGGCCTCTGCCAACTGCATGGAAACCGGTACGCCCAGGCTCTCCAGCAGATCTGCGCTGCCGCATTTGCTCGAAATCGAGCGGTTGCCATGCTTGGCGACCCGCACTCCGGCGCCCGCCGCCACGAATGCCGCGATGGTGGAAATATTGAAGGTGGAAAGGCCATCGCCGCCTGTGCCGCAGGTGTCCAGCAATTTCTCCCCGTTCCATTCGAGATCGAGCGGAACGGCCATGCGCCGCATCGCCCGGGCGAACCCCACCAGTTCCTCCACCGTCTCGCCTTTCATGCGCAGAGCCACCAGAAAGCCGGCCACCTGCGCCGGGGATGCCTGGCCGCTCAGAATGATCTCCATTGCTTGAAGGGCTTCGGTGCAGGTCAGATCTTCCCGATCGGCGATGCGATGCAGGAATGGAAGCAATGACATGATATAGTGAGAATTCCGGTTGCGCCCGGGCCGCTCCATCGGAGTACGGCCACATTGGTGCTTTCCCGACATAGTAGCACAAGAGCTTCCATGAAAATTCACGAGTACCAAGCGAAGGCCATCCTGGCCCCGTATCACGTACCGGTTCCTCGCGGAGAAATGGTGTTTACCGTCGATGAGGCCGAAGTAGCCGCCAAAAGTCTGGGCGGCAGTGTGGTCGTCAAGGCTCAGATTCACGCCGGCGGCCGCGGAAAGGGAGGCGGCGTCAAGATCGCGAAAACTCCCGCCGAAGCCGCGGAAATCGCCCGCAAGATGATCGGCATGCACCTGGTAACCCATCAGACCGGCCCGGAAGGCCGCATCGTGCAGCGCCTGCTGATCGAAGAGACCTTGCCGATCGAACGGGAATTGTACCTGGGCATTGTGCTCGATCGCGTGCAGGGCAAGCCCGTCTTCATGGCGTCGGCCTCGGGCGGCATGGATATCGAGGAAGTGGCCGCCAAAACACCGGAGCTGATCTTGAAAGAGACCATCGAGCCGGGCATCGGCCTGGCGCCGTATCAGGCTCGCAAGCTGGCCTTCGGTATCGGCATTCCGGCCGCCAGCGTCAACGCCGCGTCGGCCGCGATGATCGCCCTGGCAAAAGCCTATATGACGCTCGATGCCTCTCTCGCTGAAATCAATCCCTTCATCTTGACTAGCGACGGCAAGGTCTATGCGCTCGACGCCAAGATCAATTTCGACGACAGCGCGCTCTACCGCCACAAGGAGCTGCTCGAACTGCGCGATCTCAACGAGGAAGATCCCCTGGAAGTGGAAGCTTCGCGCTTCGGCATCAACTACATCAAGCTGGACGGAACGGTGGGATGCATGGTCAACGGTGCGGGGCTGGCCATGGCCACCATGGACATCATTAAATATGCCGGCGGCAGCCCCGCCAACTTCCTGGATGTGGGTGGCGGAGCCAACGCCGAGCAGGTCAAGAACGCATTCCGCATCCTGCTCTCCGATAAACACGTCAAGGCGGTCCTCATCAACATCTTCGGCGGTATTCTGCGCTGCGATACGCTGGCCAGCGGCGTGGTCGCTGCGGCTCGAGATCTCAACATCCAGGTGCCGATCGTGGTGCGTATGGAAGGCACCAATGTCGAGCTGGGGCGCCAGATCCTGCGGGAATCCGGCTTCAACTTCACCGTCGCCGACGGGATGCGCGACGCCGCCGAGAAAGTCGTGCGCCTGGCCGCCTGAAAAAAGCCGCTGCACAAGAGAAGAACATGAGCGTACTCGTCGATCAAAATACACGCCTGTTGGTCCAGGGCTTCACCGGAAAGGAGGGTACTTTTCACGCGCAGCAGGCCATCGCCTACAACACGACCGTGGTGGGCGGCGTTACGCCGGGCAAAGGCGGATCCCAGCACCTCGGGCTGCCTGTGTTTGACACTGTAAGCCGGGCCGTGAAAGAGACC
>CAZMRK010000336.1:0-8797 GCA_964568355.1 uncultured Solibacteraceae bacterium | reverse complement strand
GCGCGGCTGCCTGATCGCGCGCCGCCTGACCGAGCGCGGCGTCCGCATGGTACAGGTCTACTTCGGCCCCGGACAGCCCTGGGACAATCACAACGACATCATGGATCACCGCGACCTGGCGCTTCAGGCCGATCGCGCCATTGCCGCGCTGGTGCGCGATCTGAAAACCAACGGACTGCTCAAGGAAACACTCATCATCATCGGCGGCGAATTCGGCAGGACGCCGGCCGCCGAAGTCAGCGGGCTGGTCAAGGTGCAAAACGGGCGCGACCACAACAGCTACGGCTTCAGTACCGTGCTCATCGGAGGCGGGGTGAAAGGTGGGCTGGCCTACGGAGCGACCGACGATTTCGGCTACAAAGCCGTGGAAAATCGCGTGCACGTCCATGACCTGCACGCCACCGTCCTGCACCTGCTAGGCATCGATCACAAACGCCTCACCTATCGTTTCAGCGGAAGAGACTTCCGTCTGACCGACGTCGAAGGCAATGTCGTCCACGACATCGTAGCGTAACCGGCATTTCAGCCGTTCATTTCGTTTACCCGCCGCGCATCGTAGCGTGCGCTTCAGCGCGCTGCGTCGACGCTCTCGTCGACGTTCTGGGGACGGCTCTACTCCTGGCCGGTCAGCACCGGGTTGCGCACCGGAGCCGTCGTATCCCGCACCACCAATTCGGCCGGAACCGAAATCGGCTCGGTGAGAGGCTCGCCCAGCATCTTGCGCCGCACAGCGTCGGCGGCGCTCCGTCCCACCTCCCGCAGATCCACGCGAACCGTAGTCAGCGCCGGCGATGTCTTCTGTCCGAGATCATCAAAACCCACGATGCTGATCTGATCCGGAACCCGCACCCCCGCGATAGCCAGCGCTTCCATCACCCCGATGGCGACAAAGTCATTGGTCACCAGGAGAGCCGTTGGCAGATGCCCCGCCTTCAGCATGCGCTGCATCGCGTGATACCCGGCCAGCATGCCCGGCTGCAGATCCAGAAGCTGCAGGAACTCGACCTGGCGCGGATCATAGCGCAGGTTCAATTCCTCCAGCGAACTCCAGTATCCGTGGTATTTCTCCGAACCGGAAAAGCCGATGTAGCCGATCGACCGGTGCCCCAGTTCGAACAGATACCGGACCGCCGTTTTTGCGCCTTCCGCGTACCGGATCGTGACCGCCATCGTCTCCGGCGCTTCATCGGTGATCAGCAGATCCACCAGCACCGTCGGGATCCCTTCTTCGTTGAGAAGATCCAGAATGTGCCGCCGCACGCCACCCACCACCACGCAGCCGTCCAGCGCCAAGCTGCCCTTGTTGCGCAAAGATTTAAGCCCCGGGCTGCTCGAATCCTCGCCCACGGTGTGGAACAGCAGCCGCCAGCCTTGCTGGGCGCATACTTCCTGCACGCCTTCGAAGATCTTGTTGTAACCCGTCTGCACAAAATGGAAGATATTGTCGCTGATGACGAACGCAATATTATGCGGCTCGGTGCTGATCTTCTGCGGCTGCTGGGCAGCCACGTCGCTCGCTACGAACGTGCCTTTGCCCACTGTCCGGAACAGGATTCCGGAGTTGATCAGCTCGGTGATCGATTCACGGACCGAGGCCCTCGAGATCCCATAACGTTCCGCCAACTCCCGTTCGGAGGGAATGCGGCCCCCGGCTTGAAATCGCCCTTCGCGTATCTCCGTCATCAGCAGTTCCTTTAGCTGAGAGCGGATGGGAGTTGGGCTATCGGAACGAATCTTTGTTCTCGACATAGATCTCGGTTAATGGTGCAGCTTTCTTTTGTGTGTTGGTTTTCCACACAGGGTGAGGTGCTTTCCTTTAGAATTATGTCATAGGTGGTCAGTCCAGTGAGGTGGTCAGTCCAGCGAAGAGTCACTGCCGCTGCTACTTGACAATGCAGGCTTCGACGCGATAAGGTCAGTCCACGTAAGACCAGGAGGGGCATGCGCTTTCGAATCTCGATTCTTCTCTTCTGCGCCGCTCGGTGGCTCAGCGCTCAAACCACCAGTACCGCGATCCTCGGCAATGTAACCGATCCGAGCGGAGCCGCCATCGTCGGAGCTCAGATCTCCGTCCTCAACCTCGGCACCCAGCAGGTCCGGCGTCTCGCCACCAATGACAGCGGCTATTACAACGTAGCCGGCCTCGATCCCGGACATTACCGGGTCGCCGTCGAGAAGCCTGGTTTCAAAACCCAGGTCCGACCCTCGGTGGAACTCCAGGTCAACCAGAAGCTCACCCTCGATTTCGCGCTCGGCGTCGGCGATGTGGGCGAGACCGTCTCTGTCACCGCCGAGGCGCCCATCGTGGACTCGGCCAGCGCCTCGCTTGGCACCGTGGTGAATGAAAAAAAGATCGTCGAGCTGCCGCTCAATGGGCGGAACTACGCCCAGTTGGCCTACCTGATTCCCGGAGTCACGCCGGGCCAGCGCCATTCCAACGACAGTGTCAATTTCAGCAATCCGTACCAGATCTCGGCCAACGGCCAGCGCCAGTTCAACACCGAACTCACGCTCGATGGCGCAGGCGTGAACTCGGCGCTGTTGAACCAGTCCAACCTGAGACCCAACATCGACGCCCTGCAGGAGTTTCGCGTCCAGACCGGCAACTACTCGGCCGAATACGGAATGCAATCCGGCGCGCAGGTCAACCTGGTCTTGAAGGCGGGCACCAATGCCTTTCATGGAGATTTGTTTGAATTCCTGCGCAACCAGAAGCTCGATGCACGCGATTTCTTCCAGACACGCACGCAGCAAAAAGCTCCATTCCATCAAAATCAGTTCGGCGGCGTTCTCGGCGGCCCCATCCGCCGGAACAAAACCTTCTTCTTCACGGCGTATGAAGGCTTTTTGAAGAATAAATCCGTCGTGGGGACGGCCGTCGTGCTCACTCCCGCCCAGCGCCAGGGTATTCTCACCGGAGGCGCCCCCATCAACGACCCGGCCAATCCGGGAACGGTTTTTCCGAACAACGTGATCCCCTCCAGCCGCCTGTCTCCGGAAGCCCAGAAAGTGCTCCAGTACATGCCGCTGCCCAACGCGACCGGGACCCTGAACTACAATGGCGCCACCATCACCAATGCCACCCAGAACCAGGGATTCCTCCGCATCGATCACCAGTTCAGCAGTGCCGACAAGCTATTTGTCCGCTACGCCGTGAGCGACCAGCACATCCCGCAAATCTCTCTCAATCCCTCCTTCGGCATCATTCAGGACATCCGCGATCAGAACATCACGCTGAATGAAATTCATTTGTTCAGCCCCAGTCTCCTGAACGAATTCCGCGTTTCGTACAACCGGGCCAATGACGAGTTCTTCGGCCCCTCGCGTGCCGGCTTCGATCCGTTGCAGGATTTGGGCGTCTCCGGCGTCTCCGAGGACCCGAAGATCAAGGGCGTCCCCGGCTTTGGAATCCCGGGCTTCATCGACGTTGCCGAAAATGGGCTCGTCCCTCTGACACAGCTTGACTGGACCTATTCCATCGCTGAGAACATTAGCAAGACCTGGCGTTCCCACACCTTCAAAGCCGGGCTGGACATCCGCAAGCAGCGCCTCGACCGCTTTTTCCAGCAGGGCAACCGTGGCAGCTTCAGCTTTACCGGCGCCGTGACCGGAAATTCGATTGCCGATTTCCTCCTCGGGCTGCCCAGTTCCACCTCGCGAGCCGTGGGTCCGGGAATCTTCAATAACATCCATCAGGTCCGGCAGGGCTACTACGTGCAGGACGACTGGCGGGTCTCGCCGAAGCTCACGCTCAATCTCGGCTTGCGCTACGAAATCATGGGAGTGCCCGAAGACTCCGGAGGAAATCTGCGCACCTTTGATTTCCAGAAGCTGCAACTGGTCCCCGAGTTCGGCGTTACCGCCCCCATGTTCAACCCCGATCATCACAACTTTGCGCCGCGCTTCGGCTTTGCCTACTCCCCGTTCGGCGGCGCCAGGCAGACCGTGATTCGCGGCGGCTACGGCATCTACTTCAACATGCCCCAAATGCAGATCTATACCCTGCAGGGCAACAATCCCCCCGCCAGCCTGACCGAGAGCTTCAACATCGCCAATGGAACGCCCCTGTCGATCGCCAACGGGTTCCCCGGATCGGGCACCACTCCCGCGTTCCCCGCTCTGCTTCCGATTGCCAGCGACTTCAAGCCGGCCTATGTCCAATCCTGGACCCTCATGATCCAGCAGCAGCTCACGCAGAGCACTGTGATGGAGATCGGCTACGTCGGCTCCAAAAGCACCCGGCTCGATCAGACCGTGACCCTCAATATGCCGACGCCCGGCCCGGGTAACAATCAGCTTCGCCGGCCGCTTCCCCAGTTCGGCCCCATGCGATACTTCTCCAGCGATTCGAACGCCACCTATCACGGCCTCCAGGCGCGGTTTGAGCGGCGCTTCAGCCGCGGTGTTACGCTGCTGGCCGCCTATACATATTCCAAAGCCATCGACGACAACTTCACCGGCAGTTCCACCCCGCTCAACACCGCTCGGTGGGCTCAGGATCCCCTGAATCGCAAAGCGGAGAAGAGCCAGTCCAGTTTCAACATTCCACAACGGTTTTCGCTGTCCTTCGTGTGGGAGCCGTTTGATGCGCACAGTTTCGCGTCTTCGAAATGGCTCCGGCTTCTCGCGCAATCCTGGCAGCTTTCCGGCACCGCCACCATGCAGTCGGGCCTGCCTTTCTCAGTCAATGTGCCGGGCGATCCGGCCAACCTGGGCTCCTTCGGAACGAATATTCGTCCCAACCGCGTCGGCCCCAGCGTGCCTTCCGGTTTCCATCAGGATCCCTATCAGTGGATCTCGCCCGCCGCCTTCCAGAATCCCGATAGCGCGACCAGCCCCAAATGCGTGGCCGCGCCGAATTCGTGCGACTACTACGGCAACCTCGGGCGGCTGACCGAGCGAGGCCCCGGAACCCATAACTGGGATCTCGGCGTCTCCCGCCACTTCCCCATCCACGAACAGACCTCGCTCGAATTTCGCTTTGAGATGTTCAACGCGTTCAATCGCCCCGAGTTCGACCTGCCGAACCTTGCCACCGGGACCGCGATCTTCGGACGCATCACCGCCACCAATCCGTTGATCCCCAATCGGGAACTTCAATTTGCTCTGAAACTCCTATTCTGAGGGGATGTTTTGAGGAGAAGAATGGAAATGACTCGCCGACAGTTTGCTCACACCGCCGCCCTGGGCGTTGCTGCGAAGGCGGCCCACGGCGCGGCCAAGCTTCCTCCCGTGGCCGATGGCGTACGGATCGGCCATCGCATCTCACCTGCCTTCGGCGACGAAGACCTGGCGTTCTTCCAATCGCTCGGCATCGAATACGCCACCATCTGGACCACCAGCGAACACTGCCACTACGAGTATTTCCGCGAGAGCAAACAGAAGCTCGAGCGCGCGGGAATCCAGCTTTTGAACATCGGCAACCTCGACCTCCACTGCGATCCCGCCATGGTGCTCGGGCTCCCCGGGAGGGATCAAAAGATCGAGCAGTACAAGCAATACCTGCGCGATCTCGGCCGGGCCGGCATCCACTACACCACCTACGCCCACATGGCCAACATCAAGATGGGGCCGTACTACCAGACCGGCCGCGGCCGGACTCGCGGCATCTCCACGCGCCTGTTCGATCTCGATGCCGCGGTCAAGCTTCCCTACTCGCACGGCCGGGAGTATCACGACGAAGAGATCTGGGAGAGCTTCCGCCATTTCATCCAGGCCGTCATACCTGTGGCTGAAAAAGCCGGTGTCCGGATCGGGCTGCATCCCGACGATCCGCCCGTGGGCTCGCTCGGCGGCGTAGCCCGTATCTTTCGTACCGCATCCGCCTACGAACGGGCGATCGAGCTCGCCGGCAGCGAGAATTTCGGCCTCTGCCTTTGTGTGGGGACCTGGGCCGAAGGCGGCAAGGCCACCGGCAAAGACGTCTACGAAATGATCCGGACCTTCGGCTCGCGAGGCCGCATCTTCAAGGTGCATTTCCGCAACGTGGATGCCCCCTTACCGCGCTTTCAGGAAACCCTGGTGGACGCCGGATACATCGACATGGAGCGGGTTGCGCAACTTCTGCACGAGACCGGCATGAAGGGCGTCCTCATCCCCGACCACGTCCCCGGGGAAGGCCTCCGCGGCAACAACACCGCGTTCACCGTCGGCTACATGCGGGCCGCGGTCCAAAAGGCCACGCGAGCGTAAGTACGAGGCCTGCACTATGATGAATGCCTGGGGAACCGGATGGCATTCCGGCTGTTCTGCTGGATCTGGATCGCGATGGCGGCATCGGCCGCCGGCCAGCCCCTGACGGCTTGCCGCGGCTGCCATCGCGCCGAGACCGAAAGCTTTGCGTCTGGCGCGATGCCGCGGGCCCTGGTCCGTTGCAGCGACCGCGGCGTGTTGGGCGGGCACGCGCGCCTCAGCACGCGGATCGGAGCGTACTCTTACGAGATCGCGCGTTCTGGCGATCAGTTGACCTACTCGGTGACCGACGGCAAAGAAACGATTCGGGCCCTTGTGGATTGGGCTTTCGGGCGCGGAGACGCCGGGCAAACCTACGTATTCCAGCGCGGCGGCGAGTGGTTCGAAAGCCGCGTGAGCTACTATTCGGCGATCGACGGCTTGGATGCCACGCTGGGGGCGCACGAGAGCGCGCCCGGCAATCTCCTCGAAGCCGCCGGACGGCGCATGAGCCCGGCCGATACCAACGCCTGCTTCGGATGTCATGCCACCAACGCGGTCCGGGCATCGGTGTTGACGCCGGCGGCCATGCAACCGGGCGTGTGGTGCGAGTCCTGCCACGGGTCGGCCGGGCGGCATCTGCAGGCCATGAATTCCGGGCAGGGAAGCGCAGCCATGCCCAAACTCGGCGCGATGACCACGGAAGAGATGTCCGACTTTTGCGGCCGCTGCCACCGCTCCTGGTCTTTCGTCGCGATCAATGGCCCGCGCGGCATCGCCAACGTGCGCTTCCAGCCTTACCGCCTGGCGCTTAGCAAATGTTACGACCCGGACGACCGCCGCATCCGCTGTACCGCATGCCACGATCCGCACCGCCCGGCCGTCTCCAATCCACGGTCCTTTGATCCGAACTGCATCGCCTGCCACTCGGCCTCTTCCCGCCGCGCCTGCCCGGTCGCCCGGCAGGATTGCGTGACCTGCCACATGCCCAAAATAGACTTACCCGGCGCCCACAAAAAATTTACCGACCACCGCATTCGGATCGCCCAGGCAGGATCTCCCTATCCGGACTAACGTCAGCAAGCGGCCTCGCTATCCCCCGCACCGAACCGCGCGCGTAAGCAAGCGGACACCCCCCCTCACCGCAGCGCCTTCTTCACCGCCTGGCTGACCTGTTCCGCCAAAACCCCATAGCCCTTTTCATTGAAATGTACCCCGTCCGCCGCATGATACTCCGGGTGATCCTTCACGATCGCAAACAGGTCGTCCACGGGAATCTTCTCCCGCGCCGCGATGGCCGCCGCAATGGAGTTGCGCTGGATCAGCCGCGTGGTCTTGGGAGCCACCTGCTCCAATTGGCCGCGCACGCGCACATCCGTGCTGCTGGCCCAGATCAGGCGTGCCTTGGGAGTATGGCGGCGAAGCGTGGCAACCAGCTCGGGAAAGGCCTCTTCGTACTGCGCCTCCGTATAGCCGTCGCCGTGCATGCCGTTATTGAAATGGATCACATCGAAAGATTGCTCCTGGAGCACCAAAGCAATCTCCTGCAATAGCGCCGGATCGCCCAGCGATTTGGAGGTCGCCAGTCTGCCGACATAGGCCCTACCCTTAAGCGCGGCCTCTACCTGCTTGCCGTAGCCTCGTGTGATCGAGTCGCCGATCAGCAGCACTCGCGGCAGATCGTGGCGGTTGGTGTCCGGCAGCCAGACGTCCAGCCATTCGATATCTTCCCGGACCACCGTCGCGGCGGTCAACGCGGGCCGCCACACGGCAGCCACGATTGTAAACAGGAGTGCGGCGCAAAGAAAACGGGTCGTCATGTGAGAAATCCTTCCCCATGCTACACCCGTCCGGATGCCGGACCGGCCGCTATCCCGGATTCTGGCAGGCCTGCCGTAGCGCTTCGCTCAGCGAGGCTTCGGCTTCCGGCGCCAGCTTCTTCCCGCCCGAGGTGACGTAGAAAACGTCGATCGCCTTGTGCGCTTCCGTATCGATGAGGACCACCTCGATGTTGCAGCCGCGCGCGGAGATCGCCGACGTCAAATCATAGAGCAGGCCGGGCCGGTCCTGCGCCACGATCTGGATCAGCGTGGACGTGCTCGACGCGGCGCCGTCGAATGAGACCGCGGTCGGCACGCGGGCCTTGCGGCTGAGCGGCACCGGCTTCGGACGATTTCGCAAAAGCTGCTTCACATCGCGCTTGCCCGAAACCACCAGTTCCAGCGTGGTCCGCAGCCGGTCCACCTCGCTGGGATTGAGATCCAGCGTGCGCGAGGGGTCGGCGAACGTGAACGTGTCGAGCACCGTCCAGCGACGGTTGGCGAACGCCTCCGCCTTCAGGATATTCATGCCGAAACTGGAAAGCGTCCCCGCCACCGAGGCGAACAGGTAAGGCCGGTCCCCGGTGACCAGCGAGAGCAGCCAGGCCGCCTCCCGGCGCTGCAAATCGAGCGCGACGCCCTTGATCCGGCTGGCCTCCTCCAGGCGCGCGTGCTCTCTCATGTCCTCCAGGCTGTGCGTACGCAGATAGCGTTGCGGGAAGCCTTCCACGACAGGCGCCAGGTCCGGCGATTCCACCACCGCGCCTTCAATCGGATTGGAGGCCAGCTCCCGCGTCAGCTCGTTG
>CAZMRK010000335.1:0-4942 GCA_964568355.1 uncultured Solibacteraceae bacterium | reverse complement strand
ATTCTTGAGAGCATTGACCAGGCACTTATTGCAATAGGTGCAGGGCTTATCGGGCCGGTCCCTGCCGGAAGCGAAAATCTGCGCCAGGTCGGGATTGGCCACCAGCGAGCGGGCGATCGAGACCGCATCGCAATAGCCATCCCCGAGAATTTTGCGAATATAGGAGGCCGTCTGAAATCCGCCGGTGCAGAGCACGGGAATGTTCACTGCCCGTTTCACCGCCCGGGCGGCTTCGGCGTTGATTCCCTCGATCGGATGGCTCTCCTTGGTGCGGTTCCAGAAAAGCTGAAAGATGGGCCGCAGCGGCCGGTAGCGCAGCGTCACATACCGCTGGAATACATAAATGCCGCTGGCAATCATGATGTCGTAGGTCTTCATGGCCCAATCGATGGGGAAGCCGCCCGGCGGATTGAGCGGATGCGGAAAGGAGTTGCCGCAGGAGATATGCAGCGCGTCGACCCCGGCCTGTTCGAGCCAGCGGCAGACCTGGACCGACTCGTCCAGCGTGTTGCCCTTGCGCGCCAGCGGATAGACCGCATTGCCATGATCCAGTCCGTTGATCTTGACCTGTAAGTGGAAATCCCGGCCCACCTCGCGGCGGATGGCGGCCACCACGTCCAGAACGAAGCGCGACCGGTTCTCCAGGCTGCCGCCATATTCGTCCTTGCGGTCATTGATGGACGAACTGAGGAACTGGGTGATGAGGTAGCCGTTGGCGCCGTGCAGTTCCACTCCGTCCAGGCCTGCTTCGCGGGCCCGCCGCGCCCCTTGCGCGAAATCTTCGACAGTCTGGCGGATCTCCGCCCGCGTCATCGCCTGGCAGACGAAGCCGTTCAACGGCTCGGTGCGGCCGGTCGCACTGAGCGCCTTGCGCCGCTGATTCTCCACGCCTCCGATATCCTGCTGGCGGCCGGAGTGGCTCAGTTGCAGGATGTATTTGCAGTCGTATTGGTGGACGCGTTCGCCGACCGCTCGCCAGAACGGAATGCGGTCGTCGCTGTGAATGGTGGCATAGTTGGGCATGATCCGCCCGCGGATCGAGACCGGCACGAACGAAGACAGAATGGCGCCCACACCGCCGCGCGCGAACTTCTCTTCCCAATTGATGCGGGCGTGGCTGCCCGAGCCATCGTAGTTGTCGAAGCGCCCCGCGATGTTGGACCGGAAGATCCGGTTCTTCACCGTCAGATTACGAAAGACCAGGGGCTGGAAGAGAAGGTCGCCGTCTGTCATGGTTCCACCCGGATGCGGTTCGTCACGTCCTTCGGCGTGATCGCGGTTTCATTCAGCGTGACGCGAGTCGATCGAGCGATCTGTTCGGCTTCGTCGCGCATGGCCGCCTTGGCGACCGTTCCGCTGAGCACCACGCGCAGGTCCAGAACCCTGGCGTAGACGCCCCGGTCGGTGCCTTTGTGCTCGCCGAGATTCTTGCGAATCGCGGTCTGGAGCAGAATATCCTCGGAGCTGCCCGATTCCGGGTGCAGGTAGATGTCTACGGCCAGCGTTCCCAGCCGTCCATTCTTGCGGCATCCCAGGAAAGGGAGCGCGAGGAGGAGAATCACGATGATCTTGAGGAGACGCACGATAAGATCCTTATTCATTGGCCGGCGGACCCAGGCTGCGCTGCAAAAAGCCCAGCAGGTTACGGAAGCGAAGCGGAGATCCGGCGAAACCTCCGCGCTCCTTGCCCCAGTGCACCCGTATCTGGGCCGGCGCGATCGGCGACAGACCGGGAATTTCAACTCCTTCCAGATCGAGCAGCACCGGCCGTGTCGCCACCTCGCCGTCTGCGATCTGAAGATGCAGTCCCATCCTGCGATAGCGGATCGCCCGAGGCGGAGCCTCCAGGCGCAGTTGTTGAGCCAGGGAGTTTAGCAGGTCGCTGTACAGGTGGACGTTGAGATCGGTCGCGGCCTGGAGCACTCCGGGAAGCCCGTCGCGAGCGCTGTGCACCTCCAGGCGCACACCAATTTTGTCCAGTTCGGTGACGCTGGAGGCATCGGCAAGAAAGCGCGGCAGGAATCTGGAATCGACAATCAGATGATCGGTGCGAGTCTGGATGCTGCCGTCCAAAGTATCTTCCAGAAAAGCAACCCGTCCCGGAGCATGGGCCAATCCCACACCGCCGGCTTGGACATTTTCAAAAGCGAGCCGGGCCCGCGTGTCTACGGCGACGGCCTTGGGCAGCCAGTTCAGCCGCGCCTGGAACAGGGCATCCGACCGCCCGAACAGCAGGCGCGCCGAGAGCGGTACGTGCAATTCGAGCGCTTCGCCATAGCCGGCCGCCAGCCGGAAAGGCGCGGTCGGAAACACGATCTCCTGAAACGAGAGGTTCCCCAGGAGCAGTTCGCCGCGATCGATCCAGGCGCCGGTCGTGATGGCGTGGCGGGGGCGATAGCCTTGCCAGAGACTTTCGTAATAGGCGGCGTCCCAAAGATCGCCTGAACCCTGCGCAGCGGGCTGGAGATGTTCATCGAGCGCCAGCAGCAGAGGGAGGCGGAAGTCCCAGGTACTGGCCGGACGCCCGTTGAGCGCCACCGACGCGCGTACCGGCGTATCGGCGTCGACGATGAGATGGCCGTCGTGCAGGCTCAAGCGCGCTTCCAGGCTGGTGGAAGCAGAGGCGCTCGATTCACGGCCGCCCGCCAGCCAGGCCAGGCGATCGATCCGCGAGCGCAGGGCAAGTTCCAATCCGTCGCCTTGCAGGCTTAGAACCGGCTTGCCGGTACCGCCGAAATCGGCCTTCCAGCGCACGCTCTCGAGCGGCTCGGCCTCGCCGGCAAAAGCATCCAACGCCCCGTTCACGTGGCGGCGAAATCCACCCGCCGCGGCTGCCAGGCGGTCGAGCACCGGCAGCGATCGCGCAGTCCCACGATCCACCAGGGTCAGGCTCGCTGCGGCGCCGGCAGCCAGCGAAGCGCGCTGGGCTCCCTGGTTCAGGTCCACGGCAACTGCCGGGGATTGGAACTGAAGATCCACGCGAGGAAAAGAAGCCGGCGGCGCTACCGCCCGGATTTCGAGGGGCGCGCTCTGGGAGAGATCGAGCGTCCGCAGAAAACGCGGCGATGCCGGGCTGAGCATTCGGGCGAAATCGAGATGAGCCAAAGTGCCGGGGCCGAGGCTCGCGCGGAAATCGAAGGCCTTGAGTTCCGATTGCGCAAAATTCAGCGTGGAACGCAGCGAGGTAACGCGGCCGGGTAGACCTAAGCCATCGAGATGGATACCGGCCTCCGCCAGAAAGGGGTCCAGCTTATGTAGCAGCGGTTCCATCGCCAGTTCTCCTTTGAGCGCGAGCTCGACTTGACCGGCGCCGCTGCGCAGGTGAACAGGAACCGGTTCGGAGATCTCCAGTCCGATGGCATCGCCGGCCAGATCCGAGTGGGCCGCAAAAGAGAGATCGCCGGCGCCTTTCGCGGTGCGGATACCGGTGGCGCGGGTATCCACCGCCGCCTTCGTCAGCCGGCCATCCGGAAGCTCGATCCGGGATGCCGTGCTCGCAACCGCATCCACCCGTACTCCCGCACCGGAGCTCGTTTCCGCCGTCAGCACGGGCTGGCCCGCCGCCGCGGGCAGGCTCCCCGCAAAACGAAACGAAACTTCGGAAGAAATCTGCGGCAGGTTCCGTCGGGTCCACTGGCCCAGCGCGTCCAGGTCCGCCGAAAGGGCGTCCCAGGTGGGCAGGTTCCGCGCGCTGCCCTCCGTGGCTGCATCCATGCGGGAGACCTCGTTCAGCTCGAAAGAGGCGGGAAGCCGGGGCATCACGATCCGGTTCCAGCCGCTGCCGTAGGTGAGTTGGAAAGGCGATCCTGGAGTACGCAGCGAAGCTCGCAGCATGAGCTGGTTCAACTCCGCGCTGACCGGAGGCTCAGCGAGTGACAAATGCGGAATCTCGATTTGCGCATCGGCCTGGGCGCGTAACGGGGCCAGCGACTCCAGATGCGCGTCGAGCGACATCCGCGCGGGGATGGACGGAATCCGCGACACGATCGACTGTTCGAGCGCGATGCTCTGGGCCGGTACGGCTAGCGCCCCCCGCCAGAGGTCGGCGGAAAAACGCAGCGGGGCGGAAGACCGCAGCACCGCCTCGCCGTTGGAGCGAGTCGCTGCCAGCGCGACTTCTCCAGTGAGCCGATGAGGCGGAAAACCCTCCGACGACCGTCCACGCAGCCCCATGTGAACCAGGGGAAGGTCGCCGCTGAGCCAGGGCGCGGATTCGCCCGGTCTCCTTCCCAGAAAATGTACCGCTCGCAAATCGGCCGTGGAAGAAAGCTCGCGGCCGGCGGAGAGCCGCGCGGAAAAGCGGGCATCTTCGGCTGCCATCTCATAGCCGCCGGGAGCGGACAGGCGGACCTCCCTGGCACGCGCATCGAAAGCGCTTCTTCCGGCCTGGCACGAAAGCGGAAAATTCCCGTCGAGTTCCAGAACTCCGGCCGAAAAATTGGCGGCAGCGGTTCCAGCTTGCACCCGCGAGAGGCGAAACTGCGACTGCAATACCCCGGCCCAGGAAACCTTCCCGTTCGCGCCGCCGATCGCCACGGGAGATCCGGGCAGGCTTTGGACCTCCTCAATCGCGGCCCCTTCCCGATCGGCACGAGCCACCAGGTGCAGTCCGGCTCCCGGTGATCGAACCGTGGCGGTGAATCGCGCCGCGAGATGATCGAAGTCCACCGCCGCGGCGGCATCGAGCGACGGCTGGCTGCCCGACGCCACAGCCTCGCACTCCTCCAGAAGCGGCCCGCTGCCAACCGTGGCGTTAGCGCAGAACGCTATCCTCGGCGCGCGTTTCCAGGTGGGCGGCAGATAGGCCAGGCGATCGAGAGGCTGAAGGGCCACGGGATCGGTCTCGCCGGCGACCTGTGCGTGGTCGATGATGATGGAACGAATGCCAAGCGAAGCCGGGTCAAAGCTTGCTTGCAAATTTCGGGCCGTCGCCAGGGAGACG
>CAZMRK010000334.1:0-34216 GCA_964568355.1 uncultured Solibacteraceae bacterium | reverse complement strand
ACCTCGGTGGCCGATCGAATCCTGCGCGACAAGAAAGTCTTCGTGATTCCCGATATCCTGGCCAATGCCGGCGGCGTCACGGTGTCCTATTTCGAGTGGGTGCAGGATCGCCAGGGCTTCTTCTGGAACGAACAACTGGTGAATACGCGGCTGGAAGAGATCATGGTGGATAGCTTCAACGCGGTAGTGCAGTATGCGGAGAGGCATAGCGTCAACAACCGGACCGCCGCTTACATGCTGGCTCTCGACCGGGTGGCCGACGCAATCAAACTGAGGGGGATTTACGCCTGAACGGGAGGCCGGCCATCGCGCCGGACCGGCGCGTTAAAACCAGATGGCATCGGAAGCCTCGACGCCGCTGATGCGGCAGTACAACTCCATCAAGCAGCAGGTTCCCAATACGCTGCTGATGTTCCGGCTGGGTGATTTTTACGAGCTCTTCTTCGAGGACGCGATCACGGCCGCGCGCGAACTGGAGATCACGCTCACGGCGCGCAACAAAGAAAAGGGCGCGGCTATTCCCATGTGCGGGGTGCCCTACCATGCGGCCGAAGGGTACATTGCGCGGCTGATTCAGAAAGGCCATCGTGTCGCCATCTGCGATCAGATGGAAGACCCGCGCCTGGCCAAGAAACTGGTCAAGCGGGAGGTAACGCGCGTCGTCACACCGGGTACCGCCACCGAAGCCAATCTGCTGCGCTCGCACGAGAACAACTACCTGGCGGCGGTGGCGCGGGTGGGCGGCCGGGCCGGTGTAGCGCACGTGGACATCTCCACCGGTGAGTTCCGGGTGACAGAGCTGGATCCGGAGGAGGTCAACGGCACGCTGGAACAATTGGGAGCGCGCGAGGTGCTCTTCCCGGCCGACCGGCCCCTGCTTGCGGGCGAGGAGAAGGGGTCGCGCTACCTGCGCACCGAGCTGGAGGACTGGATCTTCAGCACGGATTACGCGGATCGAACGCTGCGCGAGCATTTCCGGCTGCTCAGCCTGGATGGCTGCGGCCTGGCCAACCGTTCGGCGGCAGTATGCGCCGCGGGGGCGATTCTGCACTACCTGCGCGATACGCAGCGCGCCGCACTCGACCACCTGGACCGGCCGACCTACTACAACCGCGCCGATAACATGGTGCTGGACGCGGTGACGGTGCGCAACCTGGAGCTGGTGGAGCCGATTTTTGCCGGCGAAGGCGCCACGCTGCTGGGCGTGCTGGATCAGACGCTCACCGGCATGGGCGGCCGCTTGCTGCGCCAGCGGCTGCTGGCGCCTTCAATGGACCGCGCGGAGATCGAAGCGCGCCTCGATGCCACCGGCGAACTGCTGCAACAGACCATCCTGCGGGCGGAGCTGCGCAAGGAGCTGGGTGGCGTGCTGGATATCGAACGTCTGCTGGCCAAGCTGACGATGGGCTCGGCGGGACCGCGCGAGGTGCTGGCACTGGGCCGCTCGCTCGAAAAGATCGGACCATTGCGGCGGTGCTTCGAAACACAGCGGGCGGCGCGCCTGCGCGATCTTTACGATCGGCTGGACGAGGTGCCGGAGGTGCGCGACCGCATCCTCGAAGCTATCGCCGACGAGCCGCCGGTCAATCTGGCCGACGGCGGCACCATCCGGCCGGGATTCCATCGTGAGCTGGACGAGCTGCGCGACCTGAGCCGCAACGGCCAGCAGTATATCGCCCAGATTGAAGCGCGGGAACGGACGCGGACCGGGATCGGCTCGCTGAAGGTGCGCTTCAACAACGTTTTCGGCTACTACATCGAGATTTCGAAGCCCAACCTGCACCTTGCACCGCCGGACTACGAGCGCAAGCAGACGCTGGTCAATGCCGAGCGCTTCACCACGCCGGAGTTGAAAGATTACGAGCGCAAAGTGCTGGACGCCCAGGAGAAGATCCTGGAGCTGGAGAAGGTGCTGTTCCAGGAGGTGCGGAAATTTGCCGCGGAGCACGCCCAGCGCATCCGTGCTACCGCCGCGGCGGTCGCGGAGCTGGATGTCACCGCGGCCCTGGCGCAGGTGGCGGCGGAGAATCGCTACAACCGGCCGGCCTTTTCCGAAAAAGGCGAGATGCGCATTCTGGGCGGCCGGCACCCGGTAATCGAGCGCCTGGCGGAGCAGGAGGCCGGACGCTTCATTCCCAACGATTTATATCTGAATGACGGCGAGGACCTGATCGCCATCATCACCGGCCCCAATATGGGCGGCAAATCGACTTATCTGCGGCAGGCGGCGCTGATCGCGATTCTGGCTCAGATGGGCAGCTTCGTGCCCGCCGAAGCGGCCAGTCTGCCCCTGATCGACCGCATCTTTACCCGCATCGGCGCCTCGGACAACCTGGCGCGCGGCCGCTCGACGTTCATGGTGGAGATGACCGAGACCGCGGTGATCCTGAACACGGCTACGCCGCGTAGTTTCATCGTGCTGGACGAGATTGGCCGCGGTACCGCCACCTATGATGGATTAGCCCTGGCCTGGGCGGTGGTGGAACACATCCACGCCCGCACGCGGGCCAAGACGCTGTTTGCGACGCACTATCACGAACTGACCGATCTGGCGGATCAGCTCAGCGGCGTGCGCAACCTGATGGTCTCGGTCAAGGAGGCGGGCGACCGGATCATCTTCCTGCGCAAGGTGGAGCCAGGCCGCGCCGACCGCAGCTACGGAATCGAGGTGGCGCGGCTGGCCGGGCTGCCCCTGCCGGTAATTGAGCGGGCTCGCGAGGTGCTGAAGCTGCACGAGAGCAACGAGCATGTAGTGAGCGAGGAGCTTTCCGCCAAACAGGAGCAGCATCCCGAGGGGCCGGTGCAGATTCAACTCTTCGAGCCGGTAGGCTACACCATCGCCGAGCGGATCCGGGGGCTGAAGCTGGATGAGCTGCGGCCCATCGAGGCGCTGCAACTGCTGAGCGAGTTACAGGAGGAATTGCGGCGCTCATGAGGATCGCCGGCATCATGAGCGGGACCTCGCTCGACGGCATCGATGTCGCTATCATCGAGATGCGTGGGCGGCGGATCGAGACGATCGGCTTCGAATCGCGACCCTACCCCGAGGAGGTGCGGCGGGCGATTCTCGGCGTTTCGAATACCACCACGACCACCGGTGAGATTTCGCGGCTGAACTACCGGCTGGGCGAGCTGTACGCGCAGGCCGTGGCGCACGCCTGCAAGCGCTTCGGGCCGGTGGAACTGATCGGCTGCCACGGCCAGACCATCTATCACGAAGGGCGGCGCAATACGCTCCAGATCGGCGAAGGAGCGGTGATCGCCGAGCGCATCGGCGTCCCGGTGGTCTCCGATTTCCGCGCGCGGGATATCGCGGCCGGCGGCGAGGGGGCGCCGCTGGTGCCGTTTCTGGATTACCTGGTCTATCGGCATCCGCGCCGTACCCGCGTGGCGCTCAACCTGGGCGGCATCGGCAATATCACGGTGATTCCGAGAGGTGCGGCGGCGGAGCAGGTGGTGGCCTTCGATACCGGACCTGGCAATATGGTCATCGACCAACTGGTCCAGGAGTACACGGGGGGCAAGCAGAAGTTCGACCGGGGAGGAAAGATCGCCCGGGCGGGCGAGGTGGATCGCAAGCTCCTGAATCGCCTGCTACGGGATCCCTATTACCGGCGCAAGCCTCCCAAGAGCGCGGGGCGGGAACAGTATGGCGCGGAGTTCGTGGCGCGGATGAAGCAGTCGGGAGCCTCGCTGCGGGATCTGATTACGACCGCCACCGTGCTGACGGCGGCAACGGTGGCGATGGGGGCCACTCCCTACGGGCCGGATGAACTGATCGTCTCCGGAGGCGGGGCACATAATCCGGAGATCCTGGGGCACCTGGCAGCCTTCCTGCCGGGGACGGCGATCGCCACTTCGGCCGACTATGGGATCGATATCGACGGCAAGGAGGCCATCGCCTTTGCGGTAATGGCCTATGAGACCTGGCACCGGCGGCCAGCCAATGTGCCTTCGGCGACAGGCGCCCGGCGCGCGGTGGTCTTGGGGAAGATCAGCTACTGAACGCGCAGAAGGGGTGCTAGAAGAGCGTCAGTTCGACCGGGGCTCCTGCTCCGCAGCCCAGGGCTTTGGCGGCCGAGGCTTGGCTGGTTGAAATCTCCAGGTAGCCGGAACTGCCCAGGATGACGAACAACTCGCCGGGGGCGCATTCGGCGTAGTTCGCCGCCAGGCGGGAGACCTTCTGGAAGCCGACGGCGAACTCGAACGGGCGCGCGGCCAGCTCGGGGAAATCGTCCGGCCGGAAGTTCGTGATCAGGTTGCCGAAGCGATCGATCTTCAGGATAACTCCGCTCCAGGCGCGCCGTCCGGTGCGGACCGGAGCGGCGAAGGAAAGGCGCAAGTGGTCCTCGATGAGCTTACCGAACCGCGCGGCCGGAACCCCTTTGGCCAGGTGTGCCGCTGAGGGCGCGAAAACATCGCGTCCGTGGAAGGTCTGGCTGACGTCGGGGAGAAAGTATCTCTTCGCCGTGATGGCTCGCACCCGGGCCTTTTCCTCGCGGGCCCAGACCAGCGAGAGGACGCCGTTATCCGGAGCGATGAAATACTGGCCCCCGGCTTCGGCGAGAATAGGCCGGCGGGAGGTGCCGACTCCGGGATCCACGACCACCACGTGTACGGTTTTGGGTGGGAAATACCGGTAGGCCTGGGCTACCACGAAGGCTCCTTCAGGGATCTCGAAGGGCGTAATTTCATGGCTGATGTCGACGATTCGGGCGGTCGGGCAGATGCCCAGAATCACGCCTTTCATGGTGCCGACAAAGTGGTCGGAGAGGCCGAAATCCGTGGTTAACGTAACGATCCGATGGGGCATTGTTAAACTGGTAGTACGTGCAGCGTTCCTATTTCGACCACAACGCCACCACCCCTGTCTCTCCTGAAGTTCTGGAGACGATGGTGTCGTGTCTCGGTCAAGTGTATGGTAACGCTTCCAGCATCCATCATTTCGGGCAGATGGCCAAGCAGCGCCTGGAGCAGGCGCGGCGGCAGGTGGCCGGCCTGATTCACTGCCATCCGCAGGAAGTGGTATTCACCAGTGGCGGCACGGAGTCGGACAATCTGGCGATCCTGGGCCTGGTGCGGAGCGCCCCGCAAGCACGGCGGCACGTGATTTCGACCGCGATCGAGCATCCGGCGGTGTTGAATACCTGCGCGCAACTCCAGCGCGAGGGTGTGGAGGTGACCTACGTTCCAGCAGGAAGCGACGGCGTAGTCGATCCCGAGGCGGTGCGGCGGGCGCTGCGCCCGGAGACGGTGCTGGTTTCGGTGATGCATGCCAACAACGAACTCGGGACAGTGCAGCCAATCGCCGAAATTGCGGCCATTACTCGCGAGGCGGGCATCCCGTTTCACTCCGACGGTGTGCAGGCACTGGGAAAGATTCCGGTGGACGTCGCGGCGCTGGGCGTGGACCTTTACAGCGCGAGTGGGCATAAGCTCTACGCGCCCAAGGGCGTGGGGATGCTCTACGTGCGCAAGGGGACTCGTCTGCCGTCCATCCTGTTCGGCGGGCATCACGAGCGCGATCGCCGTCCGGGAACGGAAAATGTGCCGGGAGCAGCGGCTCTTGGCAGGGCCGCGGAATTGGCCGGGGAGCATCTGGCTGCGGAGACCGCACGTCTGGGAGCCTTGCGGGATCGCCTGGAAGCGGCGATTCTCGATCGTGTTCCAGGGGTGACGATTCATGGGAGGCAGGCGCTGCGCACTCCCAACACCAGCAGTCTTTCTTTCGATGGCATTGAGGGCGAGGCGCTGGTGATCGCGCTCGACCTGCGCGGCTTCGCGGTATCGAGCGGTTCGGCCTGTTCGAGCGGCGCCGTGGAGCCATCGCATGTGCTGCTGGCCATCGGGCTTCCGGCCGACCAGGCGCGCTCGACCATTCGCGTCTCGCTGGGGCTGTCCAATACCGAAGAGCAGGTGGACCGGCTGGTCGATGCCGTGGCTGCTTCGGTGACCCATCTGCGCAAGATTTCGCCGGTTGCGAGGGTGCATGCCTGATCTGCCGATTGCCGTAGCGATGAGCGGTGGGGTGGATAGCTCCACGGTGGCCGGTTTGCTGGCGCGGCGCGGAGTGCGCGTGGTCGGGCTCACCATGCAGTTGTGGAACCAGCGGCGGCTCCCCGGACTGGCGGGGGAGTCTGCTACCGGGCGGTGCTGCTCCCTCGACGATGTTTATGACGCTCGCCGGGTGGCGGAGCAGATCGGCATTCCGTACTACGTGGTCAACTTCGAGCGCCAGTTTGAGAAGCACGTAGTGGAACCGTTCGTGGCGGAGTATCTGGCAGGCCGTACGCCGATCCCGTGCACGCTGTGCAACAACTTCATCAAGTTCGATCAATTTCTGGAGATGGCCGATGCGGTGGGTGCCCGGCAGATCGCTACCGGCCATTACGCCCGGATCACCCGCAACTCCGCCACGGGCCGCTACGAGTTACGCCGGGCGCTCGACGAAAGCAAGGATCAGACCTATTTTCTGTTCGGGCTGACCCAGGCACAGTTGGAGCGCAGCCTCTTCCCGTTGGGCGAGATGAGCAAGGCCGAGGTGCGCGGCTTGGCCCGGGAGATGGGGCTGGCCGTCGCCGAGAAGGGGGAGAGCTTCGAAATCTGCTTCGTGCCCAATGGCGACTATGCCGCTTTCTTGGATGCCTACCTGCGCGAGAAGGGCGCTCCCCGTGCGGAGAGCCATGGGCAGATCGTCTCCACCAGCGGGGAAAAGTTGGGCGAGCACGAGGGCGTACATCATTTCACGATAGGCCAACGGCGCGGGCTGGGCATCGCGAAGGGCGAGCCGCTTTATGTGATCGCGACCGATCCGCGGTCGCAGCAGGTGACCGTGGGGCGCGATGCGGATCTGTTGCGCGCGGTCCTGACGGCGGGACAGGTCAATTGGGTTTCCGTTCCGGGAATCTCCCATCCGGTAAACGCCCAGGTGAAGATTCGCAATCGCCACTCAGCGGCCGAAGCGGTGCTCCACCCTACGGGCGATCCGCAACGCGTCGAGGTGCGCTTTCTCGAACCTCAGCGGGCCGTCACGCCGGGCCAGGCTGCTGTATTTTACAACGGCGATCTTGTGCTGGGCGGTGGTTGGATCGAATCGGATTCCTTTATCTGAGTTTCCGGCGTAGAATGCGGATAGGAGGTAGCGATGCCTATGTCTTCGATGTGGGTATTTCTGAGCTACGGAGTCTCCTTAGCCCTCGCCGTATTGCTGCTGTACTTCTTCCATGCCCGATCCTGGTATTGGCACATGCTCAGTGTGCTGTGCGCCTTGGCCCTCGGCCTTCTGCCCCCGCTGGAGAAGTGGCAAGGTCCGGCGTATGACCTCATGTTGGGCTCGGTCTTCGTTTTTCTTCTGATATGGGGCATCGGCGGCATGCTCATGTTCAAGACGCGTCACGAGCGGCACGCCTGAACGCCCCCGGGCGCCGGCGCAGCGGTTGGGCCGCGCCATTTTCTACAATGGCCCTTCATGCGCCGGCGTTCTGCTTTTCGCAACCAGGTGGAGTATCTCGTCGCGCGGCTGGTGCTGGCTTCCCTGGCGAAGACTCCGCCGGCGCTGGCCGGGCGCCTGGCTCGCGCATACGTGCGGTTGCTCGACCTGGCCATTCCCCGCCTTCGCCGCGTGGCGCTGCGCAATCTCTCGCTGGCGATGCCGGAGCTTGATGCTGCCGCTCGCCGGCGCATCGCCGATGGGGTCTTTCACTCGATCGCCCGCCTGTTGGTGACCTTCGCGCGTTTCCCTCAAATTCATCGCGGCAACGTGGATCAGTGGATTCGCTACGAAGGATACGAGCATTTTGCCGAAGCCCTGCGGCGCGGCCGCGGGGTGCTCTTCGCGACGGCTCACCTGGGCAACTGGGAGCTGAGCGCGTATGCGCACGCCCTGCTGTCGGAGCCGATGGGAGTGGTCGTCCGTCCGCTCGACAACCTTCTGATCGACCGGGTGATCGAGCGCTATCGCGGGCTATCCGGCAACCGGCTGATCGAGAAGAAGGAGTTTGCGCGCTCCATTCTCAAAGCTCTGAAGGAAAACCAGGCGGTGGGAATCCTGATCGACCAGAATGCCACGCTCGATAGCGGCACGTTTGTCGATTTTTTCGGGATTCCGGCTTGTGCCGGGACAGGCTTTGCCAAACTGGCGGCGCGCAGTGGCGCCGCTGTCATTCCGGGGTTTGCGCTCTGGTCGGAAAAGGAGCGGCGTTATGTCTTGCGCTTTGACCCGCCCATCCCGATCACGGGCGATGCCGAGGCGGATACGAGGGCGATCCAGGCACACCTGGAGGGCGTGATCCGCGAGTATCCGGACCAATGGCTGTGGATCCACCGGCGCTGGAAGACGCGCCCGCCAGGGGAAGCATCCCTATATGAATAGATCGCGTGTCCGGCTGTATGGACGGGTACGGTTCCGGCGGCGGCAGTATAGTATCCTGGATCGGGGCCGATGATCGGAAGTAATCGTTCGATACGGTATGGCAGTGTCTTTGCGTGGACCGTTGGAGCGGTTGCTTTTCTGGCGGCGGCCTTCTTCAGTTCTCAAACCGGCCCTGCTCCGGTCATCGTCGTCGCGGCAGGATTCCTGATTGCAATGTGGTATACGGGAAGAAAGCGTGCCAAACGCCTTGTGGAAACCACCCTGGCCGGAGCCGGCGACGCGGTGATCACCACCGATCTTTCCGGGCGCATTACCTTCTTCAATCCGGTGGCCGAGGCCGTGAGCGGGCAGCGCCAGAGCGAGGTATTGCAGCACCCGGTCGTAGATGTCCTGCGGCTGGTGCACGAGCAGAATCGTGAGCCGGTGCAGAACCTGGTGCGGCGCGCGCTCGAGGAGATCGGCGCAGTCCCGATTCCGGCGCACACCGTGCTGGTTCCCAAAGATGGCCCCGAAGTGCCGCTGGAAGGCAATGCGGGCGCCATACGCAACGAGCGCGGCAAGATTACGGGCGCGATCCTGATTTTCCGCGATGTGAGCGGGCGGCGCCAGCGCGACGAACAGCTCAGCCATGCCCAGAAGATGGAGGCGGTGGGCCGGCTTTCGGCGGGCATGGCGGGCGACTTCAACAACGTACTCACCGTGATCACCGGCTACGCCGATCTGCTGCGAAGCGAACTCTCCGAGTCCACGCCGCTGCGCCGGTTTGCAGACGAGATCATTTACTCTGCCGAGCGGGCCGCCGGCTTGACCAACCGGCTGCTGGCCTTCGGCCGGGGCCAGGCCGCGCAGCCGAAACAACTGGATCTCAACGCCTTGTTGTCAGGCATGGATCCCATGTTGCGGCGCCTGCTGGGCGACAGCATCGAGCTGATCCTGCTGCCCGGCGCCGGGCTGCACAAGGTCTTCGCCGATGCTTCACAGATGGAGCAGATTGTGCTGCACCTGGCCACCAACGCCCGCGATGCCATGCCGAGGGGCGGCAAACTGGTACTGGAAACGGCCAACGTCGACGTAAACGAGTCCGATGTCGGGAAAAAGATCAATGCCCCGCCGGGCGAGTACGTTCTGCTGGCCGTCAGCGACACTGGCGTCGGCATGGACCTGGAGACACGTTCGCGGCTGTTCGAGCCATTCTTCACGACCAAGGAGCAGGGGCAGGGAAGCGGACTGGGGCTCTCCATGGTCTATGGCATCGTCAAACAGAACGGCGGCGACATTACGGTCTTCAGCCAGGTGAATTGCGGGACGATCTTCGAGATTTATCTGCCGCGCACGATGGAATCCTCAACCGTGCCTGCAACCCGGCAATCCCGCGCGTCCAAAGGTTCCGAGACGGTGTTGCTGGTAGACGACGAGGATGGGGTACGCAAGCTGGTCTCTGCCATCCTGCAATCCAAGGGCTACAGTGTCATCGAAGCCAGCAATGGCGCAACCGCCCTGGTGGCTTATGACAAGAATGCCCACAAGATCGATCTGGTCTTGACGGACGTGGTCATGCCGCAGATGGACGGTTTCGAGCTGGCTCGCAATCTGGCCGGCAGGAAAGAAGGACTGAAGATCCTGTTCATGTCCGGCTATCGCGACAGTCCGATCGGTGCGCCGACCGATGGCCGGCCGCTGGCTTTCCTCCAAAAGCCTTTTACTCCAGACCTGCTGTTGAACAAAGTGCGCGAGGTCCTGGACGAATCCAACTGAGCCGGGCGCCTGGGCGGCAGCAGCGCCACCAGCGTGCCGCCCGCCAGCATCAGCGCGCCGATCCAGATCCAACCGACCAGCGGGAACAGATAGGCCTCGATCACCGCTTTTGAGCTGTCGCCGACGCCGGCGAAGTTCACATAGAGATCCTCGCCGGGGCGCTGCCGGATGTCCACGCGGCCGATGGGTTGCCGGCTGGCCTTGTAGTACTGGCGCTCCGGCTTCAGTGTCCCCAGGTGTTCCTGATTCCGATAGATATCGATTTCGGCGCGCTGCCACAGGTAGTCGTCGGTCTCGCCCTCAGTGATCTGGCGGATTTTCAGTTCGAACCGCCCCAGGTGAACGCTCTCTCCGATGCTCCTCTCGGATTTCGTGCTGCGGTTGAAGGCGGAGCCGGTGAACCCGATAAACATCAGGACCATGCCCATGTGCACCAGGTATCCACCGTAGCGCCGCGTATTGCGGCGGGTCAGCTCGATCATGGCCGCGGGAATGCTGATGCGATGCTTTCTTTGGAGCACGCGTGCTCCGCGCCAGAACTCGGCGGCTACCGTCCAGGCGACGAACAGGCACAGCGCGAACGAGATCAGGGCATAGGTGTTGCGCATGCCGGCTATTAGCAGGGCTGCTGCCAGCAGGCAGGCGGCGGCTCCGGGAATCTGAAAATTGCGCCGCAGGCTCTCGGCCGAGCTGCGCCGCCAGGCGAACAGCGGTCCGACGCCGGTGAGCAAGAGCAGGAACAGGCCGATCGGAATCATCACGCGGTTGAACCAGGTTCCGTCCAGGCTGATTTTCTCGCCCCAGGCGTATTCGGAGATAACCGGAAACAGCGTGCCCCATAGCACGGCGAAGC
The DNA here is from genome assembly GCA_964568355.1 of uncultured Solibacteraceae bacterium. Lineage (GTDB taxonomy): Bacteria > Acidobacteriota > Terriglobia > Bryobacterales > Bryobacteraceae > JAJPJX01. Next base: position 23,237 of record CAZMRK010000334.1, on the reverse strand, counting down.
AACTGGCCAGCAGGATCAGGTTATTGAACAGGAAGGCAGACTCGCGCGAAAGAACGCCTCCCAGTTCAGACTCGCTTTTCAGAAAATCCAGCCGCGCCAGGATCAGGCAGCCAGTGGCCGCAATTCCCACCACCAGGAAGCCCAGGAAATAGTTGCCGATCGAGGAGCGGGCGAACGCATGCACGGAGTTGACCATGCCGGAGCGGGTCATCATGGTTCCGAAGATGCACAAAAAGAAGGAGCCGGAGACCAGCACCGCGTTCCAGATCTTCATCATGCCGCGCTTCTCTTCGATCATGACCGAGTGCAGAAAGGCGGTAGAGCTGAGCCACGGCAGCAGCGACGCATTCTCCACCGGATCCCAGCTCCAGTAGCCGCCCCAACCCAGGGCGGCATAGGCCCAGCGCGCTCCCAGCACCACGCCGGCGCCCTGGAACAGCCACGTTACCAGGCTCCAGCGGCGGGTGCTGCGAATCCAGGCCGCGCCCTTTTCGCGCTCGATCAGCGCGGCTGCGGCGAAGGCGAATGGCACGGTCATGCCGACATAGCCGAGATAGAGCACCGGCGGATGGATGCGCATCAGCGGATACTGCAGCAGGGGATTCAGCCCCATACCGTCCACCGCTGCCACCACGGCATGACGCTGCGCCAGCACGCGGAACGGGCTTACGACGAAGGCATTGAGCAGCAGGAAGAAGGCCTGGGTTGTCATCAGGATGGCGATGGCCCAGGGCAGGCTTCCCTGGTGGCGCCGCCGGTTGAGAAACACCGCTGCGGCGGAGTAGCAGGCCAGGAGCCAGCTCCAGAACAACAGCGAGCCTTCCTGTCCGCCCCACCAGGCAGCCAGCTTGTAAGACCAGGCCATGGCGCGGTTGCTGTTTGCCGCGACGTAGGCGAACCGGTAGTCTCCCATGAGGAAGGCTTGCACCAGAACCGCTGACGCCACGGTGACCAGCAGCCACACCGCATAGACCGCGCGCTCCGCGCTGGCCAGCAGCAGCCGATTCCGCCGCCATCTCCCGGCTATCGCGGCGGCTATCGCATACAGAGCCAGGCAGAACACCAGAAGGATACAAATCGCCCCTAGATTTTCCATAACGGTTCTCTGCTTTCTTGAATTGGAAGAATGGACCGGCTGCCGGTGGAACTTAGCTGCTGAACTGCATGTGCAGGATCATCTGCCGGCGCGAGGGATCGGCGTGACACAAGACACAGGCGCGCTGGCTTTGCTCCGGCAGAGAAGAGACCAGCGCATATACCTGCCCGCCGGTCTGCCAGGAGTAGAGTTCCAGTCCGCCGGCCTGCACGCGCCGGACGGCCTGATGTTGAGGCGCCAGGTGCCCCTGCCCGGAAAGGCCCAGATCCCGGGCGCGGGCGATCAGCAGGGTGGCCGGATAGTTCCCGACACGGTAGGTCACCGCCGCCATGCGCTTGCCTTGAACCTGGATCCACCGCGCGCCGCGCAGTTCGAGCGCGTCCGGATCGGGCTGCGGCCGCACTTGGGCAAGCGCCGCGACGATTCGTCCCTTGGCGAACCATTGCCGCAACTCGCCGGCATCGCTGGTGCGCAGATCGAGGCGCTCGGGATGAGCGCTGAGGTCGGCATGGATTTCGAGCGCGGTGCCTTCCAGGTCCGCAACCAGACGCGGCTGGCTTTCGAGGAACCAGAATGCGCCGCCGGCCAGCGCCAGCAGCGCGCAGGCTGCTATTCGCCACCACAGGGTCCCGGCCGCAACTCCCCGCGCGTGCAGCGGACCGCTTTGTTCGATCGCCGCCGCTACGCGGGCCCAGGCTGACTCGGGTGCCTCGACCGGCGCCAGATTGGCCGCCAGTTCCTGCTCCAGACGCCGATGGTCTCCGCTTCCGCGTACTTGCATGCTCATTCCTCCAGGCGGCCGTTCATGTGCAAGAGCCGCCGGGCCAATTCCTTGTGCGCCCGGTTCAGGCGCGAAGCTACGGTGCCTTTGGAAACGCCGAAGACTTCGGCCATCTCCTCGTACGAGAGTCCCTCGGTGTATCGCAGCACGATGGAGAGGCGCAGATCCGGGGACAGCTTCGCCACGGCTGCCTGCACTTTGCGGCTGGTCTCGGAACGCGCCAGGCTGGCCGCCGGATTGTCCTGCGAAACGAATAAGCGGTGCCGCATCTCTTCCAGCAGGGGAACCAGCCGCCGTGTCTTGCGTTTCTGGTCCAGGCAGGAATTTACTACCAGCCGGTAGAGCCAGGACTCGAAACTCGCCTCCCCGCGAAAGCTCCCGATCTGAAAGAAGAGTTTCAGGAAAGTATCCTGGGTGATGTCCATGGCCGTAGCTTCATTGCCGGAAAACCGGAGGGCGATCGAGTACACACGGTCCTTATGGGCCAGAAAAAGCGCATGAAATGCCTCGCGGCTGCCTTGTTGGCACGCTTCGACCAGGCTGCGCTCGCTTTCGGCCACTACCATCCAATCAACGCTTCCAGGGATTAGACGAAGCCGGGGCGAGATTTCTTCGCCGTTTTTCACTTGCGGCGCCACTCCTATTGCCGGGCGGGGTGTCTGGGCACCTTAAGCTGTTCCAGAAAGTGGATTGCGCCCGGCCCACCACTCGATTTGCGGTAGTAGCGGTAAGTGCAGATCTTGCAGCGGTAAGGCGAATAGGACGCAAGCGCAAAGATCCGGTCGAGGAGGCCTTCGATGAAGGAAATCCGCACATCGCTGCTGCCGCAGTTGGGACAGATGGCCGACTTGCTCTCCGGGACAAGCTGGCGGATGATCCAGATGGCCAGCAGCGGCAATGACGCCATCAGCACCAGGATTCCGCCCAGCAGCAGGATGATCTTCCAGATCCGGCCGCTGCGTCCGCGCGGCGCAACCGGAGCCGCCGGCCCCAAACTGTTTCCCTCCACGCTCAGGAAGCCTGCCGAAACGCTGGCCAGCACGCGCGGATCGCGATAGAGTTCTTCGTTGCTGGGGCAGAGGGCAGCGCGGTCGCCCGGCGCCGGCGCGGTGCACAGCGAACTTGCCTTCGCCGTGGCCAGCCACGCTGAGATGGCCAGCGCCAGACATGCCAGACTTCGCAGGATCATCGCCGCTCGCCCCGCAATGACATTTTCTTATCATACAATTGCCCGATTTCAAACCAACTACGCCGAAATCGGCCTAGAATGGGAAGATAGTACCTGATTGGCAGAAAATCCTGCCTCACTTCTATGGATGCTCTGACCGTTCACCGACTGCACTTCGCATTTACCGTAACATTCCATTATCTTTTTCCCCAGCTCACCATGGGGCTTGCGCTGCTGCTGGTAGTGCTCAAGACCATGGCCCTCAAGACGGGGGAGGAACGATACAACGTCGCCGCCCGCTTCTGGGCCAAAATCTTCGCGGTTAATTTTGCTATGGGGGTTGTCACCGGGATTCCCATGGAATTCCAGTTCGGCACAAACTGGTCACGATTCTCCAAAGCGGCTGGGGGCGTTATCGGCCAGACCCTGGCAATGGAAGGGGTTTTCTCCTTCTTTCTGGAATCCAGCTTTTTGGGCGTGTTCTTATTCGGCGAAAAGCGTCTGAGCCCCAAGGCGCACTGGTTCTCGGGATTCCTGGTGTTTCTCGGCTCCTGGCTTTCCGGGTACTTCATCATTGCCACGGATGCCTGGATGCAGCACCCCGTAGGCTATACGCTGGGGCCGCAGGGCGAGATCCAGCTTTCCAGCTTCTGGGCCCTGGTCTTCAATCCCTGGGTCTTGTGGCAGTACCTGCATAATATGACCGGCGCCGTGGTCACCGCGAGCTTCGTGGTGGTCGCGGTTGGCGCCTTTTACCTGTTGACGGAGAGGCATGTCGACTACGGACGCATTTTCGTGCGCGTGGGGGTGATCTCCGGGTTGATCTCCAGCTTCCTGATGGCGTTCCCCACCGGCGACGGCCAGGGCAAGAATGTCCTCTATCACCAGCCAATCACGCTTGCGGCCATGGAGGGTCTGTTCCGCACCGAGGAGGGAGCCGCACTGGTGTTAATCGGCCAGCCGGACACGGATCAGAAGAAGCTGGACAACCCCATCCTGCTTCCCCGCATGCTCAGCTTTCTCACCTATCAGCGCTGGAATGCCGAAGTGCGGGGTCTGGATGCGTTTCCGCAGGACCAGTGGCCGGATAACATCCCCCTGCTGTACTACAGCTATCACATCATGGTCGGCCTCGGAACGATCTTCATCGCCGTGATGGTGCTGGCCGCCATTGCACTCCGGCGCGGCTTCCTGTACCATTCGCGCCCCATCCTCTGGCTGCTGATGCTGATGCTGCCATTCCCCTATATCGCCAACACCGCCGGCTGGATCACCGCCGAAACCGGGCGCCAGCCATGGCTGATCTACGGGCTGATGCGGACGCCGCACGGCACCTCGGAGCATGTCTCGGCCGGCAATGCCCTGTTCACGTTGATCGGGTTCATGGGCATGTATACGATTCTGGCCATGCTCTTTCTGCTGCTGGTCTACCGCGAGATCGAGCACGGGCCGGAAAAAGAGGCGGTGGCCTGAAGGGGAGGAGGAATCATTATGGAAACACTTTGGTTCTGTCTGGTCGCCGTCATGATCGCCATCTACGTGGTGCTTGATGGCTTCGATCTCGGCGCCGGCATCGTGCACCTGCTGGTGGCCCGCACGGACGCGGAGCGCCGCCAGGTCCTGGGCTCGATAGGGCCGGTCTGGGATGGCAATGAGGTCTGGCTCCTGGCCGGCGGAGGTACCCTGTATTTCGCCTTTCCCGCCCTCTACGCCTCCAGCTTCAGCGGATTTTATCTGCCGCTGATGATCGTGCTGTGGCTGCTCATCCTGCGCGGCTCGGCCATCGAGTTTCGCAATCATATCGAAAGCCGCGTGTGGCAGCCGTTTTGGGATGCAGTCTTCGGAGGCGCCAGCGCGCTGCTGGTGATCTTCTTCGGCGCGGCCCTCGGGAATGTGGTGCGTGGGGTTCCACTCGATCGCGAAGGCTTCTTTTTCCTGCCTCTCTGGACCAACTTCCAGCTTGGCAAAGACGTCGGCATTCTGGACTGGTACACCGTGATTGTCGGGCTGGCGGCCTTTGTGACGCTGACCGTGCACGGGGCTCTGTGGGTGGCGCTCAAAACCTCCGGATCGCTCGAACACAGGGCGCGTCTGGTGGCCCGCCGTGTGTGGTGGACGGTCCTGGCCGCCACGATCCTGATCACGCTGCTCAGTTTCCGCATCCAGCCGCATCTGCGGGAAAGTTTCGACGCGCATCCCTGGGGCTACGTCTTTCCGTTCCTGGCGCTGTTTGGCCTCATCGGCATGCAGATCCTGAACACCGGCCCGAAGGCGATGGCCGCATTCCTGAGTTCCAGCCTGTTCATCGTAGGCATGTTGACCAGCGCGGCCTTCGGCGTCTTTCCGTACGTCCTGCCGTCGAACTCCGACCCGAGTCTCGGCCTGACCGTATACAACGCGTCCGCCGCGCCTTACGGGTTGAAGATCGGCCTGTTCTGGTTCATTCCCGGAATGATCCTGACTGCGGCCTATTTTACTTACACCTACCGTAGCTTCTCCGGCAAGGTGGGGGAATGACACCGGCTTCTATTTGTGCTTTTCGGTCACCTGTCGGATCAGCCGCAACAGGTTGAGGCCCGCGATCTTCTGGATTCGCGTCTCGGAATAGCCGTGCTTCTGCATGGCGGCAAGCAGAATCGAATAATCGCCGATGTCGTGCAGGCCTTTGGCAAGCGGGGGCCCGCCATCGAAATCCGAGCCCAGCGCGACGTGATCCTCGCCCACTACTTGAATCCAGTGGTCGAGCACCACCAGCATCTGGTCGATCGGCATCCGGATCTCGTCCGGTATGTCGACAGGCTTGTCCGGGTACTTGCGCGCTACCTCGTGATCCACTGCCTCAATCGTGTCGAGCGCCGAAAAGTGCTTCAGCGTGCCGGAGACGTCGCCAAAAGGCTTCCCCTTCTGCCGCCACTCGTAGTATTTCGGGTTGCTGAAGGTATTGCCGAACTGCAGGCCAATCACACCACCCTTGGCCGCCACTTCGCGCGCCGCTTCGTCGGTGATATTGCGCTTGGTATCCACGATTGCCCGTGACCCGCCGTGGGAATAGAGCACCGGGTCGCTGCTGGCCGCTGCTGCCTGGCGGATAGTCTCGTCCGAGCCGTGGGCGACGTTGATCACCATGCCCAGCCGGTTCATTTCGTGGATGACCTCGCGGCCGTGAGCATTGATGCCGTTCCACTTGGGTGGAGCGCAGCAGGAATCGGCGAAGTTGTTCGTATGGTTATGCGACACCAGCATGGCCGAGCGCAGCCCCAGGCGATAGAGGTCGCGCAGCAGGCCCAGGTCGCCGTCCAGATCGAAGCCGCCCTCCAGGTCCAGAAATGCGCCGACCTTGCCCGCGCGGTGGATGCGCTCCAGGTCCGATGCTGTGTAAGCGATTTCGATCTGGTCGCGGTTCGCCTGAATCTGCCGCAGGGCGAGATCCATCAGCCGCAGCGTGTGCCGCGTCTCGAAACGGTGCGGATAGTATTCCTCGGAGGAAAACAGGCTGAAGAAGATCGCGCTCAAGCCGCCCTTGCGGATGCGCGGCAGATCCACTTGGCCGTCCTTGTAAGAATCGTGAATATCGCCGCCCAGGTAGAACTGGCGATTGATCATGTGGACGTGCCCGTCCATTACGAAGCGGGGCGTTTGGCCCAAACAGGCGATGGCGCCGGCGAGACACAAAAAAGGCAATTTGCCCATCCGGACAGCCAATCACATGGGGAAACCGTCTGTCAACGTCGCGGCCGGCCGACCGATGTTTCCTCGCGAATGATCCCGCTCATTGCCGCCAGGCGCATCGGCTTGGGAATGTCGGGGGCGCTGAGGACCGCGTACAAATCCAGAGCCTCGCCGCGTTTCCCGTCCGCCAGGAGCCGCTCGGCGCACACGAGAGAGGCATCGGCGACGGCTACCCTGGTGGCGCCGCTTGTCTTCCCGAGGGCGGATTTCAACTCCCTGGCGGAGGAGGGCCCGCCGATGCTGCCCAGGGCCGCCGCCGCCGCTCGGGCCAGATCGGTGTCCGGGCCAAGCATCATCTTGACCAGCGCCGGACTCGCCTTCGCATCCCGGCGCTTGCCGATCGAGTTCACCACGCCGATCAACAGATTGCCCTTGAGCTTCGGCAGGGCCGCCCGGAGCGCGTCATCGGCGGACGGATCGGCAATCGGCTCGAGACCATAGCGCGCGTAGACGTTCAGTCGATCGTCCGCAAGCAGCGCCGCGAGCGCCGGCACGGCGGCCTTGTCTCCGAGTTCGCCAACCCGCACACACGCCTTGGCCTTCTGGAATTCCGACGAACCGGTGTTTTTGAGAATCCGGATGAGAGCATCCGCATCCATGGTCGCGATGTCGCCCTCGCGAAATTCAGGGGGCGGTACCGGCTTCGGCTTCGCCTGCGGCGTTTTGGGAGTAGTTGCTGGTGTTTGCGCCACGTTTCCGTCTCCTTCCCTCAGATCCGCCACGGTTCACGAAGAGCCCGCGAGCGCATCCGGTTCGCGATTTCGTCGTTGGTGAACTCGCCCTTGGCGGGATCCCACTGGAGGGTCTTGCCGCGCTGGTAAGCGATGAATGCGGCGTGGCATGTGACATGTGAATTTGCAGCCGCGGCCGCGCTGGCGCTCGGCATCCGGCGGGTCCGGATGCAGCGCACCAGTTCTTTGACGTGGTTTTCGAGCGCCAGCGCCGCCGATTCGGTCGGCCGCAGCAGCGGGCGGATATTGTCGGAGCACTCGATGCGAGTCTGGTCGCCGGTCTCGACCCAGCCCTGATCGCCTTCGATGCGGAAGCTGCACGAACCGGTCTTCAGGGCGCCGTCCCAGCCGTTATCCCGCATCACCAGCCTCACGCCGTTGGCGTACCGGCAGTTCACCTGATAAGGTCCGGTATTCGTTCCGACGGGCTCGTATTCCACCGGCTGGGTATCGTCCAGTTCCGCGGCCCAGTGGCACAGATCCACCGTATGCGAGCCCCACTCGAGAATGCCGCCTCCGTGAAAATCGTAAAAGTTGCGCCAGCCGCCGCTAACATAAGAAGGGTGGTAGGGACGCCACGGCGCGGGTCCCAGCCAGCGGTCCCAATCGAGCACCTGCTTGGGAGGCAGTTCTTCCGCTGCCAGCCAGTCGCGGCTGGGAATCGGCGGCCAGTTCACTGAAGGGCCGACATTGGCATACAGGGTCTGGAGTTTGCCCAACGCTCCGGATTTCAGCAGCTCTTTGCACAGCGCAAAGTTCGCTCCGTTGCGTCGCTGGCAGCCGGCCTGGTAGAGGCGGTTGTAGCGGCGAAACGCGGCGGCCAGCGACCAGCTTTCCTCGATCGACATGGAGCAAGGTTTTTCACAGTAAACATCCTTGCCATGCTGCGCCGCGATGATCGACAGAGGCGTATGCCAGCGGTCGCCCGTGGCGATCAGCACGGCGTCGATATCCTGCCGCGCCAGCAGAGCGTACTGGTCGTCGTACATCTGGCAGTCGCGGTTGCCGTACTGCTGATCGGCGGTCGACTTGATGGTCTCCCGGCGTTCATTGCGCACATCGCAGATGGCGATGAACTTCGCCTCCTGGATCTTGAGCAGCTTGCTCAGGACATGAGCACCGCGAGCCCCGATGCCGATGCCTCCAAAAACGATCTTGTCGCTGGGCGCGACGGCTCCAGCTCTCTGACCGAGCACCAGACTGGGAACGATCATCGGCGCGACCGCAGTCTGCAGAATCTGCCGCCTGGTAGTCATGGACTTCAACCAGCATTCTAGCCTGAGGCACACTCGTCTGCACGAAGGGGATTGCAAGTGGGCCGTTGCCACGGTCTTCCGAAATCCGCCCCAAGTTGCGTCACGGCACTGCGCAACCGTTGCGGAACACAGGCTGCGTTCCGCAGGTACCATGCCCCTGCCCTGGTGCTCGGACCGGGTGATTCGGTTGGTCCGCTTGCTGGCGCGTGCGGTTCCGTTCCGAGACCGAAGCGCGACCATACGGGAGCGGACCTCAGGTCAGAGCCCTAGTGCTCGGAGGCCGTCAACTGGTTCACTTTCGTGTAAAGTGCGATTACTGGATCGCGGCTATGCGACAACTGTTCTACGATCCATCGATCTTTTGAGCGCCAGAGACCGTGCAGTTGCGTGAACCATAGATTGTGATTCTCAACCACCGCGTAGCGTGCTTCCATGAAGCCGAGAAACCTGCCCATCGCCACGTCGCGTTGACTCCCGGGTGGAACCTTCTCGGCAAGGAGCTCCAAGGCCTCGGACACCATCCCGAACCAGTCGTCAGCAGATTCTTCTTCGTCCTCCTTCCATCCCTCAATGAGCTTGAGAGTGTCGGTGAAATGCGCATTCCATTCGTTGGAGGTGCGCTCCTCTGCTGTCCAGAATCGCTTATCCCCTGGGAGGTTTCGATTGCCGTGGTTTAGCCACTTCAGAGCCGCCAACACCTCTTTCGATCGCGTGGATTGCCACTAGGGCTGCTGGACATAACCTTCTTCTTCCTTGATGGGGTGGCATTCCTCGGCGGATATGGGCTGATACCTTCCTCCCGCCGGGTCCAGCGCCTTGGCCAGTTGGTTGAATCCCGCGAGGACTACGGGCATCCCTTCTTGACGGATCTCGAATGCTCCGCGGCAGCGAGGAGCTCTCAGTTGATGAACGAGGTACGTCCTGAGTGCGGGCATGAGCAGTGACGCCACGGATCGCAGCGCGGCAGTGTCCGAAGGCACGAGGTTTGCTGCTGAGGCGACAGATGATCGGTCCGCCCCCTCGATCCGGTCGAGAGCGGCCGCAAACGTACCCGCCAGCGCCTGGCGCTGGGCTGTCGTCAACTGCAACGTCAGGATCAGCCTGATGGTCGGCCCGACGTGAACCGGCGACTGCACAGAGCCGGCAATCCGTTCCAGGAATACTAAGTGATCCTCTTTGTCACGCTGGATCTGAGTGAAACCACGTTCAAAGATGGATGCGGCCGCCTGGTACGCGGACACGTCAGGCCTCAGCACATCGGCGCATGTCCGCGGTGGCGCCTGGGGAAAAATGATGTCTTCGAAGAGTGCGCGCGCCCGCTGCGGGTCAATCGCCAGCATCAGGTCGACGGCACGCGTCTGAAGGGAGAGCGCATCCAGCTTATTGTCCCAGACCGCCCGCGCGGAGCGCGTATCTGTCTGGGTCTCTCCGTGCTGGCGATAGGGCAGGGGGGCCCGTCCGCCTGTGAGGAATGCTTCCTCGATCAGTTCCTGCTTCCATTTGCGATCGTTTACAAGGCGCGAATCGGCAACACGCAGCAAAATGTCAGCGCTAAATTCGGGCGCCAGCGCGTGAGCCTGATCGATCAGGGCAAGAGTCTCAACCGGCCGCTTCGCATGGCCCGGTGCAGCAACGCCTACTTGCAGAAGCGCAATGAGTAGCGGCAGCACGTTTTGACCTAAAGTATAACGCGGGGTCTAGCCTGGAGGTGTCGAGCAGCAGTCCGCTGCCCATGCCCTTCGCCTCACGATTCCGGCAGACCGGGTGGCACTTGTTGCCGGCGGGAACTCGGGTCGCGGCCTGCCGGGCTTTCACTTCTTCGGCTTCCGATCTTTGGGCATGATGCCGAAGCGACGGTCGTTGCTTGCTACACACCTTGCTACGGCTTCCATGGTGGATTCGAAATCGTCGTGCCGCGAATCGATGAAAAGCCACTTTTGCAGGAAGTCATGCGGCTTCAGCGCCGGGAACTCGGCCTGAATGGAGGCGTGATGTCGGTAGTCCGTACAGACCAGAACTCCGTGCCAGTTCCAGCGGCCGGATTTCGTTGGCTCAACAAGCAACAACATTTGCCGCTCGAAAAGGTACGCGGCCAACCCACCGAACATTCTCTTGGTAAAGAAGGTCGGGTGATCAGCAAATGGATCGAAAATCCATTCGTGTTGGAACGTCTTCATATCTCCAGGCTACTAGTGTGCCCGCTTGCTCGCGCGTGCGGTTCCGTCCTGCCGCTGAACCGCGATCGCAAGGGAGCGGACTTCACGGTCGGAGCGCCAGTACGTTGACCGGGCGATTTGGCTCATCCGCTTGCTCCATCGCGGCGCTACGATCGGAGTGTGCCAACTGGCGTCCGCGATTGCTTCCTCCGCCTGCTTATCGTCTGGGGTGTCACGATGCTCGCCATCACCGAACTGTTGAGCGTATTCGACGCTTTGCGGCGGGTGCCTCTGGCCGTCTGCTGGATCGTAGCGGCTCTCGTGGGCGTGCAGTTCTTTCGTTTTGCGCAACCGGCTATTCCCAAACTTCCGAGATCTGCCCGCGACCCCGTTGTACTATTCTGCTGCGCTGGCATCGTCTGGGTTCTGGCCCTGACCGCCACTGCCGCCGTCGCAAGCCCGCCGAATAGCGCCGATGCGATGGCGTATCACCTGCCTCGCGTCGTATATTGGGCGGAACAGTCCAGCATTCGCTTCTTCCCCACGCCTTACCTGAACCAGATCATGCTGCAGCCGTTCACGGAATACTGCATGCTGCACACCTATCTGTTAACGGGCAGCGACTACTGGGTTAATCTGGTTCAATGGTTCGCCTCTCTCGCAAGCATCATCGGCGTTTCGGCTGTGGCGCGCGAGTTCGGCGCCGGGCCGCGCGGGCAGGCGATCTCCGCGTTGTTCTGCGCAACGGTTCCCGGCGGCATCCTGGCTTCAAGCGGCGCTAAGAATGACTACTTCCTCGCCATGTGGTTGGTTGCCGCCATCTATTGCGTGTTACGGTTCGCGCGCACACACGCGATGGCCGATGCCGTGTTCTGCGGTTTCGCGCTCGGACTGGCCGTCCTCACCAAAGCTACGGCCTATCTGTTTGCGCCCTGGCTGCTGCTCGCGGTTCTGTTTCCTGTATTGCGCCCTCCCCGGCGACAGGACCTCGCGTGCCTGTTCGCCGCCGGAGTCTGCGCGCTGCTCCTCAATACGCCGCACTACGCGCGAAATCTTCAGTTGAGCGGATCGATTCTGGGCTTCGATTCCGCTCATGGCGACGGCTTCTTTCGCTGGCGAAATGAGACCTTCGGCTGGAAGCAGACGGCGTCGAACATGCTGCGCAACCTCTCGGAGCAACTCGGCGGCCGTAGCCAGGAGCGAAACCAGCAGGTATACGCCGTCGTAGTCCGCGCACACCATTGGTTGAGGATCGATGTAAACGACCCGGCGACCACCTGGCGTTGGAGCACTTTTCAGCCGCCCAGAAATGCCAACCATGAGGCCAACGCGAACAGCCAGTGGCATTTGCTCATCCTCGCTCTCGCCGGCGTGATCGCCTGCTGGCGAGGCCTTCGCCGCCAGGGCTGGCTCACCGCGGTTTATGGATTCGGCTTATTTACGGGATTTGTCGCCTTCTCCGCTTACCTCAAATGGCAGCCTTTCGAGACGCGCCTGTTGCTGCCCTTGCTGGTGGCCGGCGCTCCGCTGGCTGGCTCTGTGCTGGATACGTTCCCCCGTGCCCTACCCGCGACTCCGCGGGTGCTTCCACAGGTGCTGCTCTGCCTGTTTCTCCTGAGCGTTGCGCGGAGACCCGTATGGGAAAATTGGGTGCGCCCGCTCAAAGGCCCCCGCAGCGTCTTTCACGTGCCGCGGGCTACGCAATATTTTGCCGACATGACCGCGTGGGATGTCCGCCCTGCCTACGAGCGTGTGACCGATCTTTTGGCGCGCAGCAGGTGCAACACAATCGGAATCGACATCTCCGATTTTCCGCTGGAATACCCGCTGATGGCCCTCGTCCGCGCGCGCCAACCGAGCGCGCTGTTCCTGCACACCGGAGTGGAGAATGCTTCGAAGCCGTTCCGCCAACCGGTCGATCAGAGCCCTTGCGCCGTGGTCTGCCTCAACTGTGCCGGAGACCGCAAGCGCGAGGACCTCTACCGCTCCTTCTCTCGATCCCTTACCATCGGCGAGTCCCTCGTCTTTGAAAAGTAGCGCCGGAAAGGACTTTACAGCCCTTTTCGCAACGCCTCCACGAACTCGTCGGGACGGAAACTCTGAATGCCTTCCGGAAGCGGGAAAGTCGCGAGAGTCTGGAATACGACGTCATGGAAGCGGCCGCCGTCGCGCCATTCGTCGGGCAATTCCCCCTCCCGCAGCGACTTCAGGAGAGAGGCTCGAAAGAAAACCGCCAGGGGGTCCGCGCCTTGGCTGCATTGCTCGATAACCAAGCGCACATCCCAGCCCATACATGCGTTTGGCGCCTGTTTACCCTCAGGGCCGTCAAAAGTCAGCTCCCAAATGCGCTTCACATCGTTTGCGTCAACGGGAGGTATGGGTTTACCCGATAGCAGCGATTCGAGATCCAGCATAATGCTCCCTGTGTCAGGATACCTCTTGCGTGAGGATCTGCGAAAAAATCCGGGGAAGCAAGCGGCCAAACCGAATTCCCCGCTGCCAGCACTCCCCGGAAAATTCTTTCATACGCAGCACCCGGGTTCGATACACTCTCAGGAGGGAGGAATTCTCCGGATGGGGTTGCGCGCGGCAGCAAGGCTCGGTCGAATCGGTTTGTGGTGGCTTGAACTTTCGTTCCTGGCGGGAATGTTCTGGTCCATAATCGCCTTTGGGCAGGGCCCGCCCGGGAGAGGAGGAAGGCCGCAAAAACCACCCACGAGACCCGAAGGTAACTCCCGCCCGGGCCAACCGAATCGTCCTAACCCTCAGCCGGCCAGACCGCCGCACCCCGGCAACTCGAGCCGGCCTACCGCGAGGCCGCCTTCGCACCCCGTGGCGAGGCCTCCCGCTCGACCTCCGGTCAGGCCGCCCACCGGACCGAGGCCCAACTATCAGTTTCGTTCGCAGGACAGGGACAGGTTGATCCGGCATTATCGGCGCGTCTTGCCCGGAATCAATCGCTCGAGGCGGCCGCAGTTCATTGTGGGCGGATACGTCCCGGCCTACAATGTTCATTACTTCACACCGGTGCCACCGCCCGTGCTCGGCTATCTGCCGCCCATCCCGCCTGGCTATGACTGCGGCTACTATCAGGGTTACGTAGTCGTCTATGACCCGGCGACCTATCTCATCCTGAACCTGGTAGACCTACTGATGTAACAAGTTCCTGGTGGCGCGCTTGTTTTACAGATCGAACCGCGCCTTCACAACCTCGTCTTCCAGCGAGTGCTTGAGCTTGAAACCGAGCTTCTCGCAGATGCGCATCACCGGGCGGTTGTCCGGCAGGATATCCGCGGTCAGAGCGCTCAGGTGTTCGTCGGCTCCCACAATCAGCAGGCGCGCCAGCAATTCCTGGCCGAGCCCGCGTCCCTGGTAGTGGTCGCTGACCAGCACGGCGACCTCGGCATTGTTGACCTCGTGCAGCTTGGTCAGACGCCCCACCCCCAGGATCTCGGTCTCGTGCGTCTGCGGGTTGCGATGCTCCACCACCAACGCCATCTCCCGGTCGTAGTCGATGAAACAAATACGGCGCAGGCGTTCGTGTGAGACACGCTGGCCCAGGTTCATCAGATGGAAGTAACGCAGGTACACGCTGCGCTCGGAGAGCGTCTCGTGGAACTTCACCATCATCGGCTCATCTTCGGGACGAATCGGGCGAATCGTGACCGGGGTACCGTCTTTCAGCTTCCAATCCGAGACATAGCGCGTGGGATAGGCGCGGATGGCGGTCTTGGGAATCCGGCTCTCCTCCACCTCCTGCCCGTGGATCACCACGCGTGCGTCCAGCGCCACCAGCCGGTCTGCCGAGGCGAACAGCGGGTTGATATCGATCTCTTTGATCCAGCGCTGCTCCATCACCAACTGGCTGAACCGGGTGAGCAGTTGTTCGAGTTCGGCCAGCGGGACGGGTTTGCGTCCACGCACACCCTTCAGCGCGCGGTAGATCTTGGTCTGCTCCATCATGCGCCGCGCCAGCGTGGTGTTCAGAGGCGGAAGGGCGAGCGCGCGGTCCTTGAAGACTTCCACCAGTTGTCCGCCCGTGCCGAACAACAGAACCGGCCCGAACTGGGCATCCAGGCTGCTGCCGATAATCAGCTCGTAGCCGTCGTTGAGCTTGATCATCGGCTGAACCGTTACTCCCTGGAAGTGCTCGGCCCCTACTTTCTGCGCCACCGATTCCTGAATCTGCCGGTAGGCGTTTGTCACGGCGTTGGCGTCCGCCAGGTTTAGCTGCACCCCGCCCACGTCCGTCTTGTGGGTGATCGTTTCAGAAAAGAGCTTCAGAACCACCGGGTAGCCCAGTTTGGCCGAGTGTGCTACCGCTTCCTCGGGGCTCTTCGCCACCAGGGTCTGGACCGTGGGCACGCAGTACGAAGTCAAAACCTCTTTCGATTCGGCCTCGGTCAGGATCGTCCGCCCGGCCGCCCGCGCTTTGGCGATAATGTCCGCCGCGTGCGCCTTGTTCGGGGTGCACTCCGCCGAATCCGCGGGCAGCGCCGGCGTCTCGTAGAGCGCCTGCAGGTTGTAACCATAGCGCCACATGTACTCGAAGGCTTTGGCAGCGGTATCCGGATAAGGAAACGTCGGGATGCCGGCCTGGTTCAAAATGGCCTCGCCCGCGGCTACATCCGCTCCGCCCATCCAACTGGCCAGAATCGGCTTGCCGTTCAGCTTGGCGTAGGGTTTGAGATGCTCGGCCGTCTGCGTGGGATCGGTCATCGATTGCGGCGTCAGGACGACCAGCAGACCGTCGCTATGGGGATCTTTGGCCGCCACTTCCACCGCTTTGGCGTAGCGCTCGGGGCTGGCATCGCCGAGCACGTCAATGGGATTGTTGTGGCTCCATGCGGCCGGCAAAAAGCCGTTCAGCGCTTCCATCGTCTCCTGGGACAGCTCCGTCAAGTCCCCACCCGAAGTGATCAGGGCGTCGGTTGCCAGCACCCCGGGACCGCCTGCGTTCGTCAGGATGGTGAGACGGGGACCTTTCGGGCTGGGCTGGCGCGAAAGCACCTCGGCCATGTAGAACAAATCAGCGATGTTGTTGACCCGCAGCACGCCGCTGCGCCGGAAAGCGGCTTCCAGCACCTCGTCGCTCCCGGCCAGTGATCCGGTATGCGAAGCCGCGGCTTTGGCCGCCGCCTCGGTCCTTCCCGCTTTGATGACGATAATCGGCTTGCTGAGCGCCACTTCGCGGGCAGCCGAAAGAAAAGCGCGCGCGTTGCCGATCGTCTCCATGTAGATGACGATGCTGCGCGTGCGCGGATCGTTGCCCAGGTAGTAGATCAGGTCGCCCCAGCCCACATCCACCATGGACCCCAGTGAAAGGAAGGCGCTGAAGCCCACCATCTCGCGCAGGCTCCAATCCAGCACGGCTGTGCACAACGCACCGCTCTGGCTGATGAAGCCCACGCTGCCGGGCCGCGCAATGTGCGACGCGAAGGTCGCGTTCAGGCCGGTCAGCGGGCTCATCACGCCCAGGCAGTTCGGCCCGATCACGCGCATATTTCCCGCGCGCGCTTCGGCCAGCACCTGCTTTTCCAGTTCCAGGCCGGCCGGTCCGATCTCTTTGAATCCCGCCGAAATGACCACCGCCCCACGCACGCCGTTTTCGGCGCATTCGTGGATGATGCCGGGCACGGTAGCGGCGGGTGTAACTACCACCGCCAGATCCACCTGCTCCGGGATGTCGCTGACGCTCTTGTATGCTTTGACGCCCAAAATGCTCGGTCGCTTGGGGTTGACCGGGTAGACGGTTCCGCCAAACGGGCTCGATACCAGATTCCAGAGCACCGTGCGGCCGACGCTTCCGGCTGTTTCCGAAGCGCCGATGACGGCGACGGTCTTGGGAGAGAAAAATACGTCCAGGGGCTGGCCTTTCGGGAGCCCTACCCTACGGGAGGGTTTTGTCACTTGCATCGTGTTGTTCCTCGGTCTTGGATCCGAACGCAGCCCGGTTCAGTGCGTCCACTACTTCCACGCTGGAAAGACCGTTCTTGCGCGCTGTGGTTTCGATGTCGCAATCATCACAAATCGGTCGAAACCCGAACTGCTCAAACACATCGATTGTTTCTGGAAACCGCTGTTTCACATCGCGGACGATCATGTCACGGCGGATCAATTGATCGAATCGAAACATTAGCGTGCCCTTTCGCCGATCGATGTGCACCCCTTATTCCAAACTTCCTGCAGGGCAAAGTCACGCCAGATCAGGAGCTTACCAAGCCAGGCTCCGGCCCGGTTGGGGCATTTGCCCCAGTTGGCCCGAACTCTGGAGCCGTCTGCCCCCGGCTGGCGCCCCTGCCTGCCTCTCCGCTGCGAACCAGTGCCAGACGGTAAAGGATAGGCGCCATCATTTCGTTGATTGCCACACCACCAAAAATCAGAGCCGCGGCTTCTCCTCCGAGCGATGGGAAAGTCCGCGAGAACAGCATGGCCAGAGCCAGCGCCAGCCCCGCCTGCGGCAACATGCCGAACCCGGCGTATTTCCTTACCACATCCGGCGCGCCGGTCAGCCGGCAGGCCAGCCATCCCAGGCTGAGAAAACCCATGGCTCGCACCGATACGAACAGCACCGCGGGAATGCCGATCACCAGTAACTCCCGGAGGTGAATGTGCGCTCCGGTCACCGCGAAGAAAGCCACATAAACCGGCAGGGAGGATCCTTCAATCTCCTCCTGTAAACGGTCGCCCATCCCGGTCGCATTGCGGATCAGCATTCCCGCAGCCAGCGCGACCAGCAGTGGATCGAAATCGATCCGCTGGCCGACCTCCGCCGTCACGAACGCGACGGTGACAACGAACAGCCCCGCCCCGCGCTTCACGTACCGGAGGAAAATCGCCAGCAGAAGCCCGACCAGCAGCCCCGACCCGATCGAGCCGAAGATCTCCCAGGCCAGCGTCCGGGCGGTCGCCAGGGCATCCGCGTTGGCTCCCAGCGCGCCCTTCGCCAGCGTCGAGACCACGGCAAACAGGAGAATCACCACCAGGTCGGCCATCACTACCACTCCCAGGACCGTGCGGGTCAGCGGGCCTTCGGCCTCCATCTCTGAGCGCAGCGCCACCACCACCGCCGGGGAACCAGCCGACATCGTAACTGCCAGCACCAGGGCCATGGCGGCGGCCTGGATGGTGTCCAGATGTTGCAGGAACGGCAGCAGGTCGCGCGCCAGATAGACCGCCGCCGTCAGCAGCCCCACCGTCCCCAGAATCCCCAGCACAATCAAAGCCGAAATGCTGCGCATCAGCGGACGGATGAACGGAAAATTGAACTCCACTCCGGCCGTGAGGGCGATCAGCGCGACCGCGGCCCCGTTGAAGATCTCCAGGTTGTTGACCATGGGCGTGGACACCAGGCTCAACACCTGCGGCCCGGCCACGATGCCCATCACGATATAGCCGGTCAGTTTGGGCAGCCCGACGCGATGAAAAAGATTGCCCAGGAAAAAACCCGAGAGCAGCAGATAGCCGCAGGCCAAAGCCGTGCCGGCCGCGCCGCTACCCACGCTCGGCTGCGGCGCGAACGTGCCCGCCGCATGCATCAAACCACCCAAAATCAGTAGAAGGAGAAGTTGCATGGCCTAAAGCACCGCTTCGGCAGGCTGACCGCTTCGCTCGCTTTCCTCGGCGCCGCCCTGCACTCCCGGACGCGGCCGATGGCTCATCTGGACAATCAGTTCAGTAACGATGGCTCCCCCGATGACCGCCGTCAGCATCCACGAGACCGTGGCGCTGAAATACAGGTCCTGTGCGCTGATGATGATTGCGATCGAAAGCGCCCCCAGCGGAGAAAATACCAGGCTGCGTTTTTCCTCGGTGCCCAGGTCGTTGAGGGTTCCGCGGCGCCAGACCGAGACTGCCAGCCACTTCCCGACCAGGCGTGCGAGTACGAACAGGCCCATGAGCGCCCAGCCCTGCCAGGCGGAGAGTTTCCACAACGACCCGGCAATCACCAGGAACAGCAGATAGATGGGACGCTCCAGACCCAGCAGCGCCTTGCGCACCGGCTCCCGGGAATGCCCTGGCAGGTTGGCCAGAATCACCGCGGCGATAAAGCAGACCACGAGCGGCGAAAGGCGGAGAAAACTGGCGATTCCCGCCGTGAAGGCCACCGAGCCCAGAATCAACAGGCTGAACTCCGGCCCGCGTTTCACCTTGCCGAGCGTGGCATAGATGACGCCGCCTATGGTCGTGCCCATTCCCAGCGTGATGAACAGCCACGCGGTCCCCGGTAACTGCCAGGCCACGGCGGCGCCCTGAGGCCGGAAATAGGCGGCTGTCAGCATCAGCCCGACCACTCCAGCCAGTTGCTCCACCTGAACAATGCTCCACACCCGGTCGACGGCCCCGTCGGCAACGCCGCGAGTTTGCAGCAGGACCGGTGCGCTACGAGCCGTCATCGCCCCGGCTGTTCCCAGAATCAGCGCATCGCGCAGGAAGACTGCGCTGCGCCAGGATCCTTCAGTCGCGACGAGAAGAATGCCGCAAAAGCCGATGATGATCGCCGCGGGCAGGGCCGCGCTCAAAATGCCGAACGTGCCCATGCCCGGAGCGAGGCTCTCCACCAGGCGGGCGTCGAAGCGGAAACCGACGGTGAAACCGATCCAGCCCAGACCGATCGGCAGCAGCGGGCGAATCTGCCAGAGCATGGCGTCGGAGAGAATTCCCACGGAGGGAAGGTGCGCGACGGCCCCCAAAATGACGAAAGGTAGTCCTGCGGTGACCAGGTGGGAGATCCGCAGCCTTTTTTCGATCTGCTGCACCTTGCGATGGCCGCCCAGATAGGCCAGCGCAAACAGGCTGGTCAGTCCCAGGATTGCCCTGATGATCTCCGACGCGGATTCGCGCGGACCGAGCTCGGCTGCGGGCTCGGGTGGAGGAGGCGGTGCCAGCGAAAGTGGTTCCGGGACCGCCGAGGAAGGCGTACGTTCCGGTAGCGCCGGTGGCGGTTCGAGCGTGTCATCGAGAGGCGCCGCTACGGCGGGAGTGGCCGGCGCCGGGGGCTTCTCGGGTGGGGGCGAACTTTGTCCCGCAAGCTGCATCGGAGCCACGCACGTCAGCAGCCACACGAGAAGAAGGGACGCGGCCGCCAGAGGACCGCCGCGGCGACTCGGTTGACGACAGGCTAAATAGTCTGCGTTCGGCTCCATGGTCGCACGCCGCCCCAAATGGGGTCCGTTTCCCCACTATAGCATTGCGATCCGCTGGGCCGGTTCCCGGCTTTCCAGCAGGCTGTAACGCAGTAGTTCTAGACGCTGACTACCGGGCAGGGGCTCTGCCGGATAATGGCGTAGGCATTGGTTCGCAGACGGCCGAAGACGCCGCCTGCCGATCCGCGCCCGATCACCAGAAGATCGGCTTTTTCGTCGGTTGCGAACTGGCATACAGTCTTGGCGGGGTCGCCGGTCCGGACCACCAGCGTAGCGTGCGTTCCACACTGCTGCTGCAGGCGCTTCAGTTCTTCCATGGCGGAATGGACCAGGTCCGCCCGCCATTCCGGATCGGGTACTTCCTGCGGATGCTGGAAACCCGCCGTAACGTGAATGAGGCTCAGGTGCGCGCCGAAGTGGGCCTGTATCGCCGATGCCCAGTCCAGCGCCTGGCAGCTTTGTGGACCCAGATCTACGGCGCAAATGATGTGCTGGAACGGGAGGTTCGCCACTGCCATCTGCTGTTCCAGGTGTACGCCGGTCCAGACCGGACAGTCTGCGTCGTGCAGGACCTTGGCCGTCGTCGAACCGAGAATAAATCGCCGGAACGGTCCGTAACCGTGCGTAGGCATGACGATCAGTCCTGCCTGATGCTCGCGGGCATATTCCACAATCTGCCGCGCCGGATCGCCTTCGAGAACGATGCGCTGGGCGCTCAGACCGGCCAGATCCGCAGCCAGAAATGCCGCCAGTTCCTTCTCCACCTGGGCCGCCCGGTTCGCGTACAGTTCGCTCAACATGGAACCGCCGATTTCCAGCGCGCCGAATTCATAATGCGGTGGCGTCAGGACGTGCAGCAGCGTGAGTTCGGAATCAAACTGTTTTGCCAGCGTTTTTGCGTAGCGCGCTGCGCCCAGCGAACGCTCCGAAAAATCGACCGGCAACAGGATTTTGGCCAATGATCGCATGGCATCCTCCTTGACTGGAAGCCTCGGGGATTGCTCCGTTCGCCTCGCGGCATCCCCGAAACGCCGCGAGGCGGAATCCCTTACTTCTGCTCCGGCTTGCTTTCTTCCAGGCCCAGATCGCTCAGGATCTTAGGCGCCGCTTCCTCCATCGCCAGCAGATTATGGCAGGCATTGCAGTCCTGCGTTACCTTGCGGCCGTCGGCGCTGGCATGGGCATCGTCGTGGCAGCGGTAGCAGCCTGGGAAGTCTGTGTGGCCGATGTTATTGGGATAGGTTCCCCAATTGACCTTCATCTCCGGAAATACGTTGCGGTTGTAGATTGCCAGCAGGCTGCGCCCGGCGCGCCGCACTTCGGCTGAGTGGGCCGAGTAGACGGCCGGATAGCTGGTCCGGTAGAAGGCTTCAACCGCCGCGGGGATTCGGGCTACTGCTTCCCCGCGCGTGGCGTATGTCTGCTTCACGATCTCTACCCCCTTCTTTTTGATGAAGGGCAACTCGGTGGAGATCTCTCCGGCGGCCATGGCCTTGTCGATCGCGCGTTCCGGCAATTCATAGGCGTGCGAGGGACGGTTGTGGCAATCCATGCAATCCATCTCCCGGATGGCCATGCCGGCCGCGTCGGCCTTGGTGTTGGGCGCCAGATAGAGCGTCTTCTGGGAATCCTTGTTGTATTCGATCCAGGGGATCGTCTGCCGGGCCTCATCCGACGCCGCGTAGCGGATGTGGATGCCCGGGCCCAGGTGCGTGCCATGGATCCCGATGCCGTGGTTGCCGCCGCCGATCTTGACCAGCAGGACGGTCTTGGTCAGCGTATTGGTTTCGTCGTCGGCGTATTTGGGAATGACCCGTACCCGGTCTTCGCCGTACTTCTGGGGCCAGTGGCAGGTCTCGCAGGTCTCCCGAGCAGGGCGCAGGTTATGAACCGGAGTCGGGATCGGCCGGGGATAGGTGTTGAAGGCAACCGCAAACACCTGTCCCACCCCCGACAGCTTGCTGCGCACAAACCAGGAAGCCCCCGGCCCGATGTGGCACTGCACGCACTCCACCCGCGAATGCGGCGAGTTCTGGTATGCGGTGAATTCCGGAGTCATTACGGTGTGGCAGGTCTGGCCGCAGAAACTCACGGTTTCCATGTACGTCACGGCCCCATAGGTCAACTGGCTGGCGATCACGATGTTGGCGACAGTGCTTACACCGATGAACACCGCCAGGCGCCTTACCTCCAGGTTGTGGAAACTGATCGTCGGGAAACGGTCCGGATAGTGACCCGCGCGGCGCTCCCGCTTCCGGCGCAGGAGCATTCCTGCCGGAATGAGCAGCAGGCCGCCGACAAACGCCGCCGGCAAGGTCAGAAATGCCAGGATGCCGATATACGGATTGCGAACCTCGCCTTTCAGCGTGGTTGGCAGCAGAAATAGCCAGAATACAGTTGCTGTGGTGACAATCACCACACCAGTTAGGCTGATCCAATTGTTGGAAAGATAAACAATGGGTCCCAGCCAGCCGCGAAACCTCTCTGGGGGTTTGGTCGCATTCGTCATAAACGTTCGGTCGGGGTAGACTGCGTTTTCTCTTCGGACTGCGGTGTTTCCGGTGCGGGAGCCGGCCGGGGCGGCTCCTCCTCGGCAATCTTCCGTACGCTCAGCCCGGTCAGCCAGGCTGGATCCATCGGATAGACGTCAGGATCGAAGATCACCGAATAGAAGTGCCATACCAGGATCGCCAGAGTGGCCAGCAGGGCTTCGTAGAAGTGGACCGAGGTGGCCACATCCAGCCAGGTTTTCGGCAGCAGAGCCAGCATCAGGTTATTTGCCCAGAGCATCACCCCGGTAGCCACCATAATCACCGTACCCCAGATCAAAGCCCAGTATTCCGCTTTCTCGATGTAGCTGTGCGCTGACCGGCCGGGGTCCTGCGAGCGGAACCCCAAATTATAGGAAAAATTGGCCAGTGCTTCCACCGGGTCCTTGCGGTTGGGCAGCATGTGCAGCCAGTGGCGGCGCAGAGCCTTATTGACGATCAGCGAGACCAGGTGAGTTACGGCAACCCCTATGAAAACTACTGCCGCTACGCGGTGGATGATTCCGCGCAGGGGCTGGCTGCCTTCCCACAGCAGCAGCGGACGTGCCCACCACTGGTCCGGATACTTCAAGGCGAAGCCGGTCCAGGCCAGCAGGCAGAAGGAAAGAGTCAGCAGGACGTGCTG
>CAZMRK010000333.1:0-9239 GCA_964568355.1 uncultured Solibacteraceae bacterium | reverse complement strand
GCATTGACCTGCCCGCGGCGGCGGCCGCCCTCAAACAGGGTCTGAGCCAGAGTCGGTCCGACCGACCAGAAGCGGCTTGGCCAAGTGAGGAATTGGAGGAAATGCGACGTCTCCGAGCCGCCCGCGGCGCTCAGCGTAAGGGTCGGATAGTAGGCGGCCTGGGCGATGCCGATTTGTTCGTTGGCGGCGGCCACCTGGCGTTCCGTGGCGGCGATATCCGGCCGGCGTTCGAGCAGGGCGGAGGGCACGGTCACCGGCACGGGCGGCGGCGTGATCTTAATGGGCGCCGAGGGGATCGAAAAGCCGGACGGTGGTTTGCCTATGAGCATAGCGATGGCGTGCTCGTACTGGGCCCGGAGAACACCGGTGTCCACCAGTTGCGCCCGCACCGTTTCCAACTGGGCTTCCGCCTGGGAGACATCGGCCAGCGATGCAACCCCGGATGCATAGCGGTTGCGGGTCAAATCCAGGTACTCCTGGTAGGAACCGACCGTGGCAGTGAGCAGCTCCCGGTCTCCGTCGATACCGTGCACCTGGAAATAGTTCAGGGCAAGCTCCGCCTGGAAAAGGAGTTTGACATTGGCCAGGTCTGCGGCGGAGACCTGCGCCAGAGCGGTGTTGGAGGCGATGGCGCGGTGGATGCTGCCCCAGATATCGGGCTCATAGCTCAAGCTGAAAGGCAGGTTATAGGAGCCGCGGATGCCGGACGTGGATGCCACCTGACCGCCGCCGGCGAAATTGGAGGGTGTGCGGACCGCCGCGATGTTGGGCGATACGCCGATGGTGGGGTACAGATTCGCGCGGGCAACCTGGATAGCGGCCCGAGCCTGACGGAACTGCGCCTCCGCCACCTGGACGTTCTGGTTGGAAACGGCCACCTGTTCTTCCAGTTCATTAAGCTGCGGGTCGTTGTAGACCTCCCACCATTTCCCGCGGAGGGGCCCGTCGCTGGGCTGCGCTTCTTTCCACCCGGCGGGCAGCGGCTCCTTATAACCGGAGGGAACGGGCGCGTCGGGATGGTGATACTTGGGGCCGACGGAGCACGCGCTGCCCAGCAGCAGGAGCGCCACGGGGG
The DNA here is from genome assembly GCA_964568355.1 of uncultured Solibacteraceae bacterium. Classification (GTDB taxonomy): domain Bacteria; phylum Acidobacteriota; class Terriglobia; order Bryobacterales; family Bryobacteraceae; genus JAJPJX01. The sequence continues at coordinate 8,164 of CAZMRK010000333.1, read as the reverse complement.
CCAGCGCCTGGTACATGCCGGGCCGGCGGGCAGCGGATTGATGGACCGGCGGCAAACTATTTCTCGGGTTCATGAATCGTTTCTCGGGAAATCCAATGTTTCAGATAAAGCGGGCAGTTGACCACTTCGATTCCACGCTGCAACAGCCCGGCGATGAAGCGCACGGTGACGCGGTCCATGAGGGTAACCTCTCCCAGGTCGAGGACCACACGCCGGCGGCTGTGCTCGCTGTCCCGGATCACACGATCGATTTCAGGCAGCGCTTCAGCGCTCACGCTGCCTTCCAGAGCGAGGATGAGAGAGCCGGCCGGATTGGAGAAGACGGTCATGGCAACAGAATCGAGTTCCCGGCTCAGGCCTCTGATCCGACTGGCGAGATCGGACGGCGCCCTGCGGAGTGGGTCCGGGTCCACCACAGGCGAAGCTGGTCCAGATAAAGGTAAACCACCGGAGTCGTGTAGAGCGTGAGCAACTGGCTCACGATGAGACCGCCGATGATGGTGATGCCGAGCGGACGGCGCAGCTCCGATCCCACGCCGTGGCCGAGCGCGAGGGGCAGGGCGCCAAGCAGGGCCGCCATGGTAGTCATCAGGATGGGCCGGAAGCGCAGCAGGCAGGCTTCATAGATGGCGTCACGGGACGTCTTGCCTTCCACCCGTTCGGCCACAAGCGCGAAATCGATCATCATGATGGCGTTCTTCTTGACAATCCCGATCAGGAGAATGATGCCAATCATGGCGATGATGCTGAGGTCGGTGCGGGTGAGCATGAGAGCCAGCAGAGCGCCTACGCCGGCCGAGGGAAGAGTGGAGAGGATGGTGACGGGGTGAATGTAGCTTTCATAGAGGACGCCCAGCACGATATAGACGGTGGCCAACGCGGCGGCGATCAGAAGCGGCTCGTTGCCCAGCGAATCGCGATAGGCCTGCGCGGTTCCGGCGAAGGTGGTGCGGATGGTCGGAGGCAGGTGCACGGTGGCGGAAGCCTCTTCAATGGCATCCACCGCGTCCCCCAGGGCCACTCCGGGCGCCAGGTTGAAAGAGAACGTAACAGCCGGGAACAGGCCCTGGTGATTGACGGCCAGAGGAGCGACCGAGGGGGCATAGGTTGCAATGGCGTTGAGCGGCACCTGTTGTCCACGTGGCGAGCGCACATAAATCTGACTGAGGATCTGAGGGTCGTACCAATATTGCGGATTGGCCTCCATGACCACGTGGTATTGGTTGAGCGCGGTGTACATGGTGGAAACCTGACGCTGGCCGAAGGCGTCGTAGAGCGTATTGTCGATCAACTGAGCGGAGATGCCGAAGCGGGAAGCAGTCACGCGATCGAACTTCACCACCGACTGCAGGCCGTTGTTCTGCTGGTCGGTATTGACGTCGGTAATTTCCGGTATGGAGCGAAGCTCTCGCAGCATCCGCGGACCATAGGTGGTGAGGTCCTGCAGGTTGTCGCCGCGCAGTGTGAACTGATAGAGCGCAGAACTGGAGCGGCCGCCCACGCGGATGTCCTGTGAGGCCTGCAGATACAGCGTGCCGCCGGGCACACGGGCCAGCTTGGGCCGCAAGCGGGCGATGACCTGATCGGCAGGAATTTTCCGTTCGTCCAGCGGCTTGAGGGCGATAAACATGCGAGCGGTATTGATGGTGGATCCGCCGCCGCCGGGTCCGCCAGTAAAACCGTTGACGGCCAGCACCGCAGGATCTTGCTGAATTACCTTGACCATGCGGACGAGGAGGCGCTGCATGGCGTGGAAGGAGGTATCCTGATCGGCCTGGATCGCGCCGGTGAGACGTCCGTTGTCCTGCTGCGGGAAAAAGCCCTTGGGAACGCGGATGAAAAGATAAATATTGAGAGCGATGGTGGCGATCAGCACCGCCAGCGTGATGGCCTTGTGCTGCAGGACGCGGGCGAGGGTCCGGCCATAGAAAGCGACAATCCAGTTGAAGGCCCGCTCGCTGGTGCGGTAAGCCCATCCGTGGGAGGTGTGCTGGCGCAGCATGTGCGCGCACATCATCGGAGTGGTACTAAGCGAAACGGCAAGCGAAACACCGATGGCCACCGAAAGCGTGACCGCGAACTCACGAAACAGACGGCCGACGATGCCTCCCATCAGCAGCAGAGGGATGAACACAGCCACCAGCGAAATACTGATGGACATCACGGTGAAGCCGATCTCCTGGGCTCCTCGCAAAGCCGCTGCCATCGGCTTCATGCCCTGCTCCAGATAGCGGGTGATGTTTTCGATAACGACAATGGCGTCATCAACCACAAAGCCCGTGGAGATGGTGAGCGCCATCAACGAGAGGTTATCCAGGCTAAAGCCGCACAGATACATCACGCCGAAGGTCCCAATCAGGGAGATGGGTACGGCGATGCTGGGGATCAGCGTGGTACGGACGTTGCGCAGGAAGACGAATACCACCAGGATGACCAGGATCACCGAAATAGTCAGGCTGCGCTCGACATCGTGGACGGAGGCCCGGATGGTGGTGGTCTGATCGTTGCTGATACTGATCTTGATCGATTGGGGAATGGCCGCCTGTAGTTGCGGAAGCGCTGCCCGAATGCGATCGACGGTGTCGATGATGTTGGCGCCGGGCTGGCGCCAGATGATCACCATTACGGTGGGCTGGCCGTTAAAATAGCCGGCGCTGCGCAAGTCTTCGACCGAATCGATGACTTCGGCTACATCGGCAAGGCGGACCGCCATGCCGTTGCGATAGGCCACAATCAGCGGCTGGTATTCGGAAGCCTTGAACATCTGGTCATTGGCCGCGATCTCCCAAATGCGGTCCTGGTTGGTGAAATGACCTTTGGGCGTATTGGCGTTGGACGCGTAGAGAGCGCTGCGAACGTCTTCCAAGCCGATGCCGTACTTGTTCAGGGCCAGGGGATTCAGTTCCACACGCACGGATGGAAGAGCGCTGCCGCCCACGATCACCTGGCCGACTCCCCTGATCTGGGAGAGCTTCTGGGCCATGATGCTGGAGGCGGCGTCGTACATCCTGCCCTTGTCCAGCACGCTGGAGGTGAGCGAGATCATGAAGATAGGCGAATCGGCCGGGTTGACCTTGCGATAGGTAGGGTTGTTTGGAAGGTTGGCCGGAAGATAGCCGCGGGCGGCATTGATAGCGGCCTGCACGTCGCGGGCGGCGGCCTCGATGTTGCGATTGAGATCGAATTGCAGAGTGACACTGCTGGTGCCGAGATAACTGGCGGAAGTCATCTCGCTGACTGCCGCGATACGTCCAAACTGCCGTTCGAGCGGGGTTGCCACCGAAGAAGCCATGGTTTCCGGACTGGCACCGGGCAGAGCGGCGGAAACGGAAATCGTGGGGAAGTCCACCTGGGGCAAGGGAGACACCGGCAACAACTGGAAGGCGATGGCGCCAGCCAGACCGATTGCCAGGGTCAGCAAGGTTGTGGCGACGGGCCTGTGGATGAAGGGTTTGGAGATATTCATCGCTCAGTCCGCCGGAACCAGTTCCGGATTCTCTGTTTCCGCATGCGGTTTGCGGAAGCGCGCCGCCAGACGATCAAAGAACAGGTAGATCACCGGCGTGGTGTAGAGGGTGAGAACCTGGCTCAGGATGAGGCCGCCCACCATGGTAATGCCGAGCGGGCGCCGCAGTTCCGATCCCACGCCGGTGCCGAGCGCCAGAGGCAGGCCGCCCAGCAGGGCCGCCATAGTGGTCATCATGATGGGGCGGAAACGCAGCAGGCAGGCCTGATAGATGGCCTCCATGGGCGGCATTCCCTCCTTTCGCTCGGCTTCCAGGGCGAAGTCGATCATCATGATGCCGTTCTTCTTGACGATGCCGATCAGCAGCACGATGCCGATCAGGGCGATGACGCTGAAATCAGCGCGTCATACATACAGGGCGAGCAATGAGACGACGCCTGCCGACGGCAGCGTCGAGAGGATGGTGATGGGGTGAATGTAGCTTTCATACAAGACGCCCAGCACGATATAGACGGTCACCAGGGCGGCTAGAATCAGGACCGGCTCATTGGCGAGCGACGCCTGAAAAGCCTGGGCCGTGCCCTGAAACTCAGCCTGGATACTGGCCGGCATGTGCAGATCGTCGCGGAGCTGGTTGATTGCCTTGACCGCGTCACCCAGCGAAGCATCGGGCGCCAGGTTGAACGAGAGGGTGACCACGGGGAACTGACCTTGATGGTTGACCGTGATGGGGACGGTGGTGTGCTCGACGTGAGTAAACGCGCTGAGCGGTACCTGGCAGCCGTTGGGGAAGACCGTGGCGGCGGGGGCTGGGCCGGAATAGAAGGACGTGCCCGCGGCAGAGGCGGAACTCGATGACGCCGTGCCGACGGCCGCGGTGGATACGCTCGAACCGGGAGCCGCGGAGGTGCCGGCCGATGAACTGGAAGGACCGAACAGGTTGGTGGTAGCGGAACCGCCCGAGACCACGCCGGAGGCACAGGCTGAAGAGCCGGCTGCGGAACGAATGTAGATATGCCGCAGGTCGGTGGGGTCCATCCGAAAATCCGGTTTGACTTCCAGCACCACGTGATACTGATTCAACTGGGTGAACATGGTGGAGATCTGGCGCTGGCCGAACGCGTCGTAGAGCGTGTTATCCACCATGGACGGAGTGATACCCAGACGCATGGCCGTGTCGCGGTCATAGACCAGGCGGGTCCGCAGTCCCTGTACCTGTTGATCGCTGGCAACGTCCCGCAACTGCGGGAGATGCTCCATGCGCTCCAACATGCGCGGCGCAAAGGTGTTCAACTCCTGCGTGTTGGGATCTTCCAGCGTGTACTGGAACTGGGTGCGCGAGACGCGGTCTTCCACCGTGAGATCCTGCACCGGCTGCATGAACAGGGTGATCCCGGCGACCCCAGCCAGCTCAGGCTGAAGGCGCCGGATCACGTCGCTGGCGCTGATCTTCCGTTCGTCGAGCGGTTTTAGATTAATCAGGATGCGCCCGCTGTTCAGGGTGGTATTGGTGCCATCGATTCCGATGAAGGAAGAAAGGCTTTCCACCGCAGGATCCTGGAGAATCACCTTGGCCAACTGCTGCTGGCGCGTGGACATCGCCTGAAAGGAGACGGTCTCCTCGGCTTCGGAAACACCCTGGATGACGCCCGTGTCCTGAATGGGGAAAAAGCCCTTGGGGACATGAATGAACATGACGATGGTCAGGCCCAAGGTAGCGACTGCCACGAACAACGTCATCGTCTGATGGCGCAGGACCCAACGAAGCGTCTTGCCGTAGAAAGCGATGACAGCTTCGAAAGCGCGCTCGGACTGGCGATAGAAGCGGCCCTGGGAGGATTCCGGGGTGTGTTTCAGCAGGCGGGCGCACATCATCGGCGTGAGGGTCAGCGACACCACGGCGGAGACCAGGATGGTGACGCTCAGGGTGACCGCGAATTCGCGGAAGAGGCGGCCGACAATGTCGCCCATGAACAGCAGCGGGATCAGAACCGCGATCAGGGAGATGGTCAGCGAGACAATGGTAAAGCCGATCTGCTCGGAGCCTTTGAGCGCTGCCTGAAGCGGCCGCTCGCCCTCCTCGATATATCGCATGATGTTTTCGATCATGACGATGGCATCGTCCACCACAAAGCCCGTGGAGATGGTGAGCGCCATCAGCGAGAGATTGTTGAGGCTGTAGCCCAGCAGATACATGATGCCGAAAGTACCCACCAGCGAGAGCGGAACGGCGAAGCTGGGAATGATGGTGGCCGAAAGGTTGCGCAGAAACAAAAAGATCACCAGCACGACCAGGCCGATGGTGAGCATCAGCTCAAACTGCACGTCTTCGACCGAGGCGCGAATGGTGGTGGTGCGGTCGGTGAGGATGCTGACCTGCACCGAGGAGGGAAGCGCGCCAGTAAGCTGCGGCAGCAGGTTCTTGATGCGATCGACCACGGAAATGATGTTGGCGCCGGGCTGCCGCTGAATGTTCATGATGACGGCGGGAACCTCGTTCATCCAGGCGGCCTGATAGATGTTCTCCGCGTCATCGGCGACGGTGGCCACATCGGTGAGCTTGACCGGAGCGCCATTCTTGTAGGCGACGATCAGCGAGGAATAGTCGGCCGAGGAGAGCAACTGGTCGTTGGCACCGATGGTATAGGCCTGATGGGCGCCGTCGAAATTGCCTTTCGCCTGGTTGACGTTGGTGGCGACGATGGCGCTGCGCAGATCCTCCAGGTTCAGCCCGAAAGAGGCCAGGGCGGTCGGATTGGCCTGGATGCGGACGGCAGGCTTCTGGCCGCCGCTGATGCTGACCAGGCCTACGCCGGGGAGCTGCGAGATCTTGGGGGCGAGGCGCGTATCGGCCAGATCTTCCACTTTCGAAAGCGGCATGCTCTTGGAGGTAAGAGCCAGCGTGATAATCGGCGTGTCCGCCGGGTTGGTCTTGCTGTAGACCGGGGGGGTGGGCAGATCCGCGGGCAGATAGGTGCCGGAGGCATTGATCGACTGCTGGACCTCCTGCTCGGCGACGTCGATGTTCAGGCTGAGATTGAACTGCAGCGTAATGACCGAGCTGCCGTTGGAACTGGTGGAGGTCATCTGCTGCAAGCCTGGCACCTGACCTAACTGGCGCTCGAGCGGGGCGGTAACCGAGGAGGCCATCACGTCCGGACTGGCTCCGGGATAAAACGTGATGACCTGGATGGTGGGATAGTCCACCTGAGGCAGAGCCGAGACCGGCAGTTGCTTATAGGCAACCAGGCCCGCCAGCAGGATACCGGCCATCAGCAGAGAAGTGGCGACCGGCCGGAGAATGAAGAGCCGTGAAGGATTCATCGCCTGTCCTTACTTATCCTTCTTGGAGCGCGCGTTCTTGCGGCGAGAACTGCCGGTGGGCTGGTCGGCACGCGTATTGACCTTGGTGCCTTCCTGCAATTTGTCGACGCCTTCGGTTACCACGACATCGCCGGGCCCGAGTCCGGAGGTGATTTCGGTCTGATCGCCCTCGGTCGTGCCGGTCGTGATCTGGCGGACCGTGACCGTTTGATCCGGCTTGATCAGCCAGGCATAGGTAGACTGCGAGTTGCGCTGGATTGCTCCATTGGAGATCAGAGTGACGCCGAATTTCTGCTCCACCAGAAGGCGGGCATTGACGAACTGGTTGGGGAACAGCGCGTCGTTGCTGTTAGAGAACTGGGCGCGCAGGCGCAGGGTGCCGGTGGTCTGATCGATCTGGTTATCGACGGTGGTCAGCGTCCCGTCAGCGAGCTTTTCTTTCATCTCGCGATCAAAGGCTTCCACGCGCAGGCGCTGGCCGGCGCGCATTTTGCGGAGCACCGGCGGCAACTGGTCCTGGGCGAGCGTGAAAACGACGCTGATCGGCTCGATCTGGGTGATGACCAGAAGCCCGTTGGAATCGCCGGCATGCACAATATTGCCTGGATCCACCAGGCGCAGGCCGATGCGGCCGTTAATGGGCGCGGTGATGTGGCAATAAGTGATGTTCAGCTTTGCGCTATCGATCTGTCCCTGGTCGGTTTTGATGGCCCCCTCGTATTGGGAAACCAGGGCCTTCTGGGTGGCCAGTTGCTGCTGCGGAATCGCGTTCTGGGTCCACAGCGTTTCATAGCGGGCGAGATCGACGCGGGCATTCTGTAGCAGGGCCTGATCGCGCAGAAGCTGGCCTTCGGCCTGGGTAAGCTGCACCTGGTAGGGCCGGGGATCGATTTCGACCAGGAGGTCGCCGGCGTGCACCATCTGGCCTTCCTTGTAGAGCACGTTCATCAACTGGCCATCGACGCGGCTCTTGACGGTGACGGTATAGATGGGGGTCACGAGGCCGAGGCCGGTGTAGTAGACGCCGATATCGCCTTTATGCGCGGTCGCGGTGACCACGGGAATCACCATCGGCCCGCGACGGCCCATGCCGCCCTTGGCTTGCGAAGCGGAGCCCGATTGGGGCTGTCGCAGGCGGGGGAGGAAGTAGTAGGCCGCGGCGCCGGCCAGGACCACCAGGATCAGCCAGAACCAAAGCCGGGAGGACGATCGAGGCTGCGGGTTGCGGATCTCGGGTGATGCCGGAGGCCGTGCGGGTTCAAGCGTAGAGGGAGTCTGCGGGTCCATGGAGTATCTTTCGTTAGCAGTATAGGACCGGCGGGGTGCACGGCACGACCGCCGAACGGGTGGATTGTAGATATGCCGAATGGCATA
>CAZMRK010000332.1:0-3947 GCA_964568355.1 uncultured Solibacteraceae bacterium | reverse complement strand
CGCTCCAGGGTACCGCCGCCGATCTCATCAAGCTGGCCATGATCCGCATCGACCGGGTGCTGATCGCCGGCGGTCTCCGCACCCGGATGCTGCTTCAAGTCCACGACGAGTTGTTGTTCGAAGCCCCGCCGGAAGAGGTTCCGGCCGTCTCCGCGATGGTCAAGAAGGAAATGGAAGGGGTGGTCAGGCTGGAGGTGCCGCTACTCGCGGATCTGGGTGTGGGAGAGAACTGGCGCGACGCCAAATAGGGCTACTTGTTGCGCAGATAGGCGTCGTCGCCGCGGATCCAGTCTTCCCGAACCGGCGAGAACAGGTCCATAGCCGTGGAATCCTCCAGAGCCAGCACCGAATGCGGGGCATGTGGGGGAATTTCCATCACCTCGCCGGCGCGCAGCACCTTTTCTTCCCCGTTGATCACGAATCGCAGCGAGCCGCGTTCGAGCACGGTAATCTGCTCGTTGGCATGGCTGTGCAATGGCACAAGCGCGCCCTTCACCAACTCCAGACGGGCAACCGTGATCTTTTCTCCGTGAATGACCTGGCGGGTGAGCTGAGGATTTAATTGCTCCCGTTCAATGCGGCTCCAGTCGAAAACCTGCATCGTGGCGTATTGTATCATGAGAGCTTATGAAGGGCGTCGTATTGGCAGGAGGGACGGGAAGTCGTCTCTTCCCGCTCACGAAAATCACCAATAAACATCTGCTGCCGATCTATGACAAGCCGATGATTTACTATCCCATCCAAACCCTGGTGGATGCCGGGATCCGGGATATTCTGATCGTCACCGGCGGCAAGAATGCGGGTGATTTCCTGCGCCTCCTGGCCAATGGGAAGCAGTTCGGGCTAACCCATATCGATTACACCTATCAGGAAGGGGAGGGAGGGATCGCCGACGCGCTGGCCCTCGCCCAGCACTTTGCCGACGGCCAGAAGCTCTGCGTCATCCTGGGCGATAACATCATCCAGTCCAGCATTCGCGAGGCGGCCGATGAGTTCCGGCGCCAGGAGCGAGGCGCGCGCATCCTCCTCAAGCAGGTGGCCGATGCCGAACGGTTTGGCGTGGCCGAGATCGCTAACGGCCGGATCGTCGATATCGAAGAAAAACCCAAGCAGCCGAAGTCCAATTACGCCGTAACCGGGATCTATATGTACGACGAAACAGTTTTCGATAAGATCCGGACCCTGGTTCCTTCCGGTCGCGGCGAGCTCGAAATCACTGACGTAAACAACGCCTATATTCGCGAAGGCATTATGACATTTTCATTCCTGGAAGGCTGGTGGACCGATGCCGGCACCTTTGACTCCCTGCTGCGCGCCGGCAACCTGGTGGCCCAGTCCTCCGCAAGACAGCCGGTCGCCGAAGGGGTCCGTTGATGGCGCACGCCGTATCCGCTCCTGTCCCTGTCGCCTCCGTGGAGGGACTGGATCTGGTCCTGCCGGAGTGCCCCCGTGGCCTCGGCTCACTGATTAATTCGCCGCAGTCGGCGGATCTGATCGAAGGCGTGAAGATCCAGCCGGTGGCACTGTGGCCGGATGACCGCGGTTATTTCCTCGAAGTGCAGCGAATTGGCCACGGTCTGGCGGCGAACTTCGCGTCCGCAACCACTCAGGTCTCGGCGACGCTAAGCCTGCCGGGAGCAATCAAAGCGTTCCACTACCATCTGCTCCAGACCGATTGCTGGACCCCCATCCGCGGAATGTTCCAGGTGGCTCTGGTGGATCTGCGCGCGGGTTCTCCGACCTTCGGCCGCCGCAATACCATCTATGCCGGGGATCTCCGGCCCTGGCAGATTCTGATCCCTCCCGGCGTGGGACATGGGTACAAGGTGGTCAGTCCTTCCGAAGCGCTCCTGGTCTATGTGACCGACCGTTTTTATAATCCCAAGGACGAAGGCCGGCTTTCCTATCAAGATCCTCACATTAACTACGACTGGGATAGGCAGCACAAGTAATTTATTGAAATTATGAGACTTCTGGTTACGGGTGGGGCCGGATTCATCGGCTCCGCCTTTATTCGTCTCGCGCTTCAGGCAGATCCTGCCGTCGAGATCCGCAACTTGGACAAGCTGAGCTACGCCGGCAACCTGGAGAACCTGGTCTCGATCGAGCAAGATCCGCGCTACCGCTTTCTGCACGGGGACCTCTGCGATGCCGCCTTCGTTAATGCGGTCTTCGATGCGGAGAAGCCTGACGCGGTCGTGCATTTTGCCGCCGAATCCCACGTCGACCGCAGCATCCTTTCGCCGGCTCCGGTCTTTGAGACGAATCTGCGCGGTACCTTTCACCTGCTCGAAGCCGCCCGCACGCGCCGGACTCCCCGGTTCGTGCATATCTCGACTGATGAAGTTTACGGCAGTCTGGAGCCGCCTCTCGAAGCCGACGAGAATTTCCCCCTCAACCCCAGCAGCCCCTATTCAGCCTCCAAGGCCGGCTCGGACCTGCTGGCGCGATCCTACTTCCTGACCTACCGGCTTCCGGTGGTCATCACGCGAGCTTCCAACAACTACGGCCCCTACCAGTTTCCGGAAAAGCTCATTCCGCTCATGATCACCAACGCCCTGGAAGACCGGGCGTTGCCCGTCTATGGCGACGGGATGCAGGTGCGCGACTGGCTGTATGTCGAGGATCATTGCCGAGGCATCCTGTCGGTCCTGGCTAAGGGACGTGAGGGCGAAATCTACCACATCGGCGGCAACCGCTCGCTGCCCAACCTGGAGGTGATCCACCGGATTCTGGCCGCGACCGGGAAGCCGGAGAGCCTGATCACCACCGTCCAAGACCGCCCCGGTCACGACCGCCGCTATGCGCTTTCGAGCGAAAAGATCTTGCGCGAGACCGGCTGGTCGCCCTCGGTCGATTTCGAGCAGGGACTGAGCTGGACGGTGGACTGGTATCGGCGTAACCAAAACTGGGTGAATCGTGTTCGTAGCGGGGAATACCTCAAGTATTACTCGAGGAATTACGAGAACCGCCAGTCGGAATTGCGTACGGTGACGAATGCGAGTGGCGATTGAGGCCACGCCGCTGACGCTTTCGAGCGGGGGGCTGGCCCGCTACACGCTGGAATTGAGCCGCGCTTTGGCTGAGAATTTTCCAGAGGACGAGTACTGGCTGGTTTCCGACCAGAAATTCCCGGTGCCGGAAGGCTCTCCCTCGAATCTCCGCCTGGGTGGCGGGCCGCGCGATGCCCTGGAGAAGCGCTGGTGGCTTTGGGGGCTCGACCGGGCGCTGAGCCGCCTGGGGGTGGACCTGGTCCACGGGCCTGATTTTGCGGTACCTTATCTGCCACGCCGCCCCAGTGTCATGACCTTGCATGACCTCTCTCCCTGGATGGATGCGGTCTGGCATCATGCAGCCTCGCGGGTGCGTCGCCGGACGCCGCTGCTGATCGGTCTGGGGATTGCCACCATGCTGGTGACACCGAGCGAAGCCGTCCGGCGGCAGGCCATCGCCCGCTTTCGGATCAGTCCGGAGCGCGTAGCCGCGGTGCCGCTGGCGGCGTCCCCTCATTTCCGTCCGGTCCCTACGCCGCCTGCCGATGTTCCTTATTTTCTTTATGTAGGAGCGCTCGAACCCCGCAAAAACCTGCCGCTGTTGCTCTCCGCCTGGCGGGAGATCCGCAAGCAGCACCACATCGATTTGGTGCTGGCTGGCCGGCGCCGCGCCGATTTTCCGAAGCTGGCGCCCGAACCCGGGCTGCGGATCGCCGGCGAGGTGCCGGAAGCGCAACTGCCCGAGCTCTACTCCGGCGCGCTGGCATTTGTCTATCCCAGCTTCTACGAAGGCTTTGGCCTGCCGGTGCTGGAGGCGATGCAGTGCGGGAGCCTGGTAATTACTTCGCGCGATGCGGCTATAGGGGAAGTAGCTTGCGGAGCCGCGATCGAGGTCTTTGGTGAAAAGGAGTTGATCACGGCATTGCGGACCGCCATCGAAAACCCCGAGTGTGC
>CAZMRK010000331.1:0-4713 GCA_964568355.1 uncultured Solibacteraceae bacterium | reverse complement strand
GCGCGCTCGTCCGGATGCTGCCCTTCAAGTGGGTGGTCTGGTCCCCGCCTCCCTGAGTCTGCACGGCATGGCCGTTGATGTAAAGCGCAAGGCCGAACTGCTCCCGCCGGCCATCGTAAGTGAAGACCAGATGGTTCCAGGTGCCGGGCTTCAATTGCACCAAGTGGCCGGCGCGAACCTGGATGGCGTCCTTCTTTCCCCCAACCAGCCGTAGTACTGCCACACGCGCCGCAACGTCTATGGACCAACCCCGGCCCTCTTCATCAAGCTCCGATTGACTGGCGATCGTAAATCCGTCATCGCCCGGCGGGGTGAAAACCCACGCGGCTACGGAGAAAGGACGGTCGGAACGGATGTCCACGTTGGGCAGAGCGACCGAAGATTCCTTGCCGAAGTGTAGCGCCTGACGCTCCGGCAGGTTGCCCGGACCGAGCGTAGCGCCTTCCGGCAGCGCCAGGCCGATGGTTCCACCTCCGGTGGATAACTTCAACTCGTCACGGAAATCGAGCGAGAGCACCTGAGCCGCCGGTTCGAGCGGCATCTGGAGAGAGACTCGCTCGGACGATCCCAGCCACTGGTAGAATACCGCATTCTCCGCGGTGTGCCGGGACTGCATACGCTGCTTCAGATCGGCCTCACGCGCCAGCAGGTCGCTCCAGCTCTGACGGTCGGCAACCGCGGGGACCACGACCATCGGCGGAGTGTCGGGCGAATTGCCGTCCATGACGGGCTGCGTCGTATTGCGGAAGAAGGCCGCCATGGAATAGAAGTCGCGCTGTGAAATCGGGTCGAACTTGTGGTCGTGGCAGGTTGCGCAACCGATGGTCATGCCCAGCCAGACCGCGCCGGTCGTATCCACGCGGTCTTTGGCATAGATCGCGTCATATTCCGCTTCGATAATGCCGGCCTCGTTGGTAGTCACGTTGCAGCGATGAAAGCCGGTGGCAATCTGGTCGTCCAGGGTCCGGTTGGGCAGGAGGTCACCGGCCACCTGCTCCACCGTGAAGCGATCAAAGCTCAAATTGCGGTTAAACGCCCCGATGACCCAATCGCGATAGGGCCACATCTCGCGGTAGTTATCGACATGAATGCCGTGCGTGTCGGCATAGCGGGCCGCGTCCAGCCAGTACCTCGCCCGGTGTTCGCCGTATCGTGGGGAAGCCAGCAGCCGGTCGACTACTTTCTCATAGGCGTTCCTGGATTTATCCCGGACAAATGCGTCCACCTCTTCCGGCGTGGGGGGCAGACCGGTCAGATCGAGGGTGACGCGCCGGATCAGGGTATGCCGGTCGGCCTCCGGCGCGGGCTTCAGGCCCTGGGCTTCCAGCTTGGACAGAATGAAGGTATCGATCGGGTTGCGCACCCATTTCGTGTCTTTCACCGGCGGAACGGCGGGCCGCACGGGCGGGACAAAGGACCACTGCTGCTGCCAGGGCGCGCCCTCCGCGATCCAGCGCTTCAGAGTCTCCTTCTGCGCATCCGTCAGGGTCTTGTGGGAATACTCGGGCGGCATGCGCCGCGCCGGGGTTTCGGAGGTGATGCGCTGGTAGAGCAGGCTCTTCTCCGGAGAGCCGGGCACGATGGCCGCGCCATTCTTGCGGACAGCGAGCGCCTCCTCCTTCAGATCCAGACGCAGACCCGCCATGCGGGTGTTTTTATCGGGGCCATGACAGGCGAAACAGGCGTTGGAAAGGATCGGCCGCACCACGCGCTGAAAATCCACCGTGGCGGCGGACTTGGCCCCGGATGCAAACGCCGATGCGCAGCAAAACAATACGGCGGGAAGACGGAAACCCAGCATAAATCCAACCCAGAACAGGGTGTTCTGAGCATATCACAGATCTTCCGCTGGGCCTGTCCCGGCAGCGGCCTATCCGACACGTTCGGCGATCGACTTGGCTTGCAGAAACAGCAGGAGGTAATCGGGGCCACCGGCCTTCGAATCGGTGCCGGAAAGATTGAACCCTCCGAACGGATGCGCCCCCACCATCGCGCCCGTACATTTCCGATTGATATAAAGGTTACCCACGAAAAGGCGCTCGCGTCCTTTGCGGATGTGCTCCGGATCACGGGAATAGATCGCGCCGGTCAAGCCATACTGCGAGTCATTGGCCAACTCGATCGCATGTTCGAAATCGCGCGCCCGGGTCACCGCCAGCACCGGTCCGAAAATTTCCTCCTGGAAGATGCGCGCCTTGCGGTCGACATCGGCCAGAATCGTCGGACGAAGGAAATAGCCACCCTGCGGCGGCGGCTCCGAGCCGGTCACCAGACGGCCTTCGCGCTTTCCCTGCTCGATGTGCTGGAGGATGGTACGCCGGGCGCCTTCGCTGATTACCGGCCCCATGTAATTCTCCGGCCGGTCGGCAGGCCCAACGGAGATGGCCGCTGCCTTGGCGGCCAATTTTTCGAGGAAGGCATCGTACACCCGCTCATGCACGATCGCCCGGGAACAGGCCGAGCATTTCTGTCCCTGGTAGCCGAAGGCCGAGACCAGCACTCCGCCGACGGCCTGGTCCAGGTCGCAATCGCCATCCACCACGATGGCGTCCTTGCCTCCCATCTCGGCGATCACGCGCTTGATCCAGACCTGGCCGGGCTGCGCCCTGGCGGCCAGCTCGTTGATCCGCAAGCCCACTTCGCGCGAGCCCGTAAAAGCGATGAAGCGGGTCCGGGGATGCTCCACCAGGACATCGCCGATCACGGCGCCGCTGCCGGGCATGATGCAGAATGCCTTCTCCGGGAAGCCAGCCTCTCGCAGAACCTCGCCGAACCTGGCGGCGATGGTAGGGGTCTCGCTCGAAGGCTTTACGATCACCGGATTTCCAGCTACCAGGGCGGCGACCGTCATACCGGCCAGAATCGCCAACGGAAAGTTCCAGGGCGGGATGATCACTCCGACGCCCAGCGGCAGGTAGTAGAGCTCATCCCGCTCGCCGGTCAATTGCACCACGGGCTGGGGGCCGCTGAGCCGGAGCATCTGGCGGGCATAATACTCACAAAAATCGATCGCCTCGGAGACGTCGGCTTCGGCTTCGGCCCAGTTTTTGCCGGCCTCATACACCAGCCAGGCATCCAGTTCCAACTTGCGCCGCCGCAGGATTTCGGCCGTGCGCAGCAGCATCCGCACGCGCTCTTCCGGCGGGGTCGCCGCCCACTCCGGAAAGTATTCGTAAGCCGCGTCTACCGCCCGCCGCGCGATCTCCGGAGTGGCCTTTTCGTGAATGCCCACAATCTCCTTCGGATGGGAGGGGTTGACGGACTCCAGCCGCTCGCCGGAGTGCACCACTGTGCCCTGCCAGCGGAGGGGGTACTCGCACCCAAACTGCGCGTGTACCTCTTCCAGAGCCAATTCCATCGCTCGCCGGTTAGCCGGGATGGAAAAGTCGGTATACGCCTCGTTACGGAATTCCGGTAGGCTTTCCATATTCCTGTTATGGCACAATGGCAGACGCATTGTTTTTGATGCTGACGTTACTGAAAGTGGGGCAGGCTTTCACCGGCGCACGGTTTGCCGGACTGAAGTCCGGCGCAGGCTGAAACCCGCCCCACAAGGCTTGGCATCTTGAAAAAATCGGGGGGGACGAGTTCGAAACGGTTGCTTGCCTCGCTGGCGGTGAGTGCGACGTGGCTCCTCTCCGCCACCCGTCCGCATTACACCGATATCGCGCCGGATTCCGCCATCAGCTACCGGACGAATAATGATTTCACCGGCCGGAAGTATTTCCAGCAGCCTATCTGCGGCGGTGTCGGCATCCTGGACTACGATCGCGACGGCCGCATGGATATCTTCTTCACCAACGGCTCCAAGCTGCCCGAACTGAAGAAGACCGACGCCTCTTTCCACCACTGTCTCCTGCGCAACCGCGGAGGGGGCAAATTTGAAGATGTCACGCGGCAGGCAGGGCTGGCCGGCGAGACGCTGGATTTCAGCTACGGCGTCGCCGCCGGCGATTACGATAATGACGGCTGGCCCGATCTATTCGTGGCCAATACCGGCCGGAACGCGCTCTACCACAACAACGGAAATGGGACCTTCGCGGACGTGACCGAATCCTCCGGTCTCGGCGCCAAGCCCGCCGGCACGTTGAGCATCCAGGCCGCCTGGTTCGACTATGACAACGACGGGCTGCTCGACCTGGTCGTCTCCAACTACACGCTCTGGACGCCGCAACAGGACCGCCGCTGCCGCCGCGGCGAGCAGGAAGTCTACTGTAGCCCCACCACTTACGCCAGCGTGCCGCATCGTCTGTACCACAACCTGGGCGGGGGCCGCTTTGCCGATGTCACCGACCGCTCCGGACTCGGAAAAGAGCCCGGCAAAGGCATGGGGATCGCCATCGCCGACTTCAACCAGGACGGCTGGATGGACGTCTTCATCGCCAATGACACCGAGCGTAATTTCCTTTATCTCAACCAGCACGACGGCACCTTCCGGGAGGTCGGGCTGCCCTGGGGAGTAGCCTACAAGGATGCAGCAGCCACGGTATCCGCCATGGGCTGCGATGCCAAGGACTATGACAATGACGGCTGGCCCGACATCTTCTACAACGCCCTCCTGGGCCAGACCTGGGCCTTATTCCGCAACCAGCGCGGCCGGTCTTTTCAGTACGTTTCTCCGATCGCCAAGCTGGCCAGGCTGAGCGAGCATTACTCCGGCTGGAGCGGGGGCTTCATCGACTATAACAATGACGGGTGGAAAGACTTGTTTTC
>CAZMRK010000330.1:0-14460 GCA_964568355.1 uncultured Solibacteraceae bacterium | reverse complement strand
TATTCGCGCAGGTCCACGCCATCCAGCAGGATCTGTCCCGAAGACGGATCGTAGAGCCGGGCCAGCAGTTTGACGAACGTGGTCTTGCCCTGCCCGTTTTCCCCTACCACCGCCACGCGCTCACCGGGCGCGATGCGGAAGTTGAGGTCCTTCAGAACCAGGCGATCCGTCTGGGGATACCGGAACGTGACGTTACGAAATTCGAAACCGTCGCGAATCGGCCGCGGCGCCGGGATTCCGTTCGCCGAGGTGCCGATCTTGGGCTCTACGGCGAAGAACTTGACCAGGTCCGTGAGGAACAGAGACTGATCCGCGATCCCGGCAAACGTGGAGAAGACCGCCTGCAACTGCGTGTTGGAACCAGCCAGAGCGCCGGCAAGCAATTGCAGATCACCAATGGTCAGGCGCCCTTTGATCGCCTGCGATACCAGATAAGCATAGCCGGCATAGTATCCAACCGATCCGATCATCCCCAGCATGGATCCGAACCGGAAGCGCTTTTTTTGAAGATTGCGCGTCCGGCGAATCACACCGTCGGTGATCGTGGCGAACTGGTCGCGAAAATACGGCGCCAGTCCGAAGATCTTCACCTCTTTGGCCGCTTCCTTGCTCGTGGCCAGGGTTCTCAAATAATCCAACTCGCGGCGGATGGGAGTCAAGCTGTAAGCCAGGGAATAGCCCAAAAAGGCCATATGGCTCTCCCCCAAAAAGGCTGGAATCACACTGATCAGCAGCACCAAAAACAACAGGGGGGTGTACCAGATGACCGTCACCGAGAGAGAAACCAGCGTAATCGCCTGTTGAATCAACGTGCCCAAAGCGTGCAGCAGGATGACGCGGTCGGTAGCCTGCACCCGTGCCCGTTCCAGCACGTCGTAGAAGGTCGGATCTTCGAAGGATGCCAGGTCGAGCGTGGCGGCGTGGTTCATGATGCGCAGGCTGACCTCCCGGCTGAACTGATCGGCCAGGCGGGCCTCGCAATAGTCGACCGCCCGGCCCAGGATGTTGCCAAAGGCGCCCAGGAGGAACTCCGCGGCCACCAGCCACCAGATATCCGGCGGCACGTATCCGGGATGCTGGATGGTCGCCGCAATGTCATCGATGATGTACTTAGCCACCCACAGCATCGAGACCGGAACGACCGCCGTAAGAATCCGGAAACCCAGCGCGCCCGTCACCAGCAGCGGCCCTGAATTCCATAGAAGGACGAGAACGGGCGGTAAATTTTTCAGGGCACTAACACGTTCACGCCATGCGGTAGTTTGACTTTCCAATCGGGATAGCATCCTAAACCCTCAACTGCCGTAACAATCACCACGGACCGGGAGCAACAGGGGCGCCTGAAGAGGAGCGGGAGCAACGCGCGACGTGATTGATATTGCAAGCTGTGGGCCAAAGCTCACGTAGCAGATATTGTGGAAATTCGTACTATCGGAGGGAAGGTCGCGGCTTCTGCAGCGCGGCAGTTAACTGCCCGGCTATTGAGATAAATATATTACCTGAGAAAAGCTAAATATATCGCCTAAGGAAAATCCATTGCCGACCACTGTTGGCGTGCGGTGGGCGGCTCAATCCTACTGGCCATTCCACCCGCGCTATTGAATATCTTACACCTGCGGGTGGAGCATAGGCCAGAAGTCAGTCGCGAGGCTTACGCGTCCATCCCTGCGTGGAAGTTGCCGACCACTTCGGAGGTGCGCAGGTAGCGAGGATAGACTCTCAGCTTGCGGATTTCGCCGAAAATACGGGGCGCCACGCGGGCTTCTCGATTGCCGTTGATGTCGCCTAACTCGGCGGGAAAGCGGCCCCAGCCGTAATCGCGTACCGCGCCGCCGTCATTGAGGACACCATCCACCACCACCGAGATGATCTTCGGGCCGCCATCCACCACGAACACGACGTGCTGCCAGACGCCGGCGCGCAGCGTGCCTTCGTGAGTGCCGGGATCGCTGTCCCAGAAGCCCCGGCTGCGGCCATCGTTCAACGTGAGCCCTAATGTAAACCGATCCGTTGTGCGTAGCGAGATACCCTGTCCGGAAGCCGTGGTGGTGTCGAACAGCACCTGGCCGTCGGAAAGCTCCGTGAGGCGCAGCCACATCTCGATGGTGAAGCCGCCGCCGCGCGAGAGATCGGGCAGCGGCGAGAGAGGCTTGCCCGCCGTCAGGACCACACCGCCCGCCGCTACCTTCCGGTTCTCGAACTGGTTCCACATGCCTTCGAGCAGGGACGCATCGATCGGATGCGCCCGCGCGAAGGTCTTCATCGTCTCGGTGATGAAATATTTCCCGCGGTCTTCGATGAAGTCCGGATAGCTGATGCGGGTGTCCGGGTTTTCGTCGTAGAGCAGAATCTCCGGCTGGCTCCAGTGGATGAATCCGTTCTTCTCCACGCCTCCGGCCACCCATCCGGGATTGCGGCCGGTATAGTACGGCCACTTCTGCGCGAGCACCGCTTCACCCCCGTGGTTGTGGAACCACAGAAGGTATTTGCCGTTCGAGAACTTGTGTACGAAGTTGGCGGCACGCGGGTGCTTGACGCGCCGGCCGCCGGGCGTATAGACCGCGTAGGCCGGAGGCGTCCAGGTACGGCCGCCGTCGCGGCTATACGCCGCGCAGTTGTATCCATCGATGCTCCGATAGGTGGCGTAGAGGCTGCCATCCGCCAGCTCCACCAGGTTGGCCTCGTCCGAGACCGGGCCTTTAGGAGCGCGCAAACCCTCTTCGCCTTCCGGGAGCAGTTCCCATTTGAGGCGGGCGGGGTCGCGCTCGGTAAGGATATTCGAGCTCTTCATGAAGACGCCCTGCGACGTCACCATGCCCCCCGGATCGCCCCATTTGCCGACCTTGGCGAAGCCGAAAATCATCTCGCGCTTGCGCGTGATAATGGGCTTGCCCACACCCCAGAAGTAGAGCAGCTTGCCTTCCCAGGCATTCTCGCGATCAATGCGCATCAGGCGCATGGGAATGTAATAGCGCTCCGCCGACCACGACCGGCCGTTGTCATCCGAATATTTGAAGGCGTACTTGCCGAGCGTATCCACGCGCCGCCCGACCTTGGGATTGTTGCTGCGCTCGTCCAGGCGCAGGTTCTCCGAGTTGTACGTGTAGAATGCGTAGACCCGCCCGCCGGGCATGATCGCCGGCATCACCCAGGAGGCTTCGGGACCATTGGCGGGTTCGATATCCACCGGCTCCGACCAGGTGCGTCCCTGGTCGGTGCTGATGGTCGAGATGATGTGCTGCCCGGTCTCGCCTTCGACGCCGCGGCCGGTGGTGAGCACACACAGCCAGTTGCCGTCGCGCGTGACGACCACGTACGGCTGATCGCTGTAGCCCTCGCGTGGAATCTTGAAGCCGTACTTGATATTGCGCCAGTCCTCGGCGCCGGTCTGGCCCGGCAGGGGAGCGGCCAGCATGGCGCCGGCCGCCAGGAAGTCTCGTCTGGTCATGGCAACACTCTCGCTAGAAAATCATTTTTAATGCTAACTGCAATTGACGCGGTGAATTGGCCTGGCTGCTGATGACGCCGGCAGACGTCGAGCCGATCGAAGTACCCGGAGAGCCGAACCAGACGCGGTTCATGGCATTGAACGACTCGAACCGGAGCTGCGCCCGCAGGCGCTCATGGATGGGGAAGATCTTGAACAGCGACAGGTCGAAGTTCGAAATTCCGGGGCCGCGCAGATCCGGAGCGGTCCGCGAACTGTTTCCGTAGGTGAATGCCGCGGGCACGGCAAAGGCCGATGTGTCGAAATACTGGTTCAGGCGATCCTGAACCGGCCCGCTCAACTCGGCGCTCTTCAGCAGGCGGATGGGCCGCGTGCCGCTGATGGCGGTCATCACCAGCGGCTCGCCTTTCTGGAAGCTGGCGATTCCGTTGATCTGCCATCCGCCCAGGAGAGCGTCCAGCGGCCGGTTCCAACTGCCTCCCAGCCAGCGGCCGCGGCCGAAGGGCAACTCGAAGACACCGCTGATCACCAGCCGTTGCGGGACGTCCTGCGCATCGAGCGAGCGTTCCAGCCGCAGGTTAAACGGATCCATGATGCCGGTGGTCGATCCCACCGCCGCGTTCGAGAAGTCCGTAATATTCTTCGACCAGGTGTAAGCGCCGAGCACCGTGAAGCCTCGGCTGAAGCGCTTCTCGACCCGAACCTGCATGGAGTGGTAGATCGAATTCCCGATCGAAGGGTTCACCGCGGTGATAGTGCCGTATTGCGGATACGGCCGCAAAAGCTGGCCGGCCTGCACGGTCGCCTGCGACAACGAGCTGGTAGCGTCGGTGATGACCCCGTAGAACGGGTTCGACACCAGCCGCTGGTTGGCGGTCCCCAGCGCGTTCTGCTCCGCGGTGAGCGAGTTCAGATTGTAGCTGGTGAAAGGAACGTGCGTGCCTTTGTTGGCGGTATAGGCCACCTCCGCCAGGATGCTCTTGCCGAGCGACCGCTGGATGGAGAAGTTCCATTGCTGGAAGTATGGCGTAGCCAGAGAAAGCAGGGCCGAGGTATTGCCCTGGCCGAGCAGCGAAGCCGGCCCGAGCTGATCGCGCGAGAGGGGCTGGTTGAATCCGTTGGAGAACGGATTGGAGAGGCTCGCGATCGGCGTCACGCCGTCGAGGGATGTAATGATGCTGGTGGTCGATTGAAACCCGTCGACGAAGCCTCCGGCGGCGCCGGCCGCATCGGTGGTTGAAAGTCCGTAGAAGATGCCATAGCCGCCGCGCAGTACCGTAGAGGGCGTCAACTGATAGGCGAAGCCGAAGCGCGGAGCGATATTGTTCGCATCGACGCTGGTCAGGCGCCGGTCGTCGGCGCTGCGGAAGTTCATCGCACCGCGCAGATTGGGAATGGAAGACACTTGGGAAGCGATCGGCGACGCTGCGTTGACTTCGAAGATGCTGATGCGGTCCCAGCGCTCCGTGCGCGGCATGTTGACCTCATAGCGCAGGCCCAGATTGAGCGTCAGCCGCCGGGTGATTTTCCAATCGTCCTGAAAGAAGCCGGCCCAATACGAATTCCGCGATGCAATCGCGGGCTGGTTGACCAGCGATCCGCTGGGCACTCCCAACAGCAGTGTGGCCATGCCGTTTCCGGCCGTTGAGCTGGCCTGATTCGGGTTGGGACCCTGGGTCCACGAAGAGCTCATGGTCAGGTTGCCCTCGGCCACCGTGTTCTGGAGCTGATTGTCGTAATAGGCGCGGTAGTCGATGCCGGCCTTGATCGTATGACTACCGTGAATTTTGGTGAGCGAAGCCAGAAACATGTGGGACATCTGGGTGCTGTAGTTCTGGTTCCCGTTGCCCAGCGAGGCAAAACCGCTCACCGACACCACCGGCAGGGCGCGTACCTGCTGGTTGTCGCGGAAATTGGCGGGGAAGCCGAGCTGTGTAATGTCGTAGCCATCGCCCCATGCCGTGCGGCCGCCCCACATGCTGGACAAGCCATAGTTGAGGTTGATGATGGTGGTCGGGCTCAGGGTCCAGACGTCCTGCAGGGCCGCCGACTTGCGGTGCTGGGTCAGCGAGGGGTTGCCGGGGTTGGCGATGTTCTGGAAATAGTTGGGCTCGCCGGTAAACGGCTCCTGTTTCGAAAAGCGCCCGAAAATCTTGTGGCTCGAACCGACATAGTGGTCCAGCCGGATGTCGAACGTATCGTCCTGATTGATGCGCGCTCCCCCGATGTCGAGGTTCGAGGTCAACCGGGTGTTGGTGGGCAGCGGATAGAAGTCCACCAGCTTCCGTGCCACCGGATTGATGCGGCTCGCCGGAATCACATTCCCCGCGAAAGGATCGCGAATGAAGCCGCCGGCCGGATTCTCCCGCGTCGTCATCGGATCGTAAATCGTCACCCGGGCGCCCGCCGAGTTCACGGTCTTCGAAAAATCGCCGCCCCGTTCCAGGGCCGTGGGGACCGTGTAGCTGGCCGAAGCAAGCGTCTTCTCGCGGAAGGCTTCGTAGTCGAAGAAGAAGAAGGTGCGATCCTTGCCGTTGTAGAGTTTCGGAATCATCACGGGGCCGCCGATGGCGCCGCCCACCTGGTTGCGCTTCAAGGCGCCGAGCGGAATGCCCGCGCGGTTGTTGAAAAAGCTGTTGGCGTCGAAATACGAATTGCGGTGGAACTCATACGCCGTCCCATGCAGCTCGTTGGTCCCGGACTTGGTGACCACGCTGATCACGCCGCCATTGAACCGCCCGTATTCGGCGCTCATCGAGTTGGTCTGCACTTTGAATTCATCCACGGCGTCCACTGAGGGAGTGTAGATCAGGAAGTTGTAGCGGCCCTGGTTGCGCGGCGTAGTATTGGGCATCCCGTCGATGGTCACTTCGCTGGTGAAGTTGGCCGCTCCGCCGATGCTCGGCACGCTGCCGCCCTGGTGCTGGGCCGTATTGTTCGGGGTGGGCAGCACACCGGGGGCCAGCGTTGCCAGCGCGAACGGCTCCCGCCCGTTTAGCGGCAGATCGATAATGCGCCGGTTTTCGATTACCTGGCCCAGGGTGTTCGTCACCACGTTGACCAGGGGCGTGGTCGCTTCCACGGTCACCTGCTCCGCCAGTTGGCCAACCTGCAAGTGGAAATCGATGGTAAGGCGGTCGGCCACCTGGAGCGTAATGCCGGACTGGGTGGCTTTTTTAAAGCCCGCGGCCTCTACCGTAATCGCGTATTGGCCCGGGTTGAGGAAGGGGACCACATACTCCCCGGATTCATTGGTCTTGAAGGTGCGGGAGGTGCTCTTGGCGATATCGACGATCGTAACGGTAGCACCCGGGATCAGAGCATCCTGGGTATCGCGCACGGACCCCTGGATGGTACCGGAGCTGGACTGGGCATAGGTAAGAGCCGCGGAGGCGAGCAACAGGGCGGCGAGCAGGTTCGCTTTCGACATGGAGGACCCCTTTCGTTACCAAGTTCTGAGATATCAGATTCTATCACCTGATTTTCACTCTGTCAATCTCTGGGATATCAGAATCTAATCAGAAATTCGACGCGATGAGTCGACCCATATCCAGCACACGGCTCCCGCCAGATACAAGGCTCCGGTAAGGTACAGCGGACCGGTCCAGCTTCCGTACCGGTCCACGCCCCATGCCAGCACAATGGGGCTGAGGAAGCCGCCGATCTGTCCCGCCGTGTTCATAGCGGCGCTGACCATGCCGGCGTGTGAACCACCCAGGTCGACCGAGGCGCCCCAACTGGCGCCCAGCAGGAAGTTCGAAGCCGCGGCGGCCAGCGCGATGAGCACAGCACCCCACAGGGGGTCCGGAGAAAAGGTCCCGGCAATCAGGAAGATACCAGCGCAGGCCAGGGATCCTCCGCCGACCGAAGCGCGCCCGATCCGCAGGCCGAAGCGCCGGCTCAGCCGGTCCGTGGTGAGCCCTCCAAACAGATCGGCCAACACGCTGAGAGTCAGGGGCAGCCCGGCCAATACACCCAGGGTGAACGAGGAAAATCCGCGAGTGGTTTTGAGGTAGCTGGGCAGCCAGGTGACGTAAAAGCTGAACCCGTAGGTCTGGGTGAAGTACATGGCGCAGAGCGCCAGTACGCTGGGGTTGGCCAGCAGGCGGATCCAGGATGCCTGGTGGCCCGGGCCGGCAGCCGCCTGGCGCCCGCTGTGGATATACTTGATCTCCTCCGCTCCCACGGCGGGGTGGCCGGCAGGCTCATCACGGAACCAGTGCCACCAGGCGCCGGCCCATAGAAATCCGATCGAGCCGAACATCAGGAACAGCACGCGCCAATGGAAGTGGGCCAGCAGCGCGGTCACCAGGAGAGGCGTCACTCCGCCGGCCAGGTGGGCGCCCATAAAGAAGACCCCCTGGGCGGTACCCCGCTCCCGCTGCGGGAACCAGCGGGAGAGCGTGCGGGCGACATTGGGCCAGGCACCGGCCTCGCCCGCGCCGAACAGAAAACGGGTGGCCAGCAGCGAGGGATAGCTGAACGCCACGCCTGTCAGGACGGTAAACGTGGACCACCAGGCGACGATCCGGGTCAGCACCCGGCGGGTACCCACGCGATCCCCCCACCAGCCGGTGGGGATCTCAAAAAAGGCGTAGGCCAGGGTAAAGGCGCTGAAGACCAGGCTCATCTGCATCCGGCTCAGCCCCAATTCTCCGCTCATAAGCGGGGCCGTCACCGCGATACATACCCGGTCCAGGTAGGTGATGCCGGCCAGCAGGACCAGCATGCCCAGCACACGGAACCGCACCCGCGTCCGGCCAGCCCGGGCGGAAGGCGGTTCGGCGGGACTCATTCCGGGCCTTCTGCTGGTACAGGCTCACTGGCTCCGGCGCTCTTTTTCCGCGTTCTTTTGGGAAACGAGGCCAGCCGGGCTTCGGTCCATCCGAAATAAGGCTCCATCTGGGCCAGCACCTCCTCCATGCGGTAGCGGGTGTGGCGGCGCATGGCGGCATCGGCCGCTTCCGGATCTCCGGTGAGCAGAGCCTCGGCCAGTTGCGAGTGCCAACCGGCCGGCGGCGCGGCATTGCCTAGCGCTGTGTCATACAGCCAGTTAAAGATGAGCACCTGGTTCTTCTCCACGGCCTGGCACAGCTCATCGCAGCCGGTGCATTCCGCGATCCGCATATGAAAGCGCATATGGAAGCGGTGGATCTCATAGGAGCGCTCCTGCCCGCCTTCGTCGTCCGCGGCCGCCAAAGAATAGAGGCCGTCAAGCTGGTTGGCCAGCCGCCGGATCTCCTCCCGTTCTTCCGGGCTGGCTTTTTCGGAAAAGATCCGCGCCGCCTGGGACTCGAGCGCTTCCCGCAGGATGTAGTGGCCGCGGATCGCCCGCGCGGTGGGGATACGTACCCGTGTGCCCACGCGCGGCCGGCTCTCGACCAGACCGTCGCCCTCCAACCGCTGCAAAGCGTCGCCTACCGGAACGATGCTGACATTCAATTCCTCGGCCAACATACGCCGCGACAGAACCGTTCCGAAGGTCAGTTCTCCGCGGAGGATCCGGTCTCGGATAGTGAGGTAAACCTGCTCGGTCAGATTGCCAGCGAAGGAATTCATGGTCTTCGGTGCCAGTTTACTCCCCTTGATCGGGGGCCGCAAGTTTTTGAGATATCAGAAAACATACAATCGCTGTATCAGGCATCTCAAAATATGAGATAATCTGATATCACAAATGGGCCAAGCGCTTATCTCCGTGGCCGTCACCGAGCCGGAGCTCCGGAAAGCGATTCCGGTCTTCGAGTCCGCGCCTTTCGCCTGTATCGCCGTGCCGCCCGAGGAAGATGCTCTCTCGGAGGCGATTCGGAAGGTGGGCGCCCGCCACGCCATCGTCGGCACGCAACCCTACCGCGGGAAGGTGTACGACGCTCTCTGCCCAGGCGCGGTGATTGCCCGGTTCGGCGTCGGACACGATCAGATCGACAAGCGGCGGGCCACGGCGGCGGGCATCTTCTGCACCAACACCCCCGGGGTGCTTGACGACTCGGTGGCCGAGCACACGGTCTCGCTCATGCTTGCCGCCGCCCGGCAGATCCCGCGGCTGACGGCGGCCATGCGGGCCGGCGACTGGACTCCCGCCACCGGCCGCGAGTTGCGCGGCCGGACGCTGGCCATCATCGGATGCGGTCCCATCGGAACGACGGTGGCACGGATCGCTTCGCGCGGCTTCGAGATGCACGTCATCGGCTGCTATCGCCGCTCGCGGCCCCGCCAGGCGGACAGCTACGACGAACTGACCACCGACTTTGCCGCAGCCGTCGCCCACGCCGATTTCGTCAGCCTGCACATCCCGGCCACTCCGGAAAACACGCAGTTTCTCAATGCGGCGCGCCTTGCCCTCCTGGCCCCCGGGGCATGGCTGCTCAATACGGCCCGCGGCTCGATTGTGGAAGAATCCTCTCTGTACGATGCGCTGCGCGACAATCGCCTGGCCGGCGCCGCGCTGGACGTGTTTCCGGCAGAACCTTATGTTCCCGCCGATCCTCACAAGGATCTGCGCTCGCTGCCGAACACCATCCTGACTCCCCACGTCGGCAGCAATACCGAGGATGCCAATCGCCGGATGGCCGAGCGCGCTCTACGCAACGTCGCGCTGGCCGTCCAGGGCGACTACGCCTGCATGGATCTCTTGAACCCCGAAGTTCTCGAAAGGCAAGCATCATGATCAACCGGCGCTCATTCCTTTCTCTCCCGTTCGCCGCCTGTGCGCACGCCGAAGAAGCCTGGAAGGTTTCGCATCCCGACCTGAAGGTCTATATCCCGGAGAAGCCGGGCGGCCCCGATAACACCAACCAGCATTTTCAGGTCGCCGCCCTGCCCGGCGGCACCTTTATGGCCATCTGGACCCAGGGCTCCGGCGAGAACTCGCCCAACCACCACATCGTCAGCAGCCGGTCGACCGATCGGGGCGAAACCTGGTCGGCGCCCATCGAGATCGACGGTCCCCAGCCGGGCGACGCCCGCATGACGGGTGTGGCAAGCTGGGCCTTCCCGATCGTCGCACCGCGGCTGAAGCGGATCTATTGCGTCTACAACAAGAACATCGGCATTCAGGATGTGCGGCCGGCCGATACCGGCGTCCTGCGCGTGAAGTGGTCCGAAGACGAGGGCCGCACCTGGAGCCGCGAGTTTCACGACTATCCGGTCGGCAAGACTGACTTCAGCCATCCCGATCCGAAGGTGCCGGAGACCTGGATCGTCTATCAGAATCCTCTCTATGCGCCCGGCGGGAACGTCATCGCCGGCTTCACCCGCTGGGCCAGTAAGGCCGCCGACAGCGATCCGCGCAACTGGGGCCGCAACACAGAAGTGGCGTTTCTGTTTTTTGAGAATATTCTGCGCGAGAAGGATCCCGCGAAACTAAAAGTGACGACCTGGCCGAAAGGTCTGGGCATCCGCCTATTCGCTCCGCCGGAACCAAAGAAAAGCATCATCCAGGAGCCGACGATCCATCACCTGCGCGACGGCCGCTTTCTCTGTGTGATGCGCACCTTCACCGGCAAAATCTACTTTGCCCTTTCTTCGGATGGCGCGAAGAGCTGGGGCGAGCCGCGGCCCCTGTGCTACGAGCCGGAAGGCGAGCCGATTCTCAACCCCATTTCCCCGTGCCCCCTATACCGGCTCGCGGACGGACGCTACCTGCTGATCTTCTTTAACAACGATGGCGGACCCTCGGGACCGGGCGCGTGGTTGAAGAATCGTACGCCGGCCTGGTATACGGTCGGCCGCGAGATTCCCCGGCATCCGGTACAGCCCATTCGGTTCGGACGTCCTCGCATTCTGCTGGACAACGGCGCGCAGCCTCTCGGCAGCGAGAAACGAACCGAAATCGGTACTTATACCAGCTTCTTCGAGTTTGGGGGCCGACGCTATCTCTGGTACCCCGATCGCAAGCACTATCTGCTCGGGAAATACATCACCGACGAGATGCTGGCGGCGTGCGACCCGGGAACGAAATCATGAAGAACCGATTCCGCAAGGCTCTCCTCGAACGAACCCCGATCCTGGGCGCGTGGATCCAGGTCGGCCACCCAGCCGTGGCGGAGATTTTCGGACGGCTGGGGTTCGATTGGATTGCGGTGGATCTCGAGCATGGAGCGATCGATCTCGAGACTCTGACCAATCTGTTCCGCACGGTGGATCGTTTTTCGGCCGTGCCGGTGGCCCGCCTGCCCTATAACGAGCCCATCTGGATCAAGCGCGCGCTCGATGCCGGGGCGCGGGGGCTGATCGTTCCCATGGTGAATTCGCGCACGGAAGCCGAAGACGCTATGCGCCAGGCAAAGTATCCGCCGCGCGGCGTGCGTGGTTACGGCTACAGCCGGGCGAACCTTCACGGCATCGATTTCAGGGACTACATCGGCGAAGCCAACGGGGAAGTCGCCATGATCATGCAGATCGAGCATCGGGAAGGTATCGCCGAGATCGACTCCATCCTGGAGGTGGAGGGCGTGGACGCGGCCTTTATCGGCCCGCTCGATCTCAGCGGTTCCTTCGGCAAGACCGGACAACTGGATTGTCCCGAGATGGTGGAGGCGCTGGCCAGATTCCGCGCCTCCTGCGCCGCGCACCATGTCGCCTCCGGCATGCACCTAGTGCATCCTACGCCGGAGAATATTGACCGGACATTGGAAGACGGCTACACCATGATCGCCCTGGGACTGGACAACACGCTGCTGACCTCCGCCGCGTCGGCGGCTTTGCAGGCCGGCCGCCACGCCGCTTCCGCCATCGTTCCCTGAGCGCGGCGTGAGAAACCGGCCCGAAGCGATACGATGTGAGGATGCGCGCTCTGATGCTGCTGTACTGCGCCGGCTGCCTGGTTGCGGCGGACCCTTACCGGACCTGGGAACGTGTCGGCGGCGGGACCGACAATACTCATTACTCCTCGCTGGCACAGATCAACACGAAGAACGTGGAGTCGCTCAAGGTTGCCTGGACCTATGACACCAAGGATGCCTATCGGGGTTCCGACATGCAATGCAACCCGATCATCGTCAACGGAGTCATGTTCGTCACGACCCCCAAGCTGCGGGTCGCAGCCGTGGATGCGTCGAACGGCAGGGAAATCTGGAGCTACCGGGGTGTCAGCGGGGACCGCGCGCCACATCCCAATCGCGGCGTGACGTATTGGAGCGACGGAAAGCAGGCCCACATTTTCATCACCCTAGGCCACGATCTGATCTCGCTCGATGCAAAGACGGGTCAACCGGATCCGGGGTTTGGCAAAGAAGGCAAGGTGGATATGCGCCAGGCCTTCACTCCTCCTCTCAAGGAGACATCGATCAGCTCCACAAGCCAGGGCGTGATTTATCGCGACCTCCTCATCCTGGGCAGCGCCGTGTCGGAAACGCTGCCGGCCACTCCCGGAGATATCCGCGCCTACAACGTGCGGACGGGCCAGCTTGCCTGGACCTTCCATACCATTCCACATCCCGGCGAGTTTGGCTACGACACGTGGCCTCCCAACGCCTGGAAGACTTCCGGAGCAGCCAACAACTGGGCCGGAATGGCGGTGGACGTGAAGCGCGGCCTGGTCTTTGTTCCGACCGGCTCCGCCGCCTATGACTACTATGGCGCCGACCGGCACGGCGACAATCTGTTCGCCAATACGCTGCTTTGCCTGGATGCGGCGACCGGCAAGCGCAAGTGGCACTTCCAGGCCATCCGGCACGATGTGTGGGACCTGGATTTCCCTTCCGCGCCCACTCTGGTGCGGGTCCGGCACGACGGCAAACTGGTCGACGCGGTAGCGCAGGCAGGAAAGACCGGCTACGTTTACATGCTGAACCGGGAGACGGGAGAGAGCCTGTTCCCGCTCGAAGAGCATCCCGTTCCGCCTTCCAGCGTCGACGGAGAATTGCTGGTCAAATCGGAGCCGCTGCCAACCAAACCCGCGCCATTTACCCGGCAGGAGTTCACCGAGGAGACGGTGACGCGCCGCACCCCCGCCGCGCACGAAGCGGTGCTGAACGAGTTACGGGGTCTGGACCATGGCAAGCTCTTCGTCTCGCCCAGCTTGAAAGGGGTGGTATTGTTCCCGGGACCGGCGGGCGGGGCCGAGTGGGGAGGCAGCGCGTTCGATCCGGAGACGCACCTGTACTACATCAATGCCAATGAACTGCCGTGGGTCGTGCGCCTGGCGGAGCCCAGCAAGATTCAGAGAACCGCCAAGGCGAGCCGCGTCTATCGCGTTCGTTGTGCCGCTTGTCATGGCGCCGATATGAAAGGGGCGCCGCCCGAATACCCCGCGCTGGATGACCTGGCCACGCACATGACGGATGAACAGCTTTCCCGGATCCTACACGATGGCGGCGGCCGCATGCCGTCATTTGCCTCGTTGGGGGAACCCACGCTCGCTGCTCTGCGGGACCTGCTGCTGCGCAAGATCGATAAGGAAGTTCCCATGCGCACTGCCCAGCCGGTTCAGACCGCGTTGAAATATTCCACCGAGTCCTTCCGCAAGTTCCTGGATCCGGACGGCTACCCGGCCAACACTCCGCCCTGGGGTACGCTTTCCGCGATCAACCTGGACACCGGAGAGTACGTCTGGAAGATCCCGTTCGGCGAATACCCGGAGCTTGTAGAAAAGGGCATGAAAGACACCGGCAGCGAGAACCACGGTGGCGGCGTCGTCACTGCCGGCGGACTGCTTTTTATCGGCGCCACGCACTACGACAGTAAGTTCCGTGCGTTCGATAAGAAGACCGGGAAACTGCTTTGGGAGACGGTACTCCCGTACAGCGCCAACGCGACCCCGGCGGTTTATGAGCTTAACGGCAAACAGTATGTGGTGGTCGCCGCCGGGGGCGGGCGCGGCAAACCTTCGGGAGGGTCGTACATCGCATTCGCCCTGCCGTGAGGGCCAGGGCGCTAGTGTAGTGCGTCGCAGATTCCACGCAGAATACCTGCGTTCAGGGCAAACCGGGTACAGGCAACGAATTTCGCAAATGCGGCGAAATTCATGCCAGTCCCCGTTTTGCAGCGTCGTTTCCTATTGGGCAACATTTGCG
>CAZMRK010000329.1:0-7247 GCA_964568355.1 uncultured Solibacteraceae bacterium | reverse complement strand
TATTGTTGCTCCGGCTACTTACGGATATCCTCCTCAGTGCGAGGAGGGGTATCCCGGAGGATGAAAGTCGCTTGGTTTGTGCTTGCGCTGTGTGCCGGTGCAAGCGCTCAGGACATTAGTGCCACTTTGGAAGGGCAGGTGACCGATGCGTCGGGCAGCATCGTGGCCGACGCGACCGTTAAAGCGATCGGCGCCACCACCGGTTACACACGCGTCCAACAGACCACTTATACTGGCGCCTACCACCTTTCGCTGCCGGCGGGCGAATACGAATTGCACGTGACGGCTCCGAATTTCTCCGAGTCTGTCCGCCGTGGCATCCTCCTGAATGTCAGCCAGACCGCCCGCGTGGACGTGCAACTCAGCGTGACCAAGGAAAAGGAGGTAGTGACGGTCAGCGCTGCCGCGACTCTGGTGGATTCCGGTTCGAACGTAATCGGCAACGTGGTGAGCGGACGCGAACTCGTGGACCTGCCGCTCAACGGCCGCAATTTCACCCAGCTCGGCCTGTTGCAGCCCGGCGTGGCTCCCTTGACTGCCGGCGTATCCGAAGCCGGCGGATCGCTGCGTGCCGGCCAGGCTTATGCGGTCAACGGGCAGCGCCCGGAGTCGAACAATTACCTGCTGGATGGCGTTACGAATGTGAATCGCGTGGACGGCGGCTACTCGCTCAAAACTCCGGTGGACGCCATCCAGGAGTTCCGCATTCTTACCGAAACCGCCCCCGCCGAGTTCGGAGGCACCAGCGGCGCCACCACCACCGTCTTGACGCGTTCCGGCAGCAACGAACTGCACGGCACGCTATACGAATTTCTGCGTAACGATGCCCTGGACGCGCGCAACTTTTTCGCTTCGAGAGTGGAGCCGCTGAAGCAAAACCAGTTCGGCGCGACCGTGGGCGCGCCGGTTCGCCGCAACAAAGACTTTCTCTTCGCTTACTACGAGGGCTTTCGCAACCGGCAGGGCACCACGCAAAGTGCAACCGTGCCCAGCGATGCTCAGCGGACCGGCGATTTCTCCGGCATGACCGATCCACAGACCGGCCGACCCGTGCCGCTCATCAACTACTTCACAGGCGAGCCTTTTCCCGGCAATCGTCTGCCCCCCGCGCTACTGAACTCCACCGCCCTCAACCTGATTCAGTTTTATCCTCACGCGAACGCCGGCCAGAACCTGTTCGTCACCACCGAAGTAATGCGCAACCGTGCCGACCAGGGCGGCGCGCGCTATGACCATATCTTCAACGAGCGCGATCAGCTCTCGCTGCGCTATGCCAGAGCGACCAGTTCCAATGTCAACCCGCTCTCTGTGGCCGGCGCAAACGTTCCGGGCTTCCCCGTGGGCGAAGACCTGGGCACGCACTCCGCCGTTCTCTCCGAAACGCATCTGTTCAGCGGCGCTACGATCAACAACCTGCGGCTGGGCTTCTTCCGCAATGCGTTCGACACGGACAAGCCTTTGAACAAAACTCCGTCGCGCGCCTTGGGATTTCAATACGACAGCACGCTGGCGGCAGCCGAGGGGCCGCCGTTTTTCATCGTCAACGGGTACGCCAGCATCGGCGACCCGATCACCGGGCCGCGCGACACCACCCAGAACACGTTCGAGATCTCCGATTCGCTTTCGCACATCGCCGGCGGGCATAGTTTCAAGTTCGGCGTGGAAGTGCGCCGGAACCAGATCAATATGACGGAAGGTATCGCCTCCAACGGGTTCTTCGTGTTCGCGCCGTTTCCCGCCAGCGATTCGTTCGCCAGCTTCCTGATGGGTTTCCCGGTGGTATTCTTCCAGGGCGGCGGCGATATGAACCGCGGTCTGCGCAACCTGGATTTCGCGACGTATGCGCAGGATGAATGGCGCATCACGCCGCGGCTGACGCTAAACTACGGCCTGCGCTGGGAGATCAGTACGCCCTTCGTAGACATTCGCAATCGCATGAACTCCTGGTCTCCGGGACAGCAATCGAGAGTCTTCCCCAACGCGCCTGCGGGGCTGCTGTTTCCGGGAGATCCTGGAGTGCCGGACGGGATCGCGCCAGTCTACTGGAAGGCTTTGATGCCCCGTGTGGGGTTGGCCTGGGATCCGACCGGCTCCGGGAAAATGTCGGTCCGGGCCGCTTACGGCATCTTCTACGATTCGTTCACCAACGGGGTCGGCGGACCGTTGCAGTCGCCGCTCAGCGCGCTGCCCTGGACACAGGCCCGTCAGCTTGCCGCACCCGTCAACTTCACCAATCCGTGGAACGGAACGAACCCCTTCACGCCGACGTCCTTCCCTCAGCCGACCACGGTGCTCACCATCGAGAACGGCATGCGCCCGCCTTATGCGCAGAACTGGAATTTTTCCGTGCAGCGATCCTTCGGCGGAAGCTACCTGGTGGATGTACGTTATATCGGCAACAAGGGCACGCGCCTGCCGCGCATGATCGAGGGGAATCCTTCCGTATACCGTTCGGGCGCGACGTCAAATGATGCCGATCAGCGCCGTCTCTATGCGGGGTGCCGCGGGCCCGAAGGTCCCTGCGATTTCGCTTCGGTAGGGCTGATTACCAATTCCACCAACTCGACCTATCATGCCGGACAGATCGCACTCTCGCGGAGATTCCAAAACGGTCTGGGCTTCCTGGCTTCCTATACATTTTCGAAAACGCTGGACTATATCTCCACCTTCAATGTCGCCGGATCGGCGCCGCGCCTGGTTGCCGGCGAGAATGACCTGGCACAGAATCCCTTCGATCTCCAGGCGGAGCACGGCCCTTCGCTGTTCGATGCGCGCCACCGTTTCGTCTTGAGCGGCAGCTACGAGATTCCATTCCCTCGTTCCGGCTCCGCTCTGGCCCGCGCCTTGTTGGGCGGCTGGCAGTTGAACACGATCGCCAATTTCTCATCGGCCACGCCGTTTACGGTTTACGACAGCGCCAATGTCTCGCTCCAGGGCTCGGCACCGGAGGTCACCGGATTCACTTCCGCGCGGCCTGACCTGATCGCCGATCCCAACCAGGGCAGCCATACCGCGGATCGCTGGGTCAGCCGCAGCACCTTTCAAAGGCTGGATCCGGTAACCCAGGCCGGCCAATTCGGCAATGAGGGGCGCAATGCGGTCCGTGGCCCCGGCATCGCCGCGGTGGACCTATCCCTGTTGAAGAGCTTCCCGGTTACCGAGCGGATGCGCCTGCAACTGCGCGTCGAGTGCTTCAACCTGGCCAATCACGCCAATTTCGGACTGCCGGAAAACGATATCGCCTCGCCCAATTTCGGGCGCGTGCTGGAAGCAGGCCCCCCGCGCTTGCTGCAATTCGGACTGAAGCTGATTTATTAACGCTGCGGCCGGATGATTCGCTTCGGCCGCTTGCTGTCGCGCGCGGCTCGTTCCACCACCGAACCACGACCGTCAGGGAGCGGACTTCCGCGCGCCAACCCCGTCCCGCACCGGCCGAAACAGCCTTTCCCGCGAGCGAAGAAACCACTCTGCATCCGGCCCCGGCGCCGCGCACCAATCCACATGCATCCCCAGGCTGCGGGCCAGCGCTGTATATTGCAGGGCGTTGCGATGAAGAAATTGCCGGATGCTTTCCGAAGGCGCGTGCTCGGCCTGATGCGCCGGGCAGACCGCGGCGTCGGCACGCGCGGCGGCCGGCGGAACAAGCCCCGGCTGCCAGTGGATTCCGGGCGCCACGGCTTCCATCACGCGCATTTCCATGGGCGCGACGATCCACCGGCTGCCGGATTTCAACACCGCCTGCATGCGCATGCGTC
The DNA here is from genome assembly GCA_964568355.1 of uncultured Solibacteraceae bacterium. Classification (GTDB taxonomy): domain Bacteria; phylum Acidobacteriota; class Terriglobia; order Bryobacterales; family Bryobacteraceae; genus JAJPJX01. Next base: position 3,492 of record CAZMRK010000329.1, on the reverse strand, counting down.
CGGCGGGCGTCCGCTCCGGCACCCAGATATCCAGCCAATAGGAGACCACCTTCTGGCCGCGAATCGGCGCCTGGATATCCGGCAGCAGAACGGTGACCGGCATCTCGACCGGCTGCAGGCGGTCCGGTACCCAGCCGTCCTTGGTCTGTGCATAAAGCTCGCGGTACAGGTGAATCTGAAAGAACTCCGGATTCTGCTGGATATAAAGGAATGACGGAGTGCCTTCCGGAATCGTGACCGTGACATGGAACGAGGCCCAGGCGTTGCGCGCAATCGCCGGCGACAGAATCTCCCGGGGGTGGTCCATGCGGTCGGCCGCCACTACGTTCCCGAACGGATCGACGCGCTGAAATTCGGAGCGGATCTCGACCGATTGAGCCGCCAGAACCGAAGCAAAAACGAGACTAGCGAGGACGCTCCACACCGGCTTCCGCCTCCAACTGGGCCTGCATGCGCGCGACATCCCGGCCGGCGAACGCCACGATCCCCAGGATAAGCAGCGCGCCGGCAACCAGGTATACGCCGGCCGCCATCGAGATGGCCAGGCCCAGGCTCTGGCGCTGCGCGATCAGGCCGATCACGATCGGCGCGGTGCCGCCTCCGCCCAGCCAGCCTACCATGTTCATGAATCCGGCCGCCGTGCCGCGGGCTTCCGGGCGAATCACGTCGAACATCGAGGCGAATATGTTGCCGTCGTAAAGTCCCTTGAATAAACCCCAGGCGGTCAGCGCCACGACCAGCCAGCCGGCCGACTGGGTCATCCCGCAGAGCACCACAAACGGCGCCCCCAGCAGGACCCCGGCGGCTTGCACGGCCATGCGGCCTCCCGGCATGCGGCGGCGCAGGAGATCGGCCAGCCAGCCGCCCAGGGGCGATCCCACCATGCTGGCCAACTGCACGTAGATGGTGGCCGTGAGTCCGGCCATGGCGAGGCTGAGATGAAAGCGCTCGTAGAGAAAGGTGGGCATCCAGGAAAGCAGCACAACGGCGACGAAGTTGGCGCAGAGGAACGCGGCCATCAGGATCACCGCTGTGGGCGTGCTCCAGATCAGGCGCAGTACCTGGCGGGGACTCATCTGCGCGGCCGGGCCGAGTTCGTCCGCGGCGCCCCGGCGCGGCTCGATCAGAAAGCGATTGAGCACCAGGCCGAGCAGTACCCCCATGCCGCCAAAAACAACAAACGACCAGCGCCAGCCGTAGGTCTGGCCGATCAGTCCGGCAAAAAATCCTCCCGCGATGGTGCCGATATAAACGCTGGTCTGATGCGTGCCCAGAGCGCGCGAACGCGTGCGCTTATCGTGATAGTCGCTGACCAGCGACATCGAGGCCGGGAAGTAGAAAGTCTCGCCTAGTCCTTCGGCGGCGCGAAACCAAAGTAACTGGCGGAAATTCCGTGAGAGCGCAGTGGCCATGCAGATGATACTCCAGGTCTGAAGGCCGCCCAGAATCGCGGTTTTCCGTCGCACGCGGTCAACGATACCGCCCGCGAACGGCGCGCAGAGGCCATAAACCCACGCAAAGGAAGAAGCCAGCAGGCCCAGCTCGATCTGGCTGAGGTGCATCTCCTTCTGAAGCAGCGGAAATACCGAGAAAATGGCCTGGCGGTCGGCGTAGTTGAAGAACGCGATCCACCAGAGCATGCCCACCACCTGCCACTTATAGTGAGGGCCCACCCGGCCGCTCTCAGTAAATGGCGCGGGGCTGGGCTTGGGCACGGGATTTCTCCAGGGGCTCGAGGTAGGCCTTTGCGCCGGCGGCCAGGAATCCCAATTCCGTGGGGGCCTGGAAGAGCCCGAACCCTTGTTCCATGTATTGCTTCACTTGCTCAGGACCCGCCGCCGGCCGGCCAACCACCTTGCCGTGGCGCCGGGCCGCGTCCACCACCTTGGCGATCGCTTCCTGAAGCTTGGGATGGTCCTGTTTGCCGCGCAGACCCAGAGAATAAGAAAGATCGCTGGTGCCGATGAAGAGCACGTCAATGCCGGGCGTAGCGGCGATGGCCTCCACGTTTTCGACAGCCCGCGCTTCTTCAATGATGGTGATCACGGTGACGTTTTGGTCGGCCGAATCGGGATAGTTCTCTTTTTCCGGCCAGGTGAAGCGGGCCAGATTCGCGCCGGATCCGCGCCGTCCATGTGGTGGATAACGGCAGGCCGCTGCCGCCTGCTGTGCCAGTTCGGGCGTGCTGGTAAAGGGGAAGATTACCCCGCTGACTCCGGCATCGAGCACGCGCTTGGCGGTCCACAGCTCATTCACCGGCACGCGTGCGAAGGTCATGGCCGGCAGCCCGCGTGTGGCCAGGACGATATTGCGCAGAGTCTCGAGAGTAACGGGCGAGTGTTCCATTTCCACCCAGAGATAATCGAAACCCATGTTGGCGATCTGCGCGGCAATTTCCACGCTGCTGGTTGTGATGGTGGCCGCCACCACGGGCCGGCCTTCGCGCAACTGTTTCTTGACGGGACTTTCCCAGTTCGTAGTAGTCATTTTCGGATGAGCCAGACTTCGGAAACCTGACAACCGCGTCCGTTACCGCCCAACCCCGGCTCTCGCTGCCAGCGCAAGGTCAGGTCGCCCTTGGCAGTAGCATCGCGGGGAAGATCGAACTCCAGTGGCTCGACCGGCGCCGGTTTGGCGAGGAACGGATGAATCTCGATTCCGCTGGCGGTCTGCAGGCGGATCTTGCGGGTCGGACTGTCGCCGGCATAGACCACGCGCACGCGATACTGCGCGGCCGGATCGAGATGGGTATAGCGCATTTCGAGTGGTGTTTCGTGCAAGGTCTCGGCGTGGGCCCACCAGGAACTACGCCAGGCGGGCCGGTAGGAAAAGCCTACCAGAGACGATTCCTGAAACGCGGGATCCTTCTCGGCGCCGGGGCCGCGCACCAGGTGCGGCTGGCGCGTGAGATCGCCCAGGTCGTCGTAGAAGCCGCCGGGACCCGGGTTGGTCCAATCGACGATCTGGGCCAGGGAGGCCCGCCGCGATTTTTCGTCCGGATTGCGCTCGATCTCCGCAAATCGCCCCTCCAGCCAGCCCCGATTGTTGAGCGGCACATTGATGGTGTCGAGATTGGCGCCGCGGTCCACCGCAATCGCCTGGTAGCGCGGCACGCTCAATTGCATGCGGATACTCTGGAACAGCGCCTCGGCCAGATCGAAGACGCGTGAACACCAGTCTTCCGCTACCGGTTCGAGGGTAGCCCGGGCGAGAATTTTGCGCGCCTCGGCCATCGCGGTCTCCGAACCCAGGTACGGCGCTGCGCGGAGTTTGTCCATGGCGCGCGCTTCCAGATCCGTCTCGTAGATCAGCCGCGTGCGGGTGTAGGCATCGTAATAAGCGCGGTAGAGGGCCTGCTGGAAACGCCAATTGTGCTTCAGCGCGGGAGTGGCCGTCCGCTCCATGGCCTGAAAGGATTGGAGTGTAGAGAGAACGCCGCTGTTGCTCAGCAGCGGGCCGCGCCAGTTGCGTTCGAGCGCCAGCAGTCCCTGG
>CAZMRK010000328.1:0-11904 GCA_964568355.1 uncultured Solibacteraceae bacterium | reverse complement strand
ATTTCAGCACTTCTATAACCTGGAATACGCCGACGCCATTGCGGACTTCCAAAAGGCCATCGCCCAAAATCCATCCTCCCCCGACCTCCACAACCACCTCGCGGAAGCCATCCTGTTCCGGGAGATGTACCGCAACGGGGCACTCGAAAGCGAGTTGGTTTCGGGCAATAACTCCTTCCTCCGCCGGCCCAAGCTCAACACCTCCGCGGAGACGGAAAAGCAGTTCCTGGAAGAAGTGCAACGCGCCATGTCGCTGTGCCAGGAGCGCCTGAAACAGAACGCCAACGACGCCAGCGCCCTCTATGCCATGGGCATCTCCTACGGTTTGCGTTCGAACTATAACTTCCTGGTGCGCAAGGCCTGGATGGATTCGCTGCGCGATGCCAACGCCAGCCGGAAAATGCACAACCGGGTGACGGAGATCGATCCCTCGAACGTCGACGCGCGCCTGGTTCAGGGCCTGCACGACTACATTGTCGGTAGCCTGCCGGCCTTCTATCGTATGCTTGGCCTCCTGGTGGGTTTTCATGGAGATAAGGAGAGGGGCATCCGCACGGTGCAGGATGTGGCCCAGCACGGCAAGCTCAACAAAGTGGATGCGGAAGTGTTTCTCTGCGCGCTTTATCGCCGCCAGCGGCAGCCGAAACTGGCGATTCCCTTACTCCACGACCTGCTGCGGCGTTTCCCCCGCAACTACCTTCTGCGTTTCGAGCTCTCCCAGATGTACAGCGCTCTGGGGGACAAGCAGAATGCCATTGCTCCGATCCTCGAGGTCGCGGAGATGAAGCGCCAGAAGGTTCCTGGATATGACCAGATTCCCTGGGAGAAGATCTATTTCCAACTGGGCACGGTGCAATTCTGGTATCGGGATTTCGACCAGGCGCTCGAAAATATGAAGAAGGTCACCGCCGCAGCGGATCAATTGGATTTGAATACAGGAGTAACTGCGTGGCTGCGTCTCGGCCAGATTTACGATCTGACTAATCGCCGTTCCCTGGCTATCGAAGCGTACAAGAAAGCTATCGCATACGCGCCGCAAGCGGATGCGGCCCGGGAATCACAACGTTATCTCTCTTCTCCCTATAGGAGGGAAAAGAGCTGATGTAGGGTAGTCCCTCTGGTGCCGGTGGTCTCTATTGCTCGACCGTCATTTTGACGGGTTGCTCGATCAGCTTCGGCTCCTTTCCCGCAGTGAGTAGCATCAGCGCAAAGCGTCCGGGGGAGGTGTTGCTCGGGATCTTGAACTTGATGCTGGTGGCGTTTTGTTGCGTAATCTCCACCGTGACATCGTTCTTCCCATCGGTCAAAAAGACCTTCGAAACCTGATCCTTCTCCAGATTCTCCCCGGCTACGGTAATTACATCCCCAACCTTTCCGTTCGCTGGATCGACGGTGGTCATGCGCGGCATCGGTTGCTGCGCCTGAACAGTGAGACCCGCGGCCAGCAGCAGTGACGCGATTAAAGACAGTTTCATCTGAAATGTCCCTTCTTAGTTTACATGCTATGCTCATCCACCGCCGAATTCAAGGGTATTCGGAGAGAAATAGCGTGCTCTTGGAAAGCCCCGCCGGGTAGCGTATCATTTGCGGATATGGCGGCCGGTGCCGGCTTAAGCCTACCTTCTCTGAGGCGTGATGCAGGCTGGATCTACCAGCGGTCCTGGGACCTCACCCTGATCATTGGCAGTGCCGTCCTGGTTCCAATGCCCTTTCTGTTCGCCTACCTGGCCGAATGGTCCGGCTGGATGACCGGACAGCGGGCCATCGACCTGATCAACATCCTGGTGGCTGCACTGGTCGGCGGCCCGCATCTGTTCTCCACTGTTACCTATACCTTTCTCGATGGATCGTTCCGCCGCCGTTACCCGATTTACACGGGGCTCTCCCTGCTCTTGCCGATCGGAGTAGTCTATCTGGGCGTCTTCCATTACCGGATCCTGATTACCTTCTTTTTCTCCTGGGCCTCGTTGCACGTCCTGCACCAGATCATCTATCTCTCCGACTGCTATCGATCCCGGGAGGCAGCCCGGGAGGCTCGCTGGTCGCGTTGGGTGGATTATGGGTTGATTCTGACCGGCCTGTACCCGATCGGGCTCTACAAGCTTTCTTTGCGGCAGTTCCGGGTGGGAGGCGTCGTCCTGCCCTATCCGGACTGGCTGATCCACCTGCACCTGCCCATCCTGGCCGGCATGGTGTTTGCCGTATTTCTGGCTCTGTGGATGTGGAAGACCGCGCGGGAGGTTCGTGAGGGGTGCCTGAGCGTCCCCAAGACGCTGCTGATTGCAGTCACCACGATCGTCTCGTTCTGTCTGCCTCTGGGTTCTAACCTGGATGTGTTGTTCCAGGGCTACAACACCTGGCACTCGTTCCAGTATCTCTTCCTGTTGTGGCTCATCAACCGGCTGCGTTACCAGCGCGGCGAGGTGGAAAACCCCATGGTGGCCTGGCTGGTCACGCGTCGCAGCATGTGGCCCTACTATGCCTGCTTTCTCTCCGCCACCGGAATCATGGTGATCCTGACGCTCGGCGTCCGGGCTCTAACCCCGCTTACCGCCGACCAAAGCTACTTCGTAGTCGTTCTCAGCACCCTGCTGATGCACTACTACTTCGATCACTTCCTCTTCACCCAACCGGAATACATAGAGTCGTAAAAAAAATCGAAGGGCAACCGCCGATGCACGCCGATTCACGCAGATAAAATCAAAGACAAAATACTCGGTTCTTATCTGCGTGCACCCGCGTGCATCTGCGGTTGCCCTTTTACTTCCTGCCTCTCCCGCGCAACATCCGCACCGGCCAGCTCAACACCCGCCCCAGGCGAAATGCCGGAGAGCGCATGATCCCGGCCAGCACCTCCGAGTACTCCCGCTCGCGCTCATAGAGATACTGAATCTGCCGGTCGCGCCGCGCCATCAGTAGCTCGATCTCGTGCAAGTCGGCAGCGGTCAGAGTGTACCCCTCTCGCACATGCTGCGGCAGAGGGCGCGGTACGTAGACCGTGCCGTGCGAGGGTGCTGTCTCCTTCGCCGGTCGATCCTTGCTGTAGTAGTACACGGCCACCGAACGCCGAGAGAGGTGCTTCTTGTCGCCCGGCAGCGTGATGCGGGGAAAACCGTGCCAGGAGTGCTCTGTCGTCTCGAACAAAACCGCTCGGTTGGCTAGAGGCACGATCGCGCGTACCAGATTTTCTTCCGGTGGGAGCCATGGATTCCGATGCAGTTCGAGCGAGCCGCCCCAGCATTCCTCCCACTCGGGATTGAGATAGATGATCAGGTTCAACCGGCGATGCAGCCCGCTCGCCGGATGGTAATTGAAATCGACGTGCGGGTCCAGGTCCTGGCCGTCCAGGTTCTCATGAGTTCCGCCGCCCACATACTGTGGATCGTAAAGCAGGTTCGCGATGCCGGTGATCTGTCCGGTCCAGGCCAGAAACTCCTCGGAGCGCAGCAGTCCGTCCAGCCGCGCATATGCCGCGCCCAGGCGCGTCAGCTCCGTGAAGACCGCCTTGCGTCCCACCTCGCCGAGTTCGTTGCGTGCCCGGTTGGGATCAAAAGCTGGAAATTCGCGGATCAGTTGTCCGCAAAACTCCAGCTCGAGAAAGTTGTCGATTGCGAGATAACGGAAGGGTTGCCCGGACTGAAACTCCTCCTGAAGTTCCGCTACGTGATCGCGGCAGTGAGCTTGGAGCAGATCGAGCACGGAAACAGCTCAAGTGCGGGAGAAACGGCGCAGGCGAAAGATCTCGACCAGCGAGATATAGAGGTTGAGCACCCCCAGGCCGCTGATCGCTCCGCGCAGATAAGCGCTCTCCCAATAGCGGTGCCACTCGGGAATATACGAAGCGAAAAAATTGAAATCCCACCACTCCGACCACGGGAATATAAGCAGGAACATCCCTAATTCGAGACAGAAAATAATGAAAACCAGCGCGAACAATTTGTGGTACCAGCGATAGCGCCGCGTTTCCACCGGAGCCGGCGCCTGAACTTCTTCGCCTACCGGTGGAATCTGGGGGTCTAGCGGCATGTGCTGGTTTCCATCGCTTCGAATAAGGAAAATTGCCGGTCTACCCAGGAATCATCATCCACAGGGAAGAGGGAGCAGGCGCGAACAGGCTCGAAGGTCCTACGGTGCAACGGAGTGGGACCGAACTGCTCGAGCGCCCGGATATGCTCCGGTGTGGAGTATCCCTTGTGATGAGAAAGCCCATAGGCGGGGAAGACTTCATCCCAGGTGCGCATCCAGTTGTCTCTGTGGACCTTCGCAACAATGGAGGCCGCCGCGATGGCATGGCAGCGTTCATCGCCCTTGATCAGCGACCGCTGGGGTATGGCCAGGGGGAGCGGGACCGCGTCGATCAGCAGGAAATCGGCCGCCGGCTTTAGTAGTTCCACCGCCCGTTGCATCGCCAGCCGCGAGGCCTGATAGATATTCAGGTAGTCGATCGTGGCAGCGTCCACCGCGGCCACCGCCCAAGCCAGGGCGCGCTCGCGGACGCGCTCGGCCAGTACGTTGCGGCGTTCCGGCTCAAGCTGTTTGCTGTCGTTCAAGCCGCGGATGGGATGGTCGGGATCCAGAATCACTGCGGCGGCTACCACTGGGCCGAACAGTGCGCCTCGACCCACCTCGTCGACACCGGCAACATGCCGGAAGCCGCGTACACGCAGTTCGCGCTCCAAAGTCGCTTCACACCGAATTTTGCCCGGCGGATGTTTCGCCCCCATCTCGGACACACAGGCCGGAGGGCCTGTTCCGCAGCTTACTGGCGTTCCCGCAGGCGTGCGGCTTTGCCCCTCAAGCCTCGCAGATAGTAGAGCTTGGCACGGCGGACCCGGCCCGTCCGCACCACATCGATGTGGTCGATTACCCGCGCATGTACGGGGAAAATGCGCTCCACGCCTTGGCCGAAACTGACCTTGCGCACGGTGATGCTCTCGCCCATTCCGGTGTTCTTGCGGGCGATTACGGTTCCTTCAAATGCCTGGAGGCGCTCTTTGTCGCCTTCTCTGATCTTCACGTGCACGCGAATCGTGTCGCCGGGCCGAAACTCGGGCGTGTCCGTCCGCTGGTTTTTGTGAATAAACTTCGTCAACAACGCGTTGTTCATGATTCGAATCCTAAGTCAATCTTCTATCTTAGCGTCTTCCGGGAGCCAAAAGGGCGAAACCCACCGCTACTCCAACAGATCCGGGCGCAGTCGCGCCGTTTTTTCCCGCGCCGCCTGTTCCCGCCACCGGCGAATCTCCGCATGGTTTCCACTCAACAAAACTTCCGGCACCTTCCAGCCCCGGAACTCCGCCGGCCGGGTATACTGCGGGCAGTCCAGAAAGCCGCCACCGTGTCCGGTCTTCTGAAACGACTCGAAAACCGTCGAGCATTCGTTCCCCAGCACCCCCGGCAGCAGACGGGACACCGCATCCAGCACCACCGCCGCCGCCAGTTCTCCTCCGCTCAGCACATAGTTGCCGATGGAAATCTCTTCGTCGGCCAGGTGTTCGGCCACCCGCTCATCCACGCCCTCATACCGTCCGCAGACCAGAAACAGCTCCGGAACCGTACTCAGCCGGTTGGCCGTCTCCTGATCGAACAGTTTTCCCTGGGCGGAAAGCAGCACGACCCGTTGCTCCGGCCTCCGCTCCGGCCACACCGATTCCACAGCCTGGAAAATCGGCTCCGGCTTTAGCAACATCCCTTCACCGCCTCCAAACGGCCGGTCGTCCACGGTCTTGTGCCGGTCCGAGGTCCAATCCCGAAGGTTGTGGATGCGGATCTCCAGGGCGCCGGAATCCTGCGCCCGCTTGACGATCCCGTGCTCGAACGGTCCCTGGAAGAACTCCGGGAAGATCGTCAGCACATGGAAAATCACTCTCGATTCAGTTCCTTCAATCCTTCCGGCAGGTCCACTCCAATGCGGCGCGCCGCCGGATCAATCTCCACACAAATCGCTTTGGCAAACGGAATCAGCAAGCCGCTCGTCAATTCGAGCAGGCCGGAACCGCCCCCCTCCAGCCAGTTCGCAACCGTTCCCAGCGAGTCGCCGGTTTTCCGTTCGATCACTTCGCAACCGACGAGGTCTGATAGGAAATACTCGTCCGCTTCGGGTTCGAACCGCTGGCTGCGGGGGATCCGCACCTCGGCACCGGACAACAACTCCGCTGCCGAGATGCTGTCGACCCCTTCAAACTTCAAAATGAGCCGATTTTCATGCCACCAGGTCGACTCCACCCGGTAAGGTGAGCCATCTCCGAATAAAAAAACTTCTTCGAGCTGGTGGTAACGCTCCGGGCGGCTGCTGAGCGGCAGAGCCGTCAGTTCACCGCGGTTTCCTCGCGCCCGGCCCAGTATGGCGATGGTTACCCATTCCTGGCTGGAGCCGGTTTCGCGCGGCGGGATCACTCCAAAATTTCCAGGGTAAAGCGGCGGTTTAGCTTCATGCCGGCTGCCCCCAGGATCGTACGAATCGAACGCGCGGTCCTCCCTTGTTTGCCGATCACCTTACCCAGATCGCTGGGAGCGACTCGAAGCTCCAGAACAGTCACCTGTTCTCCTTGCACTTCACGGACGACAACCTCTTCCGGGATGTCAACGAGAGCCTTCGCGATGTCTTCAATCAACTGTTTCACCACCCCGCCTCCCAACCAGTATGGTACCAAAGGACCCACCAGGAAATTTCCTGATTCTGTCTCTTGGTGCCCAGGTTCGCGGTTATTTTTGTTACAGTTAGGAGGGCCTCCAGAGGGAGGGATTAGGCGGCAGGTTCCGGTACCGGGGCCGGATTGGCCTTCAGCAGGCGCTCCACCCGGTCGGACATCTGCGCACCGGCCTTGCTCCAGTACTGGATGCGCTCGTAATTGAAATCCACTTTAGCCGGGTTGGTCAGGGGATTGTAGTGTCCCACCACTTCCAGGCTGCGTCCATTCCGGGCACGCTCTTTTTCAATCACTACCACTCGGTAAAACGGCTTTTTCTTGGCGCCAAACCGCGCCAGGCGAATCATCAGCATTCACTTTCCTCGAATCTCTTCAAAATCCCATCGGCAATTTCAGCTTGCCCAGCTTCTTCCCCAGGAAGCCGCCCGAAAAGCTCTTCATCATTTTGCGGGCCTGGGAGTACTGCTTGAGCAGCTGGTTGACTTCCTGCACACTGGTGCCGCTGCCTTTAGCGATCCTCCGGCGGCGGGCACCGTTGATGATCATGTGGTTGGCGCGTTCCGCCGGAGTCATCGAGTCAATGATGGCTACCACATGCGTGATCTCTTTTTCATCTACCTTGACGTTGTGCAGATCCTTCATGATGCCTACCTTGGGCATCATGGAAAGCACGGACTCAAGCGGTCCGAGCTTTTTGAGCTGCCGGATCTGATCCCGGAAATCCTCCAGCGTGAAGTCATTTTCAATGAGCTTCCGCTGCATTTCCACAGCCTGCTTCTTGTCAATCAGCTCCTCGGCCTTCTCAATGAAGGAGAGCACGTCGCCCATGCCCAGGATGCGCGAGGCAGCCCGGTCCGGATGGAAGGGCTCGAGCGCATCGGACTTCTCTCCCACGCCCACGAATTTCAGCGGCTGACCCGTGACGTGCCGGATGGAAAGCGCCGCGCCACCGCGCGCATCACCGTCCATTTTGGTCAGAATCACCCCGGTAATTCCCAGGCGTTTGTGGAATTCATCGGCAGACTTCACCGCGTCCTGGCCGGTCATGGCATCCGCCACGAACAGGATTTCCACCGGAGAGAGCAGGTCTTTGAGTTCCTGAAGCTCCGTCATCAATTCGTCATCGATATGCAGCCGGCCGGCCGTGTCCACCAGCAGTACATCCCGCCCGGAGTTCACCGCATCTTTGCGCGCGGAGCGGGCCAGGTCGATGGGTTTGGTCTCCTCCGGCGCTCCGGCGTAAATCGGCAGGTTCAGGTCACGGGCGATCACGCGCAACTGCTCGCGCGCCGCCGGGCGATAGACGTCCACCGAAACCATCTCCGGCCGGTGGCCGTTCTTAGACAGCCAGCGCGCCAGTTTCCCCGTGCTGGTGGTCTTTCCCGAACCCTGCAATCCCACAATCAGGATCACGCTGGGAGGCTCGTTGGCGAAGCGTAGCTTGGATTCGTGGCTGCCCAGAATCTTGATCAGCTCTTCGTTGACGATCTTGACGACTTGCTGGGAAGGGGAGAGTGAAGTCAGCACTTCCTCCCCCATGGCCTTCTCCTTGATGTTCTCGATGAGCTGTTTGACCACCCGGAAATTTACATCGGCTTCGAGCAAAGCTACGCGAATTTCGCGCAGGGCGGCTTCCATGTTTTCCGCCGTCAGCTTTCCTTCGCCGCGCAGGTTTTTGAAAACCCGCTGTAATTTCTCGGATAGATTGTCGAACATGGAAATTGGGAACGCCTAGGAACTCCGGACACACCAGGAACCCGTAAGCGATTCCTCTATTATACATGGTGGGGACCCGTTGCCGGGCAGCGGCCCGGTCCCATCCAGCTCAGGCTGCCGGCGGCGGGGCGATGCGTAGGGTACGAGCCGCCATCTTGCCGGTGCGGTCCATTCCCAACTCGTAGATTACCCGGGCTCCGGGCTTCAATTCGGTGGATTCTCCCTCAGTCAGGCGAGAAACGTGGAAAAATACATCACGGCCCCCGTCATCCGGACGCAGGAAGCCAAATCCTTTCGCTTCGAAATACGTCACCACGAAACCGGTCTGTTCTCCGGTCTGCTCGGATGCGGAGCTGCTTGCTCCACTGGATGCGGATGAGGGCCGACTGGTCTTGTCACCCACTCCTTGCTTGATCAATGCCAGATCGTCTTCCGTCAATTCGGCGACGGGTTGATTTTCTTCAGGGAGCTTGAGGTTGGGATTCCTCTTGCGGGCTTCTTCAAAGAGTCGTTTCTGTCGAGCGTTCAAACGATGTTCCTCTGGATACTCTACGAAGCTACGGGCGCCGGCGCAGCTTTGGCCTTGCGCGCACGCGAGGCCCGTTTCTCCGCGGGAGGCTGCCGGTCGCTTTTCTTCAACTGCCCCATCACCATAGGGGTGACAAACTTCTTCTCACCGTGATCGTCAAATTTGATCACGATCCGTTCCTCGTTACTGGACATAACGGTTCCCAAGCCGAATTTCTGATGCTCTACCTGAGCGCCCTGGGAATAGGTGTTGGATGCCATTGTTCTAGGGTTAACTCCTTCTTGTCGAGAATCGTGCGTGGTGGAGGGCGAGGCGAAGAGTTGTTGCCGAATCGGACAAAAATCGCACGACGGATCTAGGCACTAGAATAACAGACCTCCCCCCTCTTTGTCGAGGTACCTGCGAGCCGGTTGTATGCACTCCAATCGCTCCCCCGAAGAGGCCCCCACCTGGAAAAAGATAGAAAAAAGGCATAGTACTTTGGCCCAAAATTGGGCCTGAAGGGCCTTGGAAATGGCTCTCGCGTGCTTTACAGCCTTGTGAAAAAGGGACTATGATTTCATCAATATGCGGGTACTTCCCACACCAGAAACCGGACTGCACGAGCGGCTCCACGATCTGCGGATGCAGGTCGAGAAATTAGAACAGGAACTTACCACTACGCGCGAACAGGCAAGCGCGTCCGACCGGCGCTTTCAATTGATGGCCGATGTGGCTCCCGTCATGTTGTGGATGTCCGGGCCGGACGCCCAGTGCACCTTCGTGGGAAAGCCTTGGCTCGAATTTCGGGGGCGCCGGCTCGACGAAGAATTGGGTCAGGGATGGATGGAAGGCGTCCACCCCGATGATCGAAATGTATGTTTGAGTACATACATGACGGCTTTTCATCAAAGACGCGAGTTCCGATTGGAATATCGTCTGAAGCGCTTTGATGGATCCTACTCCTGGATCGTGGATACCGGCGTGCCGCGCTTCGAACCCGACGGAACTTTCGCCGGCTATATCGGTTGCGGCGTCGAAGCCGACGGCATCCGGCTGGGTCTTCGGGGCGGCTCCCGGCATGCCACACCTCTCGCTAACCCGCTCACCTGCCGCGAGCAACAGGTAGTGACCTTAATCGCCGACGGCAAGTCAACCAAGGAGATTGCGGCGATTTTGGGCATCAGCTACAAGACTGCGGACTCCCACCGCACCAAGATCATGGAAAAATTGCGGGTCCACGAGACCGCCAGCCTGGTGCGCTGGACCGTCCGCGCCGGTCTGGTTCAGCCGTAGCGGCCGTGCCGGCGACAGCATAAGAATTTCTCGAAAATAAAAAGCAGGTCCGGCTCCCTCCGAAAGAAACCGGACCTGAAGCGCCGCGGGAATGTCCGCGATTTAAGTCGAAATTAACAATCGTATTTCTATTGCAGCAATCGGGAAAAGACCCCACGATTATCGGGTGCGGAAGCGGTCGCTCAATCCCGCCAATTGCTGGTCCAGGCTCTTCTGCGGCCGGGGCTCGGGACGGCCCTGCTTCTTGCGCGGCTGCGCTGCGGCCTCCAGCGCCTTCATCGAGAGGGCGATCCGCTTGGCCTTGGGATCTACCGACAGCACCTGCACCCGGACAATTTGGCCGGCTTTTACCACGTCGTTGGGGTCTTTCACAAAGCGGTTCGCCAGTTCGCTTACATGCACCAACCCGTCCTGGTGTACGCCCACATCTACAAAAGCGCCGAAGTTGGTGACGTTGGTGACCACGCCCTCAAGCGTCATCCCCGTTGTCAGGTCCTTCAGTTCCTTGACGTCTTCGCGCCACTGCGGGGCGACAAACCGCTTCCGAGGGTCGCGCCCCGGCTTGCGCAGTTCTTCCCGGATATCGGTAAGGGTAAAAAGTCCCACCGAATCAGTCTGAAAGCCCTCGATCTTCACCTGCTCGACCAGTTCGGGCCGGGCAATCAACTCCGCTACCCCCACGCCCAGCGACTGGGCGATCTTTTCGACCACCGGGTAGGACTCGGGATGGACCGCCGTCATATCCAGCGGATTCTCGCCACCGCGAATCCGTAAAAATCCTGCCGCCTGCTCAAACGTCTTCGGCCCAAATCCGGACACGGCCAATAGCTGCACGCGCGAACGGAATTTCCCCTTCTCGTTGCGAAATTCCACGATCTTCTCAGCAGTGCGCTCGGTGATGCCGGCGACGTACCGCAGCAGCGCGAACGAGGCGGTGTTCAAATCGACCCCCACGCGGTTGACGCAGGATTCGACAGTGCTTTCCAGGCCCTGCTTCAACTTGCGCTGGTCCACGTCGTGCTGATACTGCCCTACTCCGATCGACTTAGGGTCGATTTTCACCAGTTCGGCCAGGGGATCCTGCAGGCGGCGCGCAATGGAGATAGCTCCGCGGATGGTCACATCCAAGTCCGGAGATTCCTGCCGGGCAATGTCCGACGCCGAATAAACCGATGCGCCCGACTCATTGACTGAGACGGCAAAGATGTCGCTCAGCCCCTTCTGCCGCAGAAAATCCTGCACCAGGGCGGACGTCTCCCGCGAGGCCGTGCCGTTGCCGATGGCGATGGCGCGCACGTGGTACTTCTCGACCAGCCGGGACAAGGTAGCTACCGAGCCCGCCAGGTCGTTGCGCGGCTCGAACGGGTAGATTACGCCGCTCTCCAGAAACTTGCCGGTTTCGTCCACCACCGCCAGCTTGCAGCCCGTGCGAATGCCCGGATCGAGTGCCAGCACTCCCAACATGCCGGCCGGCGGGGCGAGCAACAGGTTTTCCAGGTTCTCGCGGAAGACGCGGATCGCCTCTTCGTCGGAGCGGTCTTTCAATTCCAGGCGAACCTCGGTCTGGATCGAAGGATTGAGCAGCCGTTCGTAGGAATCTGCGATCGCTTCCTCGAGGTGGGGCACCCAGGCCCCTGCCGCCCGGATGACTTTGCTGCGCAAATATTGGACCGGCCGGGCATCGTCCAGTTCGATCTCGAAGGTGAGAACGCCTTCTTTCGCTCCGCGGCGGAT
>CAZMRK010000327.1:0-20420 GCA_964568355.1 uncultured Solibacteraceae bacterium | reverse complement strand
TTGACCGCGTCCACGATGTGGTGCGGCAGGAACGGCTCGCCATCGTATTTGCGGATGTAGCCGTCGGGCACGAAGCTCGTCTCGCTGCGGAGGTAGCGGGCAAACTGGCCACTGTAGTTATTTTCAACAATGATGGTGTGCTGGCAGCCGGCCAGCAGTTCCAGAATGCGCTCGCCGTGCAATGGCACGATCCAGCGGATCTGGAGTTGGTTGGCGCGGATGCCCTCCTCGTTGAGCCGGTCGACGGCTTCCGCGATGACGCCGCCGGTGGAACCCCAGCCGATCAGGGTAACCTCGGCATCCGGAGGCCCGCTGAGTTCGGGAGAGGGCACGGCGCCTGCAATGCCGGCGATCTTGCGCTGCCGTTTTTCCATCATGGCCCGGCGTTTGTGGGGGTCGGTGAACTCGTCGCTGATCAGGACTCCGTCTTCCATATGCTCGTCGGTGGCGACAGTGTGAATGTGGCGCGGAACACCCGGAACCGCGCGCGGGGAGACGCCGCTTTCGGTGAAACGGTATCGCTTGTAGCCGTCTTCGGCGGGTGCGGCGGCTTGGGTAATGAGCTCGCCGCGGTCGATGGGCGGGTTGAAATCGAGATCCGCGGGATCCACGCTGGTGGTGCCCTCGGAGAGCAGCAGGTCGCTCAGCACGATGCCGGGGCACTGGAATCGCTCGACCAGATTGAAAAGCTCCGGAATGACGCGAAAACAGTCCAGGATGCTGGTGGGGGCGGCGATCAGGCGCGGATAGTCACCGTGCCCGGCGCCCAGCATCTGCCAGAGGTCGCCCTGCTCGGTTTTGGTGGGAACGCCGGTGGAAGGACCGGCGCGCTGAACGTCGATGACAACGACCGGCGTTTCGATCATGGCGGACATGCCCAGGCCTTCGGTCATCAGCGCGAAGCCACCGCCGGAGGTAGCACACATCGCCCGGCATCCGGCATGGGCGGCGCCGATGGCCATGTTGATCACGCCGATCTCGTCTTCCACTTGCCGCACCATAATGCCGGCCTTACGGGCATGGGTCGCCATCCAGTGGAGCACGCCGGTGGACGGGCTCATCGGATAGGCGCAGTAGAATTTGACGCCGGCCGCAGCTCCGCCCATGGCCAGAGCCATATTGCCGGTCAGCACGGCGTGACGGCGGCCGGTCATGGGCAGGGGCCGTTCGAATGGGGGAAAGTGCTCGGAGGCATAGCGGTAGGCGGCACGTGCTCCCTCCACGTTTTCAGCTACCACCGCCGCGCCTTTCTTCTGGAACTGTTGGGTGAGCACCTCTTCGAGAGGCTGGAACCCGACCCCCATCATGTTGAGCGCCGCCGCCACCCCCAGGGTGTTTTGCTCTACCTTATTCCTGCCGCTCGCCTGAAGCTGAGAAATGGGCAAGGGGCAGAGCCGAACTCCGCCGGCGGGCGTGCCGGGCCGGATGGCGTCGCTGTTATAGATCATGGCGGCACCTGGACCGAGCAGGCCCAGATGCCGGTCCGCTGTGTCCTGGTTCAGCGGGATCAAAAGATCAATGTGGTCTCCGTGGCAGGTAACCGGTTCCGGGCCGGTGCGAATGGTGAGAAAGGTATGGCCGCCCCGAATGATCGACTGGTAGGCGTTATAGGCGAGAAGGTGCAAACCGCGGCGAGCGAAGATCCGGGCGAACAGATTTCCCGGAGTCGCCACTCCCTGCCCCGCGGCACCCCCAATAGCCACCGCAAAGGTGTGCTTCATCCTGTCCCCTCCTTAACCAAGCCGCGCGGTAATCGCGGCAATGATGCCCAGGGTCCCGAGGTGTTCCAGCGCCGGTAAGCGCGGGTCACCCGCTGTGGATGATGAAAAAAGCCCCTTCAGTCTACTCGCACAGGGAAATGGGTGCAAGCCGGAGCCGAAATTCCGTCTGCTCCCGCACAGTGAAGCCGCTATAATAAAAGTATGGCCCGAGGATGGGAAAGTAAGGCGGTCGAATCCCAAATCGAATCGGCCGCATCCGATACCAAACCTCACTCTCCTGAAGATCTTGACCCCGTTCACATCGAATTGATTCGCGAAAAGGAAAACCTGTTACTGTCACGTACCAGGGTTTGCCGGGATCTGGCAGCCAGCCAAAACCCGCGCTATCAAGAAGTCCTGCGTAAAGCTCTGAAAGACCTGAACGCCCGGCTTTCCGAGCTGGATCAACAATTCCACGTCGTGGCGGCGTCCTAAGTACAGGGTTTGCCATCGGTAGCGGGGGCGAGTGATTCGTCCCCGCCAATCAGTAGCTCAAGGTGCCGGTGCGAGGTTCTTCTTCCAGGCTGGGCAGGTAGAGGGTCTTGCAGTGTTCACAGCGGTAGATTTCGGCGTTTTCGCCGAATTGCCGTTTTACTTCCTCTCCAAAAAAATACCAGCGTTTCAAGTGTCCCGCGCAGAGCTTCCCTTTCTCGTCCTTCTCATTGCAGGCACGCATACGGGGAAAGCGGCGTTTCACCTTGGTTCCGTCGCTAAGCGTGGTCACCAGTTCGGCCACCGGAACCGGCTTATCGGAAACGGCGTATTTCGGATTCGCCATAGAGCTTCGCCCAAAGTATACCAACTCACACGCCTACCGGGACTGTGCTACAAAATTCACAGGTGTAGCTGCGTTCGCGCACCGGCAGCGTCTGTTGCTGGCGCCCGACGCGGCAAATAAAGCTGTCCGATTCGATGCCGGGGGTTGGACCTCGCCGTGCACGATGGGTCAGCAACAGAAGGAGTCTTGCTGTGAAAATTGCCGTAGCTCTCATGGGTCTTTGCGCGCTCGCGCAGGAGCCCGCCCCGCCTTCCGCCGATCCTGCTTCGATTGCGGGAAAGGTGGCCGTCGTCCAGGTGCAGAACGCCATTTTCGGCACCAGGGAAGGGCAGAAAGCGGCAGGTGAGATCCAGACCAAGTTCGCGCCCCGGAAAGCGGCGCTCGAACAAAAACGGCAGGAGATCGCCCAAATGGAAGACCGGCTGCGGCAGGGCAGCAGCACCATGAGCGACGACGCCAAACAGGAACTGGCGCGCAGCATCGAGCAAAAGACCAAAGTGGCCAATCGCGACGCCGAAGACGCCCAGTCGGAATATGACGAGGCGCTGCGCCGCGTGATGCAGCAGATCGGTTCGCGCATGATGCCGTTGCTGACCAAGTATGCCAAAGACAATCAATTCGGGATGGTGATGGACATCAGTTCGCAGCAGGCGCCGGTGCTTTATGCGGGCGAAGGCGTCGATATCACCGCCGACCTGGTTGCCCTCTACGACAAGAGTGCTCCTCCGCCCACCACCGCCCCAGCCCCGGCGCCGGTGAAAAAGTAAGCGCATTTCCCTCGCTATCGAAACGCGCGCGCGCCCAATCGGCCGCCTCTGTAGTTAATTCATCTGTGCTACTCTGAAATATCGAAATATCCACGTGTCGCTGATATGCCGGCTCGTGTGAGCGAAGCCATCATCCTCCGCACCTATCCGATGAAAGAGGCCGATCTTGTGGTCAGCTTCCTCACCAGGGACCAGGGAAAGTTGCGTGGGGTTGCGAAGCGCGCGCGGCGCCCCAAAAGCGCCTTCGGATCTGGGTTGGAAAGACTCTCGCAGGTGAAGATGTCGTACTTTCAGCGCGAAACCAGGGAACTGGTGAATCTGGATTCCTGCGATCTGGTTCACTCGCAGTTTGCCCTGACTGCGGACTACGCGGCCAGCGTGGCACTGGACTATTTGGTTGAGATTGCCGATCAACTACTACCGGCCGCCGAACCGAACGAGCGGTTCTTCCGGCTGCTCATGGCGGTTCTGGAACATTTGCGATCGGGCGAGCCGGGCAGCGTGTGGCGCGCCACCACCTATTTCGGCCTGTGGGCCGTACGGCTTTCCGGAATTCTGCCGGAGCTGGATGTCTGCCTGAGTTGCGGCGCCTGGCTGGGCGATGCGCAACAGCCCCAGCGAGCCTTCTTCACGCGCTTGCAGCCGGGGCTGGTGTGCGAAACGTGCCGCCGCAGCGCAGCTCCGAACGGGAGCTGGGAATTGAGCGCCGGATCCCGGATGATTGCGGGCGAAGTCCTGCGAATCCCGATCGGGCAACTCTCGGTAAGAGACTGGTCCAAGGAGACCGCCGCCGACCTGCGGCACTTCCTGGTGCAGCAGATCGAAGCGCACATCGAGCGCAAGCTAGTGACGGCGCCGGTCCTGGAAGCGTTATAGAGCATGGATTCGTTTCAAGACATCATCTTCAAACTCAAAAAATACTGGGCGGAGCGGGACTGCATCATTCAGGAGCCGTATGACCTGGAACTGGGCGCCGGCACCATGTCTCCGGAAACATTCCTGCGTGTGCTGGGCCCGGTGCCGTACCGGGTGGCCTATGTCCAGCCCAGCCGCCGTCCGGCCGATGGCCGCTATGGAGAGAATCCCAACCGCCTGTACAAGCATTCCCAACTGCAGGTCATTCTCAAGCCCTCTCCCGACGATGTGATCGAACAATACCTCCAGAGCCTGGAGGCGATCGGGATCGATCTCCGCAAACACGACATCAAGTTTGAAGAGGACAATTGGGAGGCGCCTACCCTGGGCGCCTGGGGCGTGGGCTGGCAGGTCATGCTGGACGGCCTGGAGATCACCCAATTCACCTATTTCCAGCAATGCGGCGGGATCGACCTGGAACTGGTTCCGGCCGAGTTGACCTATGGGTTGGAGCGGCTGACCGCTTTTCTGCAGGTCCGGGACAGCGTTTATGACATCGCCTGGTCGAAGCATGCCACTTACGGCGATGTGCGTTTTCAGGACGAGTTGCAGTATTCGGTCTACAACTTCGAAATGGCTGACGTGGATACGCTGTGGAAGCTCTTCCAACTGCATGAGGCGGAAGCGGCCCGGCTGCTGGCGGCCTATCCCAAATCGTCCGAGAAGCAGCGCTTCCCGCTGCTGCCCGCCTATGACCAGGTGCTCAAGTGCTCCAACCTGTTTAACACCCTGGACGCTCGCGGCGCTATCAGCGTGACCGAGCGGGTGGGGGTGATTCAGCGCGTGCGCAAGCTGGCGGTAGGAGTCGCCCAGGCCTGGGTCGATCAGCAGACCGGCGAGGCGGTGGCCCAATGAGCCTGCCGTTTCTGCTGGAAATCGGAACCGAAGAGATTCCGGATTGGATGATCCCCGGCGCGCTGGCCAACCTTCAGGAATTGTTCGAAGGCCTGGGGATCGAGCACACCGGGCTGCGTCTGGACGCCACGCCGCGGCGGCTGGTGTTGCGCGCCGAGGGGCTTCCCGAGCGCCAGGCGGATACCGAAGAACGGGTCATGGGGCCCGCCAAATCCGCGCCCCCCAAGGCGGTGGAAGGCTTCGCCCGCAAGCAGGGCGTGCGCGTCGAGGATCTCGCTGTCGAGTCCACACCCAAGGGCGAATACTACAGCTACCTGAAAAAAGTGGAAGGCCGCCGGACGCTGGACATTCTCTCCGAAGCGCTCCCGGGCGTCATCCTCAAGATCTACTTTCCCAAGACGATGTACTGGACCGGAAAGAACGGTCCGCGGTTTATCCGGCCGATCCGCTGGCTGGTGGCGCTGCTGGGGCAGGACGTGGTGCCTTTCGAATTGGCCGGAGTACGCGCCGGCACGGTGACCTCCGGGCATCGCCGGCTGGGCGCCGGAAAGGTGGCCGTCTCCCTCGGGGATTATGAAAAGACGCTGCGCGACAACTACGTCATCCTTTCGGCCGTGGAGCGGCGCCAGCGCATCGAAGACGGCATCCGGGCTCTCCGGGTACAGGTCAAACCCGACGCGGGTCTGCTCGAGACTCTGGTCTACCTCACCGAATATCCCACGCCGATTGTGGGCGAGTTCGAAGAGCAGTTTCTGGCCCTGCCGGAGGAAGTACGCTCCACGGTGATGCGCCACCACCAGAAATATTTCACCGCGGAGGGCCGCTACTTCGTCGCGGTGATGAATACCAGCGAGGATCCCGAAGGCCTGGTGCGGCGCGGCAACGAGCGCGTACTGCGCGCCCGCTTTAACGACGCGCGGTTCTTCTGGGAGACGGATCAGAAAAAGAAGCTGGCCGATCGCGTGGACGATCTGGGTCATGTGACCTTCCAGGCGAAACTCGGCTCGTACCTGGAGAAGACCGGGCGCGTCGTAGCGCTGGTAAGAGAATTGGGCGGAGACGAAGCGGCCCAGCGCGCGGCGCGCCTGGCCAAGTGCGACCTCACCACCGAACTAGTGAAGGAGTTCACCGAGCTGCAGGGTGTGGTGGGCGGTCTCTACGCCCGCGAGCAGGGTGAGCCGGAGGCGGTGTGGCAGGCGATCTACGACCACTATCAGCCGGTGAGCATGGAAGACGCGATCCCCCGCTCCGCGGCCGGGCAACTGGTCTCCATCGCCGACAAGCTCGATACGCTGCGGGGCTGCTTCCGGGTGGGCCTGATCCCCACCGGCTCGCGCGATCCATTCGCGCTGCGGCGCGCGGCGCAAGGCATTGTCAAGATTCTGGTGGAAGGCGGGCACCGGCTGCCGCTGGTGGATCTGTTGGGCGGCGACCGGCAGTTGACGGATTTTCTGGAAGACCGGGTGCGCTTCTATTTCCGCGAGGTGCGCGGCTTCCGGTATGACGAGGTGAACGCCGCCATGGCGGCGGGCTGGAACGACCTGGTGGACCTGGAGCAGCGCCTGCTGCGGCTCCAGCAGATCCGGCCCACCCCGGATTTCGAGCCGTTGGCGGCCAGCTTTAAGCGCGTGAAGAACATCCTGCGCCAAGCCGAATTCACGGGAGGAGGATCGCTTGACCGGGGCCTGCTGGAAGCCGGTCCGGAGACGGAGTTGTACCAGGAGATGGAGCGTATCGCCGGCCGTCCCATCGAGAGCGTGATCGCCTCGCTCCGTCCGAAGGTGGATTTGTTTTTCGACAAAGTTCTGGTCAACGCGCCGGACGAGAAGATCCGGCGCAATCGGTTGACCTTGCTGCACACGTTACTAGCGGAGTTTTCGACGATCGCGGATTTTTCGGAAATCGTAACCAATTCTTAGGAGACGAGTCATGAGTAAACAAGTCTACTCTTTCGGCAACGGAACCGCCGACGGAGACGGAAAGATGAAGGAAGTGCTCGGCGGCAAGGGCGCCGGGCTCGCCGAGATGAGCCGGGCGAACCTGCCGGTGCCTCCCGGCTTCACGATCTCGACCGAGGTCTGCAACATCTACTTCCAGAACAATAACGAGGTCCCCGGGGACATTCACAAGCAGATGCTGGAGGCCTTGTCGCTGCTCGAGGAGCGGATGGGACAGAAGCTCGGCAATACGGAAAATCCGTTGCTGGTCAGTGTCCGTTCCGGAGCGAAGTTCTCCATGCCGGGAATGATGGACACCATTCTCAACCTGGGAATGAATGACCAGACCGTGGTTGCGATCGAGAAGAAGAGCGGCAACCCGCGCTTCGCCTACGACTGCTACCGGCGATTCATCCAGATGTTCGGCAACGTGGTGCTGGAGATCGAAAAGCACGACTT
Organism: uncultured Solibacteraceae bacterium; assembly: GCA_964568355.1. Classification (GTDB taxonomy): domain Bacteria; phylum Acidobacteriota; class Terriglobia; order Bryobacterales; family Bryobacteraceae; genus JAJPJX01. Next base: position 12,949 of record CAZMRK010000327.1, on the reverse strand, counting down.
CGACAAGATCTTCGACGGCCGCAAGAAGCAGGCGAAGGCCAAGCTGGACACCGACCTGACGGCCGAAGACCTGAAAGCCGTGATCGCCGACTATAAGAAGCTGGTTCAGAAGCAGACGGGCAAGCCCTTCCCGCAGGATGCTCTCCAACAGTTGGCCATGGCTCGCGATGCGGTATTTCGCTCCTGGAACAATGCCCGCGCCATCCACTATCGCAAGATGAACAACATTCCGGACGACCTGGGCACGGCGGTCAACGTTCAGGCCATGGTGTTCGGAAACCTGGGCGATACTTCGGCCACAGGCGTCGGCTTCACCCGCAACCCCTCCACCGGCGAAAAAGTATTTTACGGCGAGTTCCTGATCAATGCGCAGGGCGAAGATGTGGTGGCCGGCATCCGCACGCCGCAACCGATCGCGACGCTCGAAACCGTGATGCCGGAAGTGTACGCGCAGCTTCGCGAGATCACCACCAACCTGGAAAAGCACTATCGCGACGTGCAGGACTTCGAGTTCACCATTCAGGAAGGCAAGCTGTACATGCTCCAGACCCGCAACGGAAAGCGCACGGGTCCGGCGGCGGTTCGGATCGCCGTAGACATGGTGAATGAGAACCTGATCAGCAAGAGCGAAGCAGTGCTGCGTGTGGAACCGCAGCAGCTCGATCAGCTTCTGCACCCCGTGCTGGATCCGGCTTCGAAAAAGAGCCTGTACAAGATTGCCACCGGTCTGCCGGCATCGCCGGGCGCCGCTGTGGGCACGATCGTGTTCACGGCCGATCATGCGGTGGAGGTTTCCGCCAAGGCTCCCGTCATTCTGGTGCGCGCCGAGACGGTGCCGGATGACATTCACGGTATGGAAGTGGCCAAGGGCATTCTGACTTCGCGCGGCGGCATGACCAGCCACGCGGCGGTGGTTGCCCGCGGCATGGGCACGCCCTGCGTAGCCGGCGCCGGCGCCATCGAGGTCAACGAGCACAAGAAAGAGATGACCGTCTCTGCCGGCGGCAAGAAGCTGGTCTTGAAGGAAGGCGACTGGCTCTCGCTCGACGGCTCGACCGGCGAGGTCTTCTCCGGCCGCGCCAACACGCTCGAGGCGGATCCTACTTCGGGCATCCTGGCCGCTTTCATGGGCTGGGCCGACGAGTTCCGCGGCAAGTTCGGCGTGCGCGCCAATGCCGATATCCCGCGCGATGCCAAGGCCGCCCGGAAGTTCGGAGCGCAGGGCATCGGCCTGTGCCGCACCGAGCACATGTTCTTTGCCGAAGATCGCATTCCGCACATGCAGGCCATGATCCTGGCCCGCGACGAAAAGACCCGCCGCAAAGCCCTGCAGAAACTCCTGCCGATGCAGCGCAGAGATTTCGCCGGTCTGTTCCAGGCCATGGACGGATTCCCGGTGGTCATCCGTACGCTCGATCCGCCGCTGCACGAATTCCTGCCCAAGCGCGAACAGCTCATGGTGGATATCGCCAAGCTGCCGGCGGCCGACTTGAAGAGCAAGAAGGCCATGGTGGCGCGCTACGAGCGTTTCGGCGCCACTGTGGGATCGCTCAAGAAAGTTCTTCCGGAACTGCTGGCCCGCGTGGACGAGCTGCACGAGTTCAACCCCATGCTGGGACATCGCGGCTGCCGCCTGGGGATCACCTATCCGGAGATCACCGAGATGCAGGCGCGCGCCATTTTCGAAGCTGCCGTGCAGGTGGCCAAGAAGGGCGTGAAGGTCATTCCGGAGGTCATGATCCCGCTGATCGGCGGTGTCAAGGAACTGGAAAACCAGAAGAAGATCGTGGATGCGGTGGCGGAGGAAGTCCTCTCCAAGGCCGGCATGAAAGACCTGAAGTATATGGTCGGCACCATGATCGAGATTCCGCGCGCTGCCCTGACCGCCGACGACGTGGCCAAGGAAGCCGAGTTCTTCAGCTTCGGCACCAACGATCTCACCCAGACCACCATGGGGCTTTCGCGCGACGACTACACGAAGTTCCAGAAGGACTATGAGAACGCCAAGATCTTCAAGAACGATCCGTTCGCGGTTTTGGATCAGGAGGGTGTTGGCAAGCTGGTCCAACTGGCGGTAAAGCTGGGGCGTGAAAGCCGTCCCACGCTCGAAGTGGGCATCTGCGGCGAACATGGCGGCGAGCCCAGCTCCGTGCAGTTCTGCTATCGGGTGGGCATGAACTACGTTTCCTGCTCGCCGTACCGCGTACCCATCGCGCGGCTGGCGGCGGCGCAGGCGGCGATCTCGGGCGATAAGTCCGAGTCGATGCGCACGGCGTAAGACCTGGCACCCAAGATGCCTTGTGGGGCAGGCTTCCGTCCGGCAAGCCGTGCGCCGGTTAAAACCGGCGCGCGGGCCGAAGCCCACCCCCCGTTGTAACACGGTAGCTTTACGGCCGCGGCTCGATATGGAGAGACTCGGCTGGTAGTGTTGGGAGGGCAGGCTTCAAGGCCTACCCTCTTTGGTGCCGTATGCAGCGATTTTGGGGGATTTCTCTGCTTGTAGCGGCGGCCGCGCTTGCTCCGGCAGCGGCCCAGAAACCGGCCGCATCCGAGCATCTGCGCGGTGTTCCCGCCGCGGAGCTGGCTCGCCGGATTCGGGCGAACCGGGATCTCGACCAGGTAATGGCCAGCGCCCGCGCGCTGTTCGCTCACCAGATCAACGCCGGCACCAGCTATCCCGAGGTGTGGATCCGCGACTTCGCCACTTTCCTGGACGTGGCGCTCGACTCCGCCGATCACGGCGCGCTCAAGGAAGCCCTGCGGATGTTCTTCCGTTTCCAGGGCGACGATGGCAACATCCCCGATGGCTACTCACCCATCAGCCAGCCTCCCGGACGCTATCGCCAGATTCTCAGCCGCTCGGCGCCCCAATACTGGGCTCACAAAAACAGCGTGGAAACGGATCAGGAGACATCGCTGATCCAATCGGTTTGCACTTACGTGCGGCGCACCGGGGACCGCGCTTTTCTGGCGGAAGTAGTGGACGGAAAAACAATCGAGGACCGGATGCTGCTGGCGCTGGACTTTCTGATGAAGCATCGCTGGTCTCAGGCCCACGGGCTGCTTTGGGGCGCCACGACCATCGATTGGGGAGACGTGCAGCCCGAGCATCCCTGGGGTACATTTCTCACCGAAAAGACGCATCGCAGCATCGATGTGTATGACAATGCCATGCTGGCGATTGCCCTGGACCGGTTGATCCCCCTCCTGCCGGCCGGCCCAGCCCGGCATTGGCGGTCTGTGCGCGACGGCATCGCTCCCGCGGTCCGCCGCCAACTCTGGGACGAGCGGCGCCGCAAGTTTATCCCGCACGTGTATCTGGACGGCTCTCCGTTTCCTCCCGATTTCGACGAGAATGCGATCTATTTCCATGGCGGTACCGCTCAGGCCATTCTGGCGGGGTTCCTCGGCCCGGAGGAGGTGGAGGCGTCTCTCGCCGCCATGCGGTTAAACGCAAAGGAGGATGGTCCGTTCACGACGGTAGGGGTGGTCTGCCATCCGGTGTATCCCGCGGGTTACTTTCAGAACCCCGACCACCAGCCGCATGTCTACATCAACGGCGGTGACTGGACCTGGGTCTCCGGGCGTGTCGTACAGGCATTGATTGCCTCCGGGTTTGTCGCGGATGCCTATGAGGAACTGCTGGTCATCGTCAATCGGGTCCAGCAGCACCGGGGATTCTATGAGTGGTTCGACCGGGAAGGGAAGCCGCACGGAGCCGGGCAGTTTCGTGGAGCCGCAGGCGTTACCGGACTTGCGATTATGCAGTTGCGCGCCTGGGCGGATCAGCATGGCGCGGCGCGGTGAAAGCTACGCCGGCAGTTCCAGGATCATGTGCTCTTCGTCGATCAATCGTCCATTGACTTCGAGCGACCGCGGCTCGACACCGAAGGATCGAAAGCCCAGGCTGAGATAGCGCCGCCGCGCCGATTCCTGGGTGGTCGAGACTGACAGCAGGATCGAGCGCAGGCCCGGAATCGCGCGCGCCTGTTCCACCAGCTTCGTCAGCAGCGTGCACCCGACGCCGTGTCCGCGCGCTTCCGGCAATACGAAGACACCCCAAATCCATCCCTTATGGCGGCGTTTGATACGCTGCTCCCGATAGAAACCCGCCATGCCGATCAGGTCGCCATCGCGAAACGCACCCAACACAAAATTCTCCGGCCCACCCGCCTGGAGGCGCTTCATATAAGTGTCGGGATTCGTGCGGCGGTGCTCGCTCAACGATTCGCCGAATGCCTGCGGCTCCGATTCGAGCGCCTGGCAGCGCAGGTTCCAGAGTGCCTGCGCGTCCCGGGGACCTAGGACCCGAACTTCCATGTACTGGGAGAATAACAGAAATGGAGCCGATCAGCTTCCGCTCTGTTCGCTTTTCTGGCGGCGCACGAACGCCAGGACATCAAAGTGACGGATCGTACGCCCGGGAAAGAAACTGTTTACTGCCTCCTGTTCGTCGTCAAAGAACTCGAAGGCCATTTCCAGCTTGGCCATAACCAGCACTTCGAGTTCCGTCTGGTTGAGATCGAGCAGCACGATTTTTCCACCGGCTTTGCGGAACCTCGCCGACATGGTAACCAGTGTGCCGAGAGCGCTGCTGTCGATGCGATCGACGCCCTTGAGGTTCAGAATGACGCGCGTCAGGCCGGCATCGAACAGGGCGCCCAGCTTTTCCCGGAAGGCCAGGTCATGCTCACCGAAGGTGAGATCTCCTCGCAGGTCCAGGATCGGAATTCCCTCTTTTTCGCGCTGTTCGATCTTCAGGCGCACAAATCCCTCCAGCCTAATTCTCCCAGATACGCCAGCCTTGCATGTTACGTTATGATGGCGCGTGAGGAGCCCTGCGGAACCCGTGAATTCCTATCTTCGCCCTACCCAGCCATTTGCTGACCAGCGTCCTGGCACATCGGGCCTGCGCAAAAAGACGCGCGTTTTCATGCAGCCGGGGTATCTGGAGAATTTCATACAGTCGGTCTTCGACGCCGTGCGCGAGGAGGTCAACGGGGGCTTTTCGGAGCAGACGCTGGTGGTAGGCGGCGACGGCCGCTACTACAATCGTGCTGCGGTCCAGATCATTCTGCGCATGGCTGCGGCCAACGGATTCGAGCGGGTGCTGGTGGCGAGAGGCGGCCTGCTCTCGACGCCGGCGATGTCGGCGGTCATCCGGCGGCGCAAGACGATGGGCGGCCTGATCCTTTCAGCGTCCCACAACCCGGGCGGGATCAACGAAGATTTCGGCGTGAAATATAACATCTCGAATGGAGGGCCGGCTCCGGAAGCGGTTACCGAGAGCATCTACCGGCGCTCGCTGGCGATCCACGAATACCGGATCCTGGATCATCCCGATCTGGACCTGGACCGGGATGGGATCATCCAGCTTGGCGGCACGCGCGTGGAGGTCTTCGACCCGCTCGCCGACTATACCGAACTGATGCAGGAGCTGTTCGATTTTGATGCGCTCCGCGCCTTGTTCCGCGGTGGATTCCGCGTCTCGTTCGACGCCATGCACGGCGTGACCGGTCCCTACGCCCGGCACATCCTGGAAGAACTGCTGGGCGCGCCGGCCGGGACGGTGCGAAACGGCCAGCCGCTCGAAGATTTCGGCGGCCATCATCCCGATCCCAACCTGGTGCATGCCGCGGAACTGGTGGCGCAGTTGAATGCTCCCGGCGCTCCGGACTTCGGCGCGGCCTGCGACGGCGACGGCGATCGGAACCTGATTCTCGGCCGCAATTTCTTTGTCACGCCGGGGGATTCGCTGGCGGTCATCGCCGAGCACGCCCAATCGATTCCCGCTTATCGGCAAGGGCTGGCCGGAGTGGCGCGATCCATGCCGACTGCGACGGCCGTGGATCGCGTGGCGCGCAGCCTGGGCATTCCGCTATTTGAAACGCCGACCGGCTGGAAATATTTTGGCAACCTCATGGATGCCGGTTTGTGCACGCTCTGTGGCGAAGAGAGCTTCGGCACCGGCTCCCATCACGTGCGCGAGAAGGATGGACTTTGGGCCGTGCTGAGCTGGCTTTCGATTCTCGCGAAGACGGGAAAGCCGGTCGCCCAGGTGGTGTCCGAGCACTGGCAGCGCTTCGGCCGCAGCTATTTCCAGCGCCAGGACTATGAAGGGCTGGATTCTGCCAAGGCCGCGGAGATGTTGGCCGAGGCTCGCCAGAAGCTGGCCGGGATGAAAGGCGCGGCGGTGGCCGGCACGGTTGTGGAGAAGGCGGACGACTTCTCGTACACGGATCCGGTGGATGGGAGTGTCAGCCAGAACCAGGGAACACGCGTTTTTCTGCGCGACGGGTCGCGCATCGTGTGGCGCCTCTCCGGCACCGGGACCAGCGGAGCCACCTTGCGCGTCTATCTGGAACGCTTCCGCACCGCGGACCTGCACGACGATCTGAGCACCGTGCTCACACCGCTGGCCCGGGCCGCACGTGAAATCCTGGCGCTGCGGAAGTATTTCGGGAACGACGAGCCCACGGTGATCACGTAGAGGTGACTTCAGACCAGTCCCAGGAACTTCGGGGTGTAGCCGGGGAAGACTCCGTGGAGCGACGGATTCCCCAGGTGGTGGGAGACCAGTTCGCCCAGTACGTCGCGGAAGTCGGTTGTCAGCGCCAGGTCGCGCTGTTCGTAGAGTTGCTCCTTCTCCAGCCCCGGCCACCTGCCATAGACCTTGCCGCCCTTTACCGCACCGCCCATCACGAACATGCAGTTGGCGTGGCCGTGGTCGGTGCCGCGGTTGCCGTTCTCGTGGGCGGTGCGGCCGAACTCCGACATGGTGACCAGCGCGATGTCTTCGACGCGGTCGCCCAGGTCGGTCCAGAACGCGCTCAGTGCCTGGCCGAACACGCTCAGCCGGTTGGCAAGCTGTCCTTCCGACGCGCGCGGGCCGATCTCGTTGACGTGGTGGTCCCACCCGCCGATATCCGCGAACGCCATCTCGACGCCGACATCCGCCTTGATGAGCTGCGCGATCTGTTGCAGGTGGATGCCGAGCGGATCGCGCGGATATTGGGCGCCTCCCGCCGGCGTGTACGGCTGCCGCTGGATGGATTGGAGCATCGATACCGCTTCGAACGTTTCGCGCCCCGCTGCCGCCAGCGCCGCGTCGTTGCTCGCGGTGTACATGTGCTCGAACTCTTTCGCGGCCATCGCGTTGCGCACCTGGAACCCGCCGATGCTTTGCATTGCGATGGCCGGCTGCGGTCCGCGCATGGAGCGCGCCAGCGTGGCGCCGAGCGAGACGGCCCGCACGGGCGACACTCTGCCCTCCACTTTCGGCAGCGCGCGGTTCATCCAGCCGTCGCTGGTCGCCTTGCGGCCTGGGGTACCGGATTCCATGTAGTCCTGAGCGTCAAAGTGCGAGCGCGTCGGGTCGGGCGAGCCGGCCGCGTCGACGATCGCCAGGCGCCGCTGGTCGTATAGCGGCTTGAGCGGGGCGAGCGCCGCATGCAGGCCGAAGAAGCCGTCGAGGTCGATCGCGGCGTCCGCGTTGCCCGCCGCCGGACGAGGGACGGCAATGGTCGGCCGCAGGCCATAGTAGGCTTTCTCGCCGTGCGGTACCACGATGTTCAGCCCGTCGGCCGCTCCCCGCTGGAAGATGGCGACCAGAATCTTCCTGCGCGGGGAGGGGGCATCTTTGGCATATAGCGCGCGCGTCAACCATAGCGGCGCGGTTCCTGCCCCCACCATCGCCAGGGCGGAATTCCGAAGAAAGATGCGACGATTCGTCATGACCCGATCCTTGTCAGTGCTTCTGAAACTCCGGTGATCCGAGCGCGATTCCGGGTGGATCGCCCGGCTCCGCCGGACGCGGCGCCCTTACCTTGACGCCCGGCACACGGTTGTCCGCCAGTTGCAGAGCGAAGTTCATGCGCGCCAGCAGGCCGGCGGAGTTCAGCCATTCGCGGCTCGAGTTGGAATAACCCGTCGGCTCCTGCTTCCGATAGAGCGGCTGACCGAGCTGAGCTACCTGATTCACGAGCGCGAAGGTGTAGTTCACGTCGCCGTCGACCGCACGCACCGCGCTCGCTACCATCTCCAGCGGCGACTTCATCTTGGAGCGGTAAGCGCCTACGCTCCAGAACTCCTTCGAATCGAACATGGTCTTGAGGATGGCCCGCAGGTCGCCATCGGTCTTGAGATAGGTGTGCGCCATGCGATCCACCAGGGAGGCCGGCGGGTCGTCGGCGACAAAACGTATGGCGAGCTTCTTCGAAAGGAAGCGGGCCGTGGAGGGATGATGGGCCAGGATGTCGAGCACTTTTTCGCCATCCTCCTGGCCGCCTCCGGCTGGAATCTTTACACCCAGCACGGTCTTTTCGCCTTTGTCGTGCAGCCGGGCATTGAAGAAGAACGTGCCGCCGCCTTGCGGCTGGCGGATAGTCCACCCGGTGAAGCAGCGCGCGACTTCCGTCACATCCTTCTGCGTATAGCCGCCATCGACGCCCAGCGTGTGCAGTTCCAACAGCTCGCGGCCGTAGTTTTCGTTCAGACCGCGCCGCGCGCGATTGCCGCGCCCGGCCGGGACATCCGCTCCGACCGATTGCCAGTTGTCGAGATAGAACAGCATCGCGGGACTTTTGGCCGTAGCCTCCAGCAGGTCGCGGAACTTGCCGAGCACGTGCGGACGAATCGCCTCGCGCTCGTATTCGGTCACCAGGTAGCGGTCGGCGCCCTTATCGAGATAGACGTTGAAATGGTTGAACCAGAAATCGTCGAGCACTTCTTCCAACTGCCGGGTGCTGTAGATGGCCCGGAGCAGCTTGCTCTCCATCAGGTCCCGCGCCACCACCTGCTGCGGGCCGGCGGTCAGTTCCAGGCGTCGCCGCAGGTCGGCCGGGGCGATGGCGATCAGGTTCTGCCGCATGCCGCCCGGCATGGCTGCAATAGCTTCCACCTGCTGTTGCGCCGGAAGTGAGCGGAAGATGGCCAGGCGCTCTTCCGGGGTGCCGGCACGAAGCGCGTGGATCTGCTCGCGCGTGAAGATTTCGTCGAGCGTCTTCCCCTCCGGCTGGTTGACCGGAACGGCGCCCTGCTTCCGTTCCGCCCTGGCCACCAGTTTCTCGATCATCACCCGTCGCTCGGGGTCCGAAGGGAATGGGATCTGGCCCGCGACCATCTGCTTCACCAACTGCGGTGTGGGGTAGTTGCGCACCAGTTCTACGCTGGACATAGTGAGAGTGTCGAAGGTCCTCAGCTTCTCGGTCAGCACCGGGTTTTGCGGAATGCGCTCCGGATGAAGCTGGAGGTCGATCCATTTCCTGAGGCCAAGCGCGTGGACCTGCGCCGCATCGCCCGGCCGCGGACCGAAGGTCAGGCGGTTGAGCGCCTGCTCTATTTTCTGCTCTTTCGAAATCTGCTGGAGGAACTGGCGTGACGAGGCGGCGCTTTTCTTCCCGGCGTAAACGGAGACGCCGGGAAAGACTGCCAGGCAAAGTCCCAACGCCAGCGCGCGTGCTGGTTTGCGCATCGGTTCCCTCTTCACCTATTTACGCTCTTCTCGCGTCGAAAGTTGCGGCAGCCGGAAGGCGAAACGCCCGACATTGCCTCAAGTTGCGCCAGATTACGAAAAATTAACTTGAATTGGGCGCGTATTCCCCGCAGAATCGGTAAGATTAGTTCCTCCACGTACTCCAGAGGGTAAGGGAAAATACATGTTCAATTCTGCGCGTTTCTATACGTTCCGCCGCTGCGTTTGTGTCTTTGTTCTTCTTTCTGCCTGTTTGCTGCCTCTCGGGGCACAAACCACCACCGGCTCGATTGTCGGTAAGGTAACCGATGCCAGCGGCGCGGCTGTTCCCAACGCCTCCGTTACGATTACTAACGTTGATACCGGCATCACCAACAAAAGCACCACTAACTCGAACGGCGACTACGCGGTGACTCCGCTGCCGGTCGGTCACTACACGGTCACCATCGAAGCGCAAGGGTTCAAGCGGTCCGTGAACACCGGTATCACGCTCAATGTGCAGGACCGCATTGGCGTGAATGTAACACTGGAACTGGGCCAGGTCAGCGAGACTGTGGAAGTGACCGGCGCTGCCCCTGCGTTGCAGACCGACACCTCTTACCTCGGGCAGGTGGTGGACTCGCAGAAGATCGTGGACCTTCCGCTCAACGGGCGCTTCTTCACGCGCCTGGCGGTCCTGACCGCGGGGACCTTGCCGACCGCGCCCGGCGCGCGGGACGAACGCACCGGCGGGTTCAGCTCCAACGGCGTGCGGCCCTATCAGAACAACTACCTGCTGGACGGCATCGACAACAACAGTCTGTCGCAGGACCTGACCAATGAGGCCAGCTTCGTCTACGGTCCTTCGCCGGACGCGATCTCCGAATTCAAAGTACAGACCAATTCAATGAGCGCGGAGTTCGGCCGCGCCGGCGGCGCCGTCATGAATGTGACCATCAAGTCCGGCACCAACGAATTTCACGGCAGCGTGTTCGAATTTCTGCGCAATAGCAAACTGGACGCCAAGAATTTCTTCGACCCGCCCCAGAATCCCATTCCGCCGTTCAAGATGAACCAGTTCGGCGCGGCCGTGGGCGGGCCGCTGCTGATTCCCCACGCCTATAACGGAAAGAATCGCACCTTCTTCTTCGCCGATTACCAGGGCACGCGCATGCGTACCGGGCAGACGTTTCTCTCCACCGTATCGCCCCTGGCCTGGCGCAATGGAGATTTTTCGGGCTTCGACGCGATCATGGATCCGGCTACCACGGTGATCGAGGGCAGCACCATCACGCGCCAGCCTTTCGCGGGGAATCGCATTCCGTCTTCGCGCTTCGATCCGGTAGCGGCCAAGCTGATCGGCTGGATGCCCGATCCCAATACGGCCGGTTCGATTTCGACTTCCGGTGTCGCCAACAATTACCTGATCAATCCCATCGAGCCCAATAACGGCGACCAGGGCGATGTCCGCGTGGACCACAGAATCTCCGACCGCGATTCGGCCTTCGTTCGCTTCAGCATGCAGGATCAGACCCTCACCCCGCCCTCGGCCATTCCACCGCCGCTATCCGGCGCGCAGTTCTCTTCCGGCGATTGGACCAACAACACCCGCGGCGTCGTGATCAGTGAAACGCACATCTTTTCACCGCGCGTGGTCAACGAATTTCGCGCCGGATACACGCGCCTGCGCAGTGAACGCCTGCAGTTCAACTCCACGGAGAATCTCTCTCAGGAGATCGGCCTGCCGGGCATCCCTTACACTTCGGGCAACGGAGGTTTGCCGCGTTTCGATATCAGCGGCCTCACCAGCTTCGGCAGTTCCACCTATCAGCCCACGCGCGAATTTGAAAATGTTTTCCACTTCATCGACAACGTCAGCGTGGTGAGCGGCCGGCATACGATGAAGTTCGGCGCGGAATGGAAGCCCATCGTCAACTTCAGCATTCTGCAGCCGCCGACCCCGCGCGGGCGCTTCAACTTCAGCGGCGATTTCACGCGCGACGCCGCCAACCGCGCCGACACGGGCCTGGGCTTCGCCGATTTCCTGCTGGGCCGGGAGAGCAGCGCCCAGATCAGCTCCTTCATTAACGACACCTTCCAGCAGCCGGGCTACTTCTTCTACGCCCAGGACGATTTCAAGGTCAGCCGCCGCCTCACTCTGAATCTGGGAGTGCGCTACGAATACATCTCCACTCCGATGGAGCGCCGCGACGCTCAGGCGAGCTACAACATTGCCACCGGCGCCCTGGACATCGTCAAAGGCCGCACCGACCCTCTCCCCGCTAATTTTTTCCCGGAGGTTGCGGTGAATCGCAACGCCTCGCGCCAACTGGTGCCGCAGGATCGCAACAACTTCGCACCGCGCGTCGGTTTCGCCTTCCAGTTGGATTCGAAGACCGTCATCCGCTCGGGCTACGGCATCTTCTATTCGTCTTATGAGGCCGGGCCGCTCAGCATTCCAAACCCCGGCAACAATCCGCCCTTCTATGTCGGATCCAACTGGCCCCAGGTGAGTTTTGCGGTCGCCAACCCGGTGGTAAACCAGCTATCGAACGGACTGCCGTTGAACGCTTTCACCTCGCCGGCGGCGCCGTCTTTGTTCTCGCTCGATCCCGGCTTCCGCAATCCTTACGTGCAACACTGGAATTTCGGCATCCAGCGCGACCTCGGGTGGCACACCGTCTGGGAGGTTTCCTATGCCGGATCCGCGGGCAAGAAGCTCTACGAGTTTCGCAACGTCAACCAGCCCACGCCGACCGCCGACAACACCAGCGACACCAATAGCCGCCGTCCCCGGCCCTTCCTCGGCGACGATCTTACTTACTGGTGCTCCTGCAACAGCTCCACCTACCACTCGCTGCAAGCCAAGGTGGAGAAGCGCTTCTCCAACAACCTGAGCTTCCTGGGTGCGTACACGTTCGGCAAGTCGATCGACGAGCAATCCAACGCCTCGCTCGGATTCGACAATTCCACCAGCGTTCGCAATCAATACAACTACCGGGCGGAAAAAGCGCGCTCGGACTACGACATCGCCCATCGTTTCGTTATCAGCTACACCTACGACCTGCCCTTCGGCAAGAACTGGAAGGGCCTGGCCAAGACGCTCGGGGCGGGCTGGCAGTTTATCGGGGTCCATTCGTTCAATACGGGTGTTCCCTATACGATCCACGCTCGTACCGACTATTCGAATACCGGCGGCGATGCCCGTCCGGACGCTGTCGCAGGTGTCTCCACCACGCCGCCCGGAGGACGAAGCCGGCAGGAGTGGTTCAATCCCGCGGCCTTCACGGATCCGGCTCCAGGCCAGTGGGGCAACGTGGGCCGCAATACGATTACCTCGCCCGGCATGATCAGCGTGGACCTTTCCGTCTTCAAGAATTTCACGATCACCGAACGCGCCCGGGTACAGTTCCGCAGCGAATTTTTCAATCTGCCGAACCATCCCAATTTCCGCGATCTGAACACGACCTACGACAGCTCGAATCCCGGCGAACTCAG
>CAZMRK010000326.1:0-20737 GCA_964568355.1 uncultured Solibacteraceae bacterium | reverse complement strand
AGACTGCGCAGGCGTTCGGCTTCTTCGGGCGTTACTTTGCGTTTGACCCACATGAAGCCGCGGTGATTTTCGAGATACCACTTGAGGCGCCCATACAACTGGCTGCGATCGAGATGGAGGATGCTGGAGAGGATATCGGCGGCGACGTCGAGATCGGGAACCCGCTGGGGATTGACGAAAATCGAGTCCATCGGCACGCTCATGGCGATGGGCTGGCCGGTGCGATCAAAGATCGTGCCGCGCGGCGCCGGGATCTCGACTACGCGCTCCTGCTGCTGCCGCGCCTGAGCGGCATACTCGTCGTGACGGACTACTTGAATAAAAAGAATTTTGGCCAACAGGCAGACCGCCCAAACCAGAATGACTCCCGCGAGCCAGACCAGCCTGCGATTCGCTTCGGCCCTTGCGTCCCAAGGCATAGAACACCAAGTCAAAAAGTCAAAAGTCAAAAGGTAAACGTCAAAAGCGAACCCGACTTTTGCCTTTTGCCTTTTGACTTTCGACCCGCGTTCACTTCACGTTCATGGCTAACGATCCGTCGCCCTTGGGATCGAGATGCACCACCTGGCCGGGCGCCGGAGCGGTCATCTTGCGCGTGCGTGCCAGTTCTTCCAGGCGCGCCGGATTGAGCAGCCGCGCTTCTTCCAGATCGAGGACCCGCTGCTCGTTGACCAGCTGGTGCTGCTCTTCCCGTAGGGCCTGGAGCTTGTAGCCGGCGAGTGTGCTGGCCACGTTTGGAGCCAGCACGCTGGTGAGCAGCACGGCTAGCACGCAGGCCGCGCCGATGGTGGACCAGCATTCGCCCCCCGCTTTGGGGTCGGCTTCCCGAACGACGCGCGAGTTATCGATGGGCTTACAGTAAAAAAACACATCTTCGTTGGGCAGGGCCCGCAGCCGGTATGCGTCGGGCTCGACCCTTGCCGCAGATCTCTGGTTTAGGGTCCTGGCGGGGGTCACCGCCTCCGATCTCCTGAAGTATGTCGCCAACGTCGCCATGATTGTTTTCTCAATCCCTCTTCACTTCATTTCCAACGCCCGCAGCTTGGCGCTGCGAGACGGCGGGTTCTGCTGAATCTCGTCCGCGGAGGGCGGAACGGGATGCTTGGTAAGCACGATAGCCTGTTCTTCCCGCGCCAGACTCCGAAACCGTTCCTTGACCTTGCGGTCGTCGCTCGACATGAACGAGATGACCACCATCCGGCCTCCACTCCGCAACAGTCCGGGGCCGATGGCGAGCAGGCGGTCGAGTTCGCCCGGCTCGTCGTTGACCGCCATACGCAAGGCCATGAACGTCTGCGTCGCGGGATGCAAACGACCCGTTCGCGGCACGGCCCCTTCCACTACACTGGCCAAGTGCAGTGTGCTCCGTATGGGCCGTGCCCGAACGATTGCTCTGGCGATCTTCCGCGCCCTCCTTTCCTCGCCTAACTGATAAATCAGATCGGCGATTGCCTTTTCGGCATAGTGATTGACCAGATCGGCCGCTGTCATGCCGGTGGTAGGGTCCATCCGCATATCGAGCGGCCCATCGGTCTGAAACGAAAATCCGCGCGCAGCGTCGGTCAACTGATACCGGCTGACCCCCAGGTCCGCCAGCAGTCCGTCTACCCGCTCCACTCCGTATTCGGCTAAGGCTCCGTCCAACTGAGAAAATCTGCCGTAGCTCCAACGAATCCGTTCCGCATAGGCCGTCGTGTTCCGGCGCGCCATTTCGAGCGATTCCGAGTCGCGATCGTTGGCAATCACGAATCCCGTGGTCAGCTTCTGCGCGATCGCTGCCGTATGTCCGCCCAGACCGGTCGTGGCATCCACGTAGATCCCGTCCGGCCGGATGGCCAGATACTCGACTACTTCCGCGAGTTGTACCGGAAAGTGCATACGGCATCACTTCAGCCCTGCCCGTTCCAAAGTTTCCACACCCTCTTCCGGCGATTCCGAGGCCTGCTTGCGGCGCTCCTGATAGATCGCCTCGCTCAACACTTCAATCCGGCCCTTGTAGGCGTAAAGCCGCACGCCCTGATTCTCGATGCCCAGCTCGCGCCGCAGTTCAGGCGGAAATACGACACGCCCTTGCGAATCCATCTCCGCATCAGCCCCCAGATCGGCGGCGTTGAACGCAATGTTTTTGGCCATCCGGGGGTTTTCCCGAAAGTTCTCAAAAAACTTTTCGTTTTCCCGCCACACGGTCATCGGATATATTTGGGCTATGCGGCGATCCAGGCTCGTCACAAACAGCTTCTTTTCCGGGAGGGCACCCAAGTATTGCTGGAAGGCGACAGGCAGCTTGAGGCGGCCTTTGTCGTCCAGGCGGCCGGGAAACATGCCGCGGGGCGGTTCCACCGGAGATGCGACTTGAGCCTCTTCGCTCACGACTTATTCGATCCTGTCCACTTTTTAGCCCGGATCGGCCAGATTCAATCCATTCTGGGCCACAACAAATTGTGGCACGAGCTCTTTGTCCATTGCAAGAGCTAATTTGAAGAAAGTGCTTGATTAAGGTGGAGTTACCGCACTACCAGACCGTCCACAAGGCTGGATGCGGCCCCTATATGTGGTGGTTCATGGCGAACATAAGGCGAAAGCGGGGTAGGCCGGAAATAGAAGGTTAGTACTACTTGAAGTAGGCTTCGCTTTCGAGCTTCACGTTGAGGCCGCGCGTTGTCTGGTCCATCCACTGCTTGAAACGGGCCTGACGCAGCTCGTTCTGGATCTCTTCCTGCACTTCGCTGAACGGGCGCGCGGTAATTTCCTCGGCGCGGAACAGGTAATACCCGTTCGGCTGGCGAACCGGTTCGCTGACCTGGCCGGGCTGGAGTGCAAAAACGGTGTTCCGGATGGCTTCCGGAATTTTGTCGGTGCGGCGGATCGTTCCGAAATCGCCATCCTTGGCCGCCGAGGTGGCGTCGTCGGAATTGACCTTCACCAGGCTGACGAAATCTGCCCCGGCAGTGATCTCCTGCCGCAATTTTTCGATCTTGGCCTTGGCCTCCGGCTCACTCAGATATTTTTTTGCGCCCGAAGAAGCCGAGGGATTGGCCGCGAACGAGACATAGATCACTTTCACCTTCACTTGCGTGAAGCGGTCCTGGTTTGCGTCGTAGAAGCGCTGCTGATCGGCGGCCGGAACGATGATGTTGGTCAATGTGTCGTTCAACTCGGCGTTCATCAGGACGTAGGTGCGGTTGAACTCCAACTGCTCTTTGACCGGGCTCTTCTGGTCCAGCTTGGCTTCGATCGCCAGTTCCGCCAGCCGATGCATGAGCGCATACTGCTGCACGAAATTCTTCCGGTCGCGCATGGCCATCTGCCGCATTTCGGGCGGCAGCACGGCGGCGAACTTTTGCAGTTGCTCGACGGTGAGCTTCCGGCCGTCGCCGAAGCTGGCCACCACCGTATCCGGGGGAAGATTGGGGGGGGCGGAGGATTGGGGAGGATTCGTTTGCGCCAGGAGAGGAAGGCAAACGAGTAGAGAGACAGACCACAGTTTCATGCAAATCATGGTTTACCGCAAAATCATTCGAAGAAGCTGGTGTGAAGCGACGGTCGTTCTGCCGTTTAGTCTATCACGGCCCGTCAGCGGCTTTAGCGGGGCTGGCTGCGCTCGGTGCGCTGGGTCGCTTCGCTGCGCTTGATCTGAGCGCGGCGGCGGCCTTTGGCCAGATTGGCCGCGGCCTTTTGGCGGGCTTCCTGACTGATCTGAATGCGGTTCACGACGCCCACGGCTCCGGCGTTTTTGGCTAGCCGGGTAGCGGTGCCTTTGTGCTGGATCACGTTGGTATAGCCTTCGAGCGTGGCCACGCCGCCTTGCACACGCACGGTGAAGTGGTCGGTGGAGATTTTCGAGGCGGCCAGGCGCGCACGGATAGCTTTCTCCACTTCCGCATCCGAAGGTCCCGCCGGCGCGGTGGAGCGCCGGTGAGCGGCAGCGGCCGGTTTGGCGACCGGGGCGGCCGCGGCTGAAAGGCCGGGGGCGGCCAGCACGCAGAGAAGCGAGGCAATCCAGAGGCGAGACAAGTTTTTTCTCCTGTTGGAGAGAGTGGAGGCCATCCGGCAATCTTCTCCCGGTTTCTGGGAATCCGCTCTGAAACTCGGGAATCGATCCATTCTGCCGGATATGGTGTCACGGACCGGGCGAGTTGACCGGAAATTGCGGACCGCAGACGGTTTGTGCCGGCCTCACTTGTGATACAGTGGGGGTTTCTCAAGGCTTTTCTGTCTCTAGATGTCCGAACAGATCCTTCTGCAAGGAAAAATCCTGGGCATAGAAGAGTTCCTCCTATCCAGGCCGGGCAGCATCGTGCCGTCGCGATCGAGTGGGGAGGAACTCCTGGCGGGACGGTCCCAGTGGATCACGCTGATGTGCGAAGTCCTGCCGCGCGCCCTGCTGGCCGAGCTCGGCTTGGCGCGCATTCTGCTCGGATCGAGTGGCGGTGGCCAGTTCCTGCTGGTACTACCGGGGGAGGCCCGTCCGGCAGCGGAGACTTTTCTGACCGCTGCGGCGCGCCAGATCGCTCAACTGAGTGGCGGCTATCTGAAGCTGCTGTGGAGCGTTACCGAAAATCTGGGCGACTGGAGTGTGGTGCGCAAGCGACTCACCGAAGAACTCAACCGCAAGCGCATGACGCCCCTGGCGGAAGGCGCCGAGGAAGCCCTCCGTCCGTTTGAGCCGGCCGACACGAGTGAAGCCGACACCTATTTTTCCAAAGTGCTGGGATTGCAGGTGCGGGAGTCGGCATCGATCGGATGGTCTCCGGAGAATCCCGGAATGGTGACTCCGGGCGCGGGTAAGCATACGTGGAATCTGACGCCCAACCTGTCGCTCGAAGGCATTACCCTGGCGCGTCATGCGGCGCCGAGCGAAGACGGTAAGTCCGCTGCCGGAGTACCCACACTGGCGCGGCGGGCGCAGGGCCGGTCGATGTGGGGCGTGCTGCGCGGCGATGTGGACCAGTTCGGCGTGCGGCTCAGGCGCCTGCACACCATCGAAGAGCACGTGCAGATTTCGGTGCTCTACAAGCAATTCTTCGCCGGTGAGTTGGAGTTGCTTTGCTCGCTGCCGGAATTCTGGCGCAAGGTGACGATTCTCTATTCCGGCGGCGACGATTTCGCCGTATACGGATCCTGGGATGCGCTGGTCGTGCTGGCGCGCGAGGTGCAGCGCTTGTTCCACCGCTTCACCGAAGAGAATCTGAAAGAGTTTCCGGGGCAGGAAGGCAAGACCATTTCGATGGCCCTGGCGCTTGCGCCGGAGACATATTACCCGATCAGCGCGGTGTATCAGCAGGCGGGCCGTAACCTGGAATTGGCCAAGTCTTCCGATAAAGACTGCATCTACGTGTTAGGCCGTATCCTGGAATGGAAGCAACTGGCGGACGCGGCGGAGTTGAAGGATACTGTAGCCCGGCTGGTAAGCGAGTTCCGGCTCTCGCGTCAGTTTCTGCTGGAACTGCGCAGCTTTTACCAGAAAGAGGCCTGGGGCGATTTGGAAAAGGACGGCCCGGTGCAGCGCACCTGGCGCTTCCAGCGCCGGTTGACGCGCATTTTGAGCGGAACGCGGGACCGGGAATTTCAGAAATTACGGGCGCATCTGATCAATGAAATGGTGGGACGCAAGTCCGCCGAGGTAAAGTTGCGGCCCGCCGGGCTGGTGGCCCTGGAGTGGGCCAGATTGGCGACCGAGGTTTAGCACATGCCACAAGAGCAGGAACAGAAGAATCGGGAAAACAGGCCGCCGCGGGAAGGCCGCGGGCCGCGCGAGGAGGGTGGATTCCGTCGCGGAGGAGATCGCGGCCGCTCCGAAGGCCCGCCGGAGATCGAACTGGACAAGCTCATTGCCGACAGCCTTTATCTGGACAATCAGGCGCATGGCATCGTAAGCCGGATGCGGGATATGGATTCGGCCACCAAGAGTCAGTTGCGCCGTTTATACAGCGCGGTACGCCGGGCGGTGCGGGCTCCCGAAAGCGAGCGGCAGCACGAGTTCGTTATGCTGCGCGCGCGCCTGGCCTATACCATCGCGCGGCATGGCCTGAGAAGCCTGGACCAGCTCGAAAAACTACTGCTGCAAGTTACCCGCAAGAACGATCCGCGCGGGTACGAGCGTTTTCGGGATCTCTTTGAGGCCATTGTGGCCTACAACGAATAAGAGGAAGCATGAGCGCGCACACCCCCCAAACGGAGTTGAAGTTCATCGGGAAATTGGTCCTGGAAGGCGAACTGCATTGCGAGACCGGCTTGCATGTCGGTGCGGGAAAGGGCTCGCTGGAGATCGGCGGATCCGACAATCCCGTGGTCAAGGACGCTTACGGGCGGCCGTATGTGCCGGGTAGTTCGTTGCGGGGCAAGATTCGTTCGCTGCTCGAGCAGTCCAGCGGCTTGGCGGTGCCGTCCGAGTTGGTGTACCTGTCCAAGCGCAAGGGGCAGGAGGTTCGGATTCACCAGAGTGACCGTCCCGACGATGAAATTTGTTTACTGTTCGGACGCAATCCGGGAAGAATGGAGCGGGTGGCAGGGGAGGCTCTGGAGAGTAGCCAGGCCACTCCGGCACGGCTGGCGGTTTTCGACGCGCCGCTCGACCTGGAGAGCATCACGGCTCCCATGCGCGAGAATCTCGACGATGAATTGACCGAAGTCAAGAACGAAAACGCCATCGACCGCATTACGTCGCAAGCCAACCCGCGTACCATCGAGCGCGTACCGGCCGGCGCGCGCTTCAAGATCCGCATGGTGATGGATGTGCTGTGCGAGGAAGACGCGCCGCTGTTTTCGCGCGTGCTGGAAGGATTGCGGCTGTTGGAAGACGATGCTCTCGGCGGTGGCGGCTCGCGTGGCAGCGGCCGGGTACGTCTCGCCAATCTGAAACTGGTCTGGCGCAACAAGGCCCATTACGCCACTGGCGCGGCGGAGAAGGAATTGGGCTCGGCGCCGGAGTTGGCGGCGCTGCAGGCGGCCTTCCAAGAGACCGGTTTCGCGTTCATTCGCGAGGAGTAATGAATCCGGGATTGGTCGTGAAACTGCGTCCCACCGGTCCCTGGCGGGTGGGACCGGACTCCGGTGCGCGCAACCGGGTGGACTCCATCTACCACAGCGATGCGCTGTATGGAGCCGTAACCTCGGCCATGCTGCGAATGGGCCTGCTGGAGGAATGGCTGGACGCTACCGCGCGCAACGTGCAAGCGCCCGCGGTCACATTCAGTTCGTGCTTCCCGTTTCTGGACGCTATCGGATTCGTGGTACCGCCGCGAAGTATCTGGCCTCCGCAGGGTGGAAGCCCGCTGGTGGCTACCAAGGTTCGCTGGAAGAGTGCACGATTCATTCCGCTGGGCTTGGTGAGTGCGCTGTTGGCCGGGCAAGTGCTCGACGAAGAGCATTGGACGGTCGACGGCCTGAGTGAGTGTCTGCTGCCGGTGGGCCGCCCAGGTCCGTTTCGCGCGGCATTGCGAGGCAACGCGGCGGTGGATCGATTGAGCGGTGCTACCGAGCGCCACTCGACCGCGTGTATCGACTTCCGTCAGGGCGCCGGCTTGTGGGCCGTCGTCTCGTTTGCCGGCGAGGCAGAGCGGGAGCGCTGGTCCGGCCGGGTGCGTAGCGCGATCCGCCTGCTGGCTGATTCGGGCTTTGGCGGCGAGCGGTCGCGTGGATGGGGCCATGCGCAAGCGCCGGAATTTATCGACGGCATTCTGCCGGATATGATTCTCCCTCCCACGGCGCCGGTGGACGTGGCGCCCGCGCCGGCGCCGGAGCAGAGTCCGGAGGCGGCGCCTGCTGCTGGTGCGGAGAGTGCTTCCGTCGAGAGTCGTGCTGCGGAAAGTAATCCCGCGGAGATCCCGGTACCGGTAGAGACAGCGCCTACGCCCTATTGGCTGCTTTCGCTGCTTGCGCCGGGTGCGGCGGATACGATCGATTGGAAGCGCGGGAACTACACCGTAATCGCGCGGGGCGGACGTGTGGATAGTCCCGCCGGCTCGGGTGCCCTTAAGAAGCAGCTTTCGATGGTGGCGGAAGGATCGGTGCTCTACGCGGGCGAGCCGATACGCGGCTCGGCCGTGAATGTCGCTCCGGACGGTTTTGCCCATCCCGTGTTTCGCGTGGGCTTTGCGGTTTCCATCCCGCTATCCGGCCAGGGGATCTCATGAAATACCAGGTAACGTGCCTCACACCGCTGCTGGTCGGCGATGGGCGCAAGCTGGCGCCGATCGACTACATGGTCTGGAAGGACCAGGTGAACGTGCTCGACCAGCGGCGGATCTTCCGGCTGCTGTCCAAGGGACCTCGCCTGGAAAACTACCTGGTGCAGCTCAAGAAGGCAGACAAGCTGGACTTTGCCTCCTGGGGCGGCTTTGCGCAGAACTATGCCGACCGCCGGATCCCTTTCGAGTCCCCGGCCTATTCCGCCTACTGGAATCGCGCTTCGGGTGATAGCCTGCACATCGCGACGTTTGCCTGCGGGCCATCTGGCCCCTATCTCCCCGGCGCGGCCATCAAAGGAGCGCTGCGCACGGGCATGCTGTTCGCCAACTGGAAGAGCGGCATGCTGCGCGACGTCGCGGCTCGTTTCGAGGGTGAACGCCCGCCCCGCCATCCCGCCGAGAACCTGGAAGACCAGGCACTCGGTCCCGCAGGCGTGGATCGCATGCGGCTGCTGAGCATCGGCGATTCGGCCCCGGTGGCTCACGACCGGTTCAAGATTTATCTGTTGCGGGTAGCCACCCTCCAGCCTCGCGGCGGTGCGTATGGTTTGGGATGGAAGCAGAGTCCGCGCGGCGCGGTGGATGGCGCCAAGCCGGACGAGAGCACTCCCATCTTCGCCGAAATGGCGGCACAGGGCTCTTCTTTTGAGGGCGAGTGGCAGGAGCGTAGCTTTTACTTACAGCCGGACGTGCGGCGAGTGGTTCGTTGGCAGGAGTCTTTCAGCCGGCAGCGGATCTTTGACGCGGCCAACGACTACGCCGCCAAACTGCTGGACTTACAGCGGCAGTACGCCGCATGGGCCTCGCTGCCGCTGCTGGCCGCCCAGGTAGAGGAGTTGGAGCAAAAACTGGCCGAAGCGCGACAGGGGGGAGGCTGCCTGCTCTCGATCGGCTGGGGCGGAGGGTTGCTCGCCAAGAGTGCCTGGCTGGATACCTCCGATCCCGAATATCGCAAGATTCTGGGGCATCTCTCGCTCTATAACCGGGCTCTCAGCTCCAATCTTCCGTTCCCCAAGACCCGTCGCATCGTGTTCCTGAACAACAAACCGGCCACGCTACCCGGATGGGTCCTGGTGCAGGTAGGCTGAGGCCGCAGCTTACTGCTTGCCTGCCGCGCTTCGCTGCCGGTTGTGATCCTCTGCTGGAACGGATCTCAGCCAAAGACCGTCACCTTCGGCCTGCCTTCCGCGACGCTCTCCGGTCTGCGGTCGAAAGTGACAGGCACGGTCTGATTGGCCGCCGCGAGTCTCGGAAGATCCGTCACCCGCTGATGGCCGAAAAGCTTTGCAAATGCATCCCGCCAACAAGAAGGTTCCTTGGATTCCGCGCCAAGCGGAACAACCGGAGGCGCAGGCGAGCTAAGAGTTGCGCAGCTTACGGCTTCGTCTCCCCGGCGCGTTTCAAATGCTCGACTAATCCTGCCGGATCGTCGGTGATGATTCCGTCTACACCAGCGCGGATGAGGCGGTCCCAGTCTTCCGGTTTATTGGCGGTCCACGGCAGGACCTCCAACCCCGCGCTGTGAGCGGCCGACACCTGCTCAGGCGTAACCAGCGGATAGACCGGAGAGACGATATCCGCGCCTGCTTCTTTGGCAATCTCTACAAAACTGCGTGGCGGCCCTCCGTACAGAGCGGACAGCTTAATTTCGGGTGCGATCTTTTTCATCGCGTGCAGCGTGCGGAAGTCGAAGGATTGAAGAACCACGCGCTTTTCGAGGTGATATTTGCGGATCTTTTCGAGAACCAAGCGCGCGAACTCATCTGGTGGCGGTGTGACATCCGGCCCGACCTGCAGCATGGTAGCTCTCGTATCGGCTGCAACAGGGCTGTCCAGAGCGATGCCGGCGTGCTTCAAGGCCGCATTGATCTGCGCCTCGGTTGGGGTTTTGGGGATGCTCTTGGTTTCGATGTTGAACTTGAATGTGCCGTTCTTCGCCAGGGCAAACACCTCGTCAAGAGTAGGCATGCGGGTTCCGGGAACGGTTTGTTGTGTCGCGAACTCGGGATTTCGCGTGGATCCGCAGTCCCACTGCTTCACCTCCGCCAGCATGAGGTTGTGAATGATGGCTCTGGGTTGTGGCCCCGTGCACACCGGAGGATGGAGCACCGGATCGTGCGAAACGACGATCACGTTATCCTTCGTCACCGCCATATCGAGTTCCAGTGCGTCCGCGCCGGCTGCGATCGCAAACTCGAAGGCGGGGATGGTGTTCTCGGGACGGGATGCCCGCGCTCCGCGGTGACCGTGCACCTCGATTTTTCGCGGCATCTCTCCGGCATAGCAGGAATATAAGGCCATCAGAAAAAGCACGCCCCAGGGCCGCCTCCCATTCAATCGTGTATTCATGGTCTCATTATCCTACCTGCCTGATATGAACGAGAAGTTACATGCCGGAGTCATGAAATATTCACCGAATCGAAACGTAGTGTAAGTGTTCGAAAAGTATCCTGATGGAAAATGACAAACAGCTTTTCGAATAATCTGCTCAGGGTTCTATTTCTGTCGCTGATTGCGGGTTCCGGGACGGCCCGGGCTCAGTTTGACACCGCCGACGTGATCGGCGCGATTCATGATGCTTCTGGCGCCGTGGTTTCGAAAGCCACGGTCGTGTTGTCCAATCAGGGAACCGGAATTTCGGCCAGTACCAATACGGGTGATAGCGGCAACTATTCCTTTTCCAACGTGAAGGCGGGAGTGTATACCGTGACGGCTGAGGCTCCCGGCTTTGCGAAAGTGGTAGCGAAGGATGTTCGCGTGAGCGTCAATGCCCGGCAGCGCGTAGATCTGGTTCTGGAAGTGGGAACGGCGATTCAGGCGGTGGAAGTGACCGGGGCCGCTTCGGTGGTGCAATCGGATTCGAGCGAGCGTGGACAGGTGATCAACGGCACGGCGGTGATGGAGTTGCCGCTCAATGGACGGGCGTATTCCGATCTTGCGTTGCTCACTACCGGCGTGATTAAGTCGCCGTCCTCCGGCTCACGTGAAGGATCGTTTATCGTAAATGGATTGCGCAGTACTTACAGTAACTATCTGCTGGATGGCATTGATAATAATGCTTACGGAACAAGCAATCAGGGCTTCTCGAATCAGGTGAGCCAGCCGCCGCCGGATTCGATCGTGGAGTATCAGGTGGTCACCAACAACTACAGCGCGGAGTTCGGGCGAAGTGGCGGTGCGACCATTAACGTGGCCATGCGTTCCGGCACCAATACATTCCACGGCACCGCTTACGATTTTGTGCGCAACACCCGGTTCAACGCGGCGGGCTACATTTTCGGCGTCCGTCCCGCTAATTATGTAAAGCCGACTCTGGTTCAGAACCAGTTCGGAGCGAACTTCGGCGGCCCGATAGTCAAGAATCGAGTCTTCTTCTTCGTCGACTACGAGGGTTTTCGCAACATGCAGCGCAACCGCCAGTTTTCAAACCTTCCGACCATGGCGGATCGCGCCGGCATCTTTCCAGTCTCCGTACGCAACCCCCAGACCGGCGCTCTCTATCCGGCCAACACCGCGATTCCTGCCTCGGCGATCTCGCCGTTTGCCAGGCAGGTACTGAGCGCCCTTCCGACACCGATGTCCGACGGCCGCGTCAACAATTATCAGCAACTTTCCGGCGACCGCACTTTCGCCGACAAGTTCGATGCCAAGCTGGACGCGCAGTTGAAGCCCACCATGTCCGGATTTCTGCGAATCAGCCAGAGTAAGCGGAATGAGAATCAGGACTCCAGTTTTCCCGGGCCTTCGGGTGGCAACGGAACCGTGCTTTGGGTGCTGAGTCAGCAGGCCAGTGCGGGTTATACCTGGACCACCAGCCCGACCTCGGTGCTCGAAGGGCGCTTCGGTGTTTCCCGCATGAATGCCGGTAAGAAGCCGCCGTTCCTGGGACAGCCGGACATGCAGGAAGCCTACGGCATCTCCGGGCTCCCCAGCGATCCGGTTCTGGCCGGTGGATTGCTCCCCATCGCCTTGCAAGGCCTGACCGGCCTGGGGCGTCAGGCTACCATTCCCCAGTTCCAGAATCCCCTGAGCTTCGACTCCAAGGTGAACTTCTCCAAGATTTGGGGTCGCCACTCGATGCGCTTCGGCTATGAGTACGTCATCATCCGCACCCAGGTGCTGGATGTGAACCCGATGTACGGCTACGATCAATATCTGGGCAGCTTCAGCAAGCCCACCTGTGCGCAACTCGGCCAGCCCACCGGCTGTACGGTTCCGAACGATGCCAGCACGTATTCCTTAGCCGATTTCCTGTTCGGCCTGCGCAGCGGTTTTGCTCTTTCTACCGACGTGATCGGAAATTACCGGCAGCACGAGCATTTCGGATACGTGCAGGATGATTTCCATGTGTCGGCGAAGCTCACCTTGAACCTGGGCCTGCGGTATGAGTTCGCTACGCCGCGTTGGGAGCGCGACAACGCGCTCTCCAACTATGACCCGACGACCAACACCATGCTGGTGGCAAAGAATGGAAGCATCTATGACCGGGCGCTGGTCAATCCGTATTACAAGGACTTCGCGCCTCGCCTCGGCCTGGCGTATAGCGTCCTGCCGAAGACGGTCATTCGCGGCGGTTATGGAATGAGCTATGTTCACCAGAATCGCATGGGCAGCGGCGACCTGCTGGGAATCAATGGTCCGCAGGTGGTGATCGCCCAGGTAAGCCAGACCGATCCCCTTTCGCCTACATTCCTGAACGCGGATAGGGGATACCCGATCGGCATGACCGACCCCGCGAATTTCAACCCCCGCACCTCCAACGTCCTGTACATTCCGAAGAACTCGCCGGACGCTCGCATTCAGAGCTGGTTTTTCTCCGTCCAACGCGAGTTGCCGTGGCAACTGCTCCTCGATGTCGGCTACATTGGCAACCACGGCAGCAATCTCCCGGTCATGGGTGATTACAACCAGGCCATCCCGCAGCCCACCCCCACTTCGAATGTCCCGCTGCTGGACCGGCGTCCGAATCAGGCCTTCGGTGCCATTAGCTGGTTCAACACCGGCGGCTACTCCTACTACAACGGGCTACAGGTGAAACTGGAACGCCGTTTTGCCAAGGGGCTGATGTTCCTGAACTCGTTCACCTATTCGAAGACGATCGATAACAGCACCCAGGCCCTGGATGACCAGAACGGCAATCAATCGAGCGTGCAGGATATCCACAATCTCGCGGCGGAAAAAGCTGCTTCGACCTATGACCGCAAGTTCGTCGATGTCCTCAGCCTGGTCTACCAGCTTCCTTTCGGCCGCGGCCGCAAGTTCGGATCCAACATGCCCAAGATCGCCGACCATATTCTGGGCGGATGGGAGCTCACGGCCATCAACAATGCGCTTTCCGGGCCTCCCATCAACCTGCGCAGTTGGAGCGGCTCTGTGCCGCCGCAGTTCCAGACGGTAGGCAATCTCCCAGCCTGGAAAGGGGGCGAGGCATTCCGGCCCAATATTTCGGGTCGGGTACAGGCTTCCAGTTGGACCGTCGACAACTACTTCAATAAGCAAAACGTACAGTTACAAACCGATCCGAGCCACCCGTTCGGCAATGCCGGCAGGAATATCGCCCGGGCGCCGGGTCTCAACCAACTGGATCTCGGCATCTTTAAGAACTTCGCTCTGCCGCGCGAAGGCATGCAGCTACAGTTTCGCGCGGAGTTCTTCAATGCGCTGAACCATACCAACTTCTCGGCGCCGAACAGCGACGTAGCGAGCGCGGCGTTCGGTACGATCCGCGGTACTGCCGCTCCACGCCAGATTCAATTCGCTCTCAAACTGACGTTTTGAGGCTCAGACCTGGATCGGCACCGGCGCGAAGGTGCGCTTCCCGAGCGACATTTCGAGCCGGTGCTCGCCTGCTGCGAGCCCGAAGGGCAGGTGAAAGTTGATTTCGAATCGCTGGGTCAGTGGATCGGTGCAGAAAAAATCGATCTCGCGTACCGGCAGTCCATCTACGGTGGCCTGAAACCATTCCGGGTGGTCTAGTTCTTCGAGGGTGGCCTTCACCGTGCCGCTCTCGATGTGCCTGCCCGCCAGCAGATTGACTCCATCCGAGACCGAGCACACGCGCGGAACCACTGGCCCGGCCGGAATGACCCGCAGCCAGCGTGCGGCTGCCAGCGGCTGCCCAAGCCATCGCAGTTCAACCGGTACCAGCCCTGTACGGATCCCGCGGGGAAGGGCCGCGTTTAGCTGCTGCACCCCATCCCATGCGGGAGGACCCAGATAGCTCAGCCTGCCCGGTGCTCCATCGAAGGTAACCGCCAGGTTGAGAAGGTCGCAGTCCTCGGGAAGCTGCTCGAGCCACAAAGACGCTGCTGCCAGGCGGCCTGCAGCGGGTACCAGAGGCTCACCGGAATAGGCGTTGCTGATGTTGCGCACCTGGGTGGCCGGATGCTCCGGCAGGCGTACGGACGCCCGCCAGCCGGCCGGACGTTTGCGCCAGGTGGTCCACATGTATTGGGTCAAAATTCCATCCAGGGCGAGCAATTGGAAATCATGGTGGAGGGCGAATTTCGCTACTTCGGTGGCGGAGATCCGTACGCCCGACCAGGTCGTATAGCGCACCGCCTGTTCCGGCAGGCCGTTAATCTGGCAGCGCAGAATTCCGCCGGGACGCAGCACACGGCCCGCTTCGGCGAGATATCCCAGCACCACGTCGCGGCTGGGTATGTGCTGGAATACGGCGTAGGAGTAGACGAAGTCGAAAGACTCGTCCGGAAACATCGAAAGAGAAGAATCCGGGGTGGCGTGCGCGTGCGCGTGGGCAATGCCTTGCAGTTTTTCGTTGGCGAGACGGACCATCTCGTCGGAGACGTCGACACCGTGGATCTCGCGAAAGTGGCGGCTCATCGGACGCATGAGCCGGCCCGGGCCGCAGCCGATCTCGAGTGCGGTCCAACCCTCCGGGCGCGGCGGAAGGCGCCGCAGTTCGGCTTGCAGTTCCCGCACCAGGTCTGAGGCGGTGGCGAAAAATTCATCATCGTTCTGCTGCCTGCGGCCGAAGGCGACGTAGTAGTTCGCGTCTTCGCGGGCGCGATCGTTCCACTCCGCGCGCATCTGCTCCAGAACGTTGGGATCTCCCATGGCTACCCGGTATTCTATCTGGTAATGGCCATCGCATTCCGGCAAGTCGTATGTCCCCCGTTGGAGGCTCTGGAAGCGGCCGCGCCGGATGGAGCGGTCGTCGGCATTATCGGTGAGAACGGGGTGGGGAAAAGCCGCTTGTTGCGGCTGGCTGCAGGGCTCGATCAGCCGCTGGAGGGTACTGTGGAAGCGCCGCAATCGATCCGTTTGCTGGGGCCTGCCGACAGCCTAAACCTGGCGCCCACAGGCCTGCTGCTGCTCGATCATACGCTGGCGCGGCAGGACCGGCTGGTGCGCGAACGGGCGGCGATTGCGCTCGATCGCCTGCGCCGCAACGGCACTACGGTGCTGCTGGTTTCGCATGAAGAGAATCTGCTGCGCGAGTGGTGCGACGAGATTTGGTGGATACACGAAGGGCGGCTGGTTGGGCGTGGCGGCCCGGCGGAACAGCTCGACGCCTATCGCCGCCACATTGCCGCCCGGCTGCGGGCCTGGGGTGAGACCGTGACGCCGCCGTTAGCGCCTGTGGTCCGTCGGGGCGACGGGCGAGCCGAGGTCCTCCAGGTGGAGTTGACCGGCGAGCTCGGCCAGCCGACCATGGTATGGCGTAGCGGCGAACTCGCCAGCGTGCGTGTGACCGTGCGCTTTCAGCAGGCCGTCGCCGATCCGGTGATTGGCATCCTGATCCGCAGCCGGATCGGGCTGGATGTCTATGGCACCAATACCGAGCTCGAGCGGCTGGAACTGGGCCCTTGCGCGGCCGGCGACAGCCTCTCGGTACGGTTCGCCTTCCGCTGCGAACTCTGCCCTCAGGAGTACACGCTGACGGTAGCGTCGCACGATCCCGATGGGATCTGGCACGACTGGTTGGAAGACGCCGTAGCGTTTTCCGTCACCGATACGCGCTACACCGCCGGGGTGGCAAATCTGCGGGCGGTGGCTACGCTGGAGCGCTGAGGGCGGCTAGCCTTTGCTGTTTTCGAGCAGATAGGTGGGCGCCAGGCCCGTGGTGGACGAGAAGCCTGAACTGCCGGTGGAAAGCCAACTGGAACAGCCCAGAACCTTCCCCATGTAGGCGTGCGGATGAACATCCACCTGCATCTCTTTGAATTCCAGGTGACCGTAGTTCACCAGAGGAAATACCGAGCGTACCGGGTCCACCTTTTCCTGGACCACGTAAGGGAAGCGCATCGCCTGGCGGATGGCTCGCTCCCAGGCGCTTTCTTCCAGTTCCCAGCCGAAGAAGCTGTGCTGATCGCTGTAGTCGTCGTTGGGCTTGAGGACCAGGCGATCCCGGTTCTGAGCGATAAAGTCGGGTAGGTCGATGGACTGATCGTGATAGGTGGTTTTCGTGGCCGTCACGAGCCGGGTCCAGGGCACATGTTCCCGGATAGCCTTACGCTCGGCGGCCGGGAATTTGGCGGTGAGCGTCTCATCGGTGAGCAGGCCAAACATCGCCTTTTTGTGGGCCAGTTCAGCGCGGAAGCTATTGACTACGCAGACCGCCCGGTCGCGATAGGCTTGCACCAGGGGGTGGGTGAGATCGAAACGCATCAAGAACTCCTGGACACTGATGCGCCGATATACCAAGTCTATATTGAAATGTCCTTTGCGCAGGACTCTGTGCCGGTATTCGAGCTGGTCGGGCGAGACGATCTCGACGGCGTAGCCCTCCTCCCGGAAGAAGTCGCGAAATAGTTCGTATTCGCTGGGTCCCGCGTTGTAAGGTTGCCGGAACTCGACGATGGCGATGTTCGGCTTGCGCTGTCCGCCGAACTGTTTATAGGCCTTGAGCAGGGCGGACAGCAGATGCCGCTTGCCGCCGATGCGGGCCAGATGATAGCGCTTACGAAGTTCCTTGACCGGCGGAACTTCGTAGAAGAGATCGGAGAGCACCTCGGCGTACGCCGCGCCGGTTGGAGAATCGACGTTGTACTGGACGAAGTGGAGCGACCCATTGCAGAGGTGCGAATCCAGCCGGGCCGCGACTTCCGGCACGTGATACCCGGGGTCGATCGAGGCAAGCATCTTCTCGGCCGGCAGCAATTCCATGCGGGCGAGTAGCGTGGGGCTGGCCAACACCATCTGCTGCATCCGGTCGATGGCGGAGATAAGGTACTCGCCGGTTTTTACGACGCTCTCAAATTGACGGCGGGTGAGGAAGTTGGGCCGCAGAAAGGGACAGATCAGGCGTCCGCCAATAGACAACTGCTGCGCCTCCATGCGTTGCTGGAGTTCTTCGACCCAGCCCAGATCCTGATATGGGCCACTTTCCAGGAGTTTATTGTAACGAGTGATCGCCTCGTCCAACTGCGACATTGCGTAACCAGAATGTTGTTTCTGCCTTGAGTATCGCACATGGGTGCAGCGGACGCATAGCAGTGAATCCCAGAGCGGCAATTAAGCTTCCTGGAATGTGTGGGATAGAGCAAGTGGAATCTTTTGTGACCGGCCTGATGCCGGAGATGGAATATCCCTCTGCGGGATAAAGTAATAAAACAAACACTTTTAAGGTGTGGCAGGCCGTTTGATCGCCCGGTTAGTACTAGAATCCTAACGGGTTGCAAACAGGGCAATAGATAGTACTGAAAGGCGCAATTGAGCCTTGTACAGGGGTGTCACGTGCTTGACTAGGTAGAAGGGTTTAAGCATAATCGACTTTACTGATGTTATGATGACCCCCAAACTACGGAGGAGGAGAGTACTACAAATGCGGAGGGCTTTTTGCGGCTATACCTTCGCTGTGGCATGTGCAGTCTTTCTATTGACACTGCCAGCCTCAGCGACCCAGATTGTGATCAACAACCCAGGTTTTGAGACCCCAGTCAGCTTTACAAATTCCTGCTGCACCCCCACCCAAATGTGGGAAGGCGGGAGTGTTCCGGGATGGGAAATTACCAATCCGGATGGGGCAGCAGACCCGGCTGGTATCTGGCAACCGGTACCCTATTTCTACAACGCGAATGGTGTTCTAAACCAGTTGTTCATGTATCCCCAGACAGGAACCCAGGTCGCTTACAGCAATGGCGGTATCATCTCCCAGACTCTGACGACCAACGCCACCCCCAACACGGTGTATGTTCTCTCGGTGGGCGTCGGTTTGCGCGGCGAACTGGCGTTCCTGAATCCTGCCTACACCATTAACCTATTTGCTGGAGATACCCTGATCGGCAGCTGGACGGATGATGCCTTCGGTACAGGTCACACAAACCCGAGTACGGGGACAGCGCTAAGTCCTTTGATTGCGGGTGGTTGGCAGACGATTTCATTCGCTACTCAGAACACCACGATTGCTGGCGTTCCGCTGAAGATCCAGTTGTATGCTGCCGGAGTTCAGATCGATTTCGACAACGTCTTTCTGAATTCTTTCCCGGTGATGGGAGTCCCCGAGCCAGGCACCTATGCACTGATGGGTTCTGCTCTGTTGGCGCTGGGGATCATCTTGCGACGTCGTAAGAAGACGGTCTAGGTCGACCGAGAGGTTCTCCTTTTAAACGCCCCGGAAGGCGCCCCCGAGAGACGGCGCTTTCCGGGGCGTTTTGCGTTTACGGGGGGGGTAGGAGGAGAACTGAATCGGCTCTCCCGGGACTGTCCCCCCCGGGTCCTCTCATGCAATCGGGCTCAATGCCACCGTCCGGACCGGTGGTACCCCATTCCAGATAGTAGGGAAAGGTGGAGGGAAGAGGGGACGGCAGGGCTACAGAAGTGGTTGCAGGGGAGGAAACTTCCTCTTACTTCGAGGAAGTTTCCTGGGCCAGGCGGACTCGTGCACTTTCCAGCTTATTTCTGACTTTGGCGATTTCGCCGGGATCGGTGTCGGATTGGGAGGTGGAATCCCACTCCTGCAAGGAAGCCTGCCATTGGGTGATGGCCTCGCGGATCTTGCCCTGCTTGAAGTAGCAATCCGCCAAATGGTCGCGCACTGTAGGATCCTTACCGATACGATCCAGAGCCTTAAGGAAGAGCGTTTCAGCCTCCGGCAGGCGGTTCTGCCGGTAATAAACCCAGCCCAGACTGTCCAGATAGGCTCCATTCTGGGCGTCGAGCTCCAGGGCGCGGGTGATCAACTTCTGGGCCTCGTCCAGGCGCACGTTGCGCTCTGCGAGCATGTAGCCTAAATAATTCAAAGCATTGGCGTTATCTGCATCAATCGCCAGCACCTTGCGAAATTCAGCTTCGGCTTCGTCGTACTTTTTCTGGCGCTCGAACATGGCTCCACGCATGAAAAAGACAGAGACTTTATCGGCGTCGGATTTGGAGAGCTTTTCCGCCGCATCCAGCGCCTTTTCCATGTCGTCGAAGCGTTTTCCTTTTTCGTAAATCTGGGCCAGGGCGAACTGCATCTCGCGGTCGCTCTTCACTGCGGTACGGATCTCGGCGGCTGCTTCATCCACCTTGCCGGTATCCGCCAGCAGGGAAGCGTGAACCATCTTCACCATGCGCTCGTCGGGATATTTCTTCAGAGCCGCATCCGCTTCGGCCTGGGCTTTTTTCAGGTCCTTGGCGGCGCGCCAGGTATCGATCATCTGCACGGAGATCCGGGGCCCTGCCTCGGCGTCCAGATCGGGCACCTGCTGGAAGGCAGCGATCGCCGCCGGATACTGGCCGGTGTTGCGGTACAGGGATCCCAGCCGCTCGAGCAGCATGGCACGATTGGCCTTTTCGGCCGCGGAAGGAGCCTTTTTGGCGGTCTCGTCCAGAATCCCTTTCAGTCCGGAGATAGCTTGGTCGGTTTTACCCTCCGCCTCCAGGAGGTTGACCTCGTCGTAGCGCACTTCGATGCTGTCCGGATCGAGCTGTTTGGCCTTGGCCAGGGTGGCGCGGGCCTTCTCGAAATCGTGCTTCTCGCGGTAAATCTCCGAGATCCGAAGCTGCACCTGGGGATCGCGAGGATCTTCCTGAGCGATCTGATCGAAATACTTCAGGGCCTCGTCGTATTTCTCGGCGAACATCAGGTCCTGTGCCAGGGAGCGGAGCATCCGCGAGTTGTCCGGAGCGGATTCGAGCGCCCGTTTCAGCACCTCGGCGGCGCTCTTATAGTCGTGGAGCTGCTCGTAGGAACTGGCCAGGGCGGCGAGGGTGCGGGGATTCGGATTCCGGTCGCTGAGGGCTTTCAGCTTCTCGATAGCCTTCCTGGTGTCACCGACATCGGAGTAGACGATGGCCAGACCGGTCAGGGCTTCCTCGCTGTTGGGATCGAGGGAGAGTGCCTGGTTGTAGGCCTTTTCCGATTCCACCGAGTTGTTCGAGGCTCGGTAGAGCCGCCCCAGCGTCAGCCAGCTTTCCACGTCCTTGGGGTCTTTGGCTGTGATCTTCTGGTACTGCTCCATGGCCCGACGCAGCATTTCTTCATTGATCTTGCCCTGCTGCGTATCGCCGATCATGCGGGTGTAGATCCGGCCCAGCAGGCGGCGCGCATCCAGGTTTTCGGGGTTCTGCCGGAGCAGATCCTCGGCTTCGGTGACCGCCTC
>CAZMRK010000325.1:0-3660 GCA_964568355.1 uncultured Solibacteraceae bacterium | reverse complement strand
ATCGGGGCGCACGGAGCACGACGTACCAGTGGGAACACGTGCTCAGTTGGATGCGCTGGCGGCGCGGGACCGCCTGATTGCTCCGCTGGCGCAGGAGGTGGACCGGCTGAAGCTCTATTTGAACCACGAGGTGGCAGGCGCCTGGCCGGAACTGCTCCAGCCGCAGATCGCCGAGCGCGAGCGAAAGATCGCCGCACTTCGGGAAGCCACGCCGGACCTTCCGCGGGCGTACATCCTGAAGGAAGGCAAAGCGGATCCGGCCGAGATGCATGTACTGATTCGCGGAAAGCCGAAGAATCCGGGCCCGGAGGTGGGACCGGCGGTTCCCGCCGTCCTGGTCCGCGACCAGCCGGTTTTTCCACAACAGCGCCGCCTCGCGCTGGCCCGCTGGATTGCCAGCCGCGAGAATCCGTTGACGGCGCGGGTAATCGTCAACCGGGTCTGGCAGGCGCACTTTGGCGAAGGCCTGGTCCGCACGGCCAACGATTTCGGCACCATCGGGGAGAAGCCCACTCATCCCGAACTGCTCGACTGGCTGGCCACCTGGTTCATGGACAACGGGTGGTCTCTCAAAAAGCTGCACCGCCTGATCCTGACCAGTAATACCTACCGCATGAGCAAGCGCTGGAATGCCGACTATGGAGCCGGGGATCCGGAAGACCGGCTTTTCTGGCGAGTGCCGTACACCCGGCTGGAGGTGGAGGCGATCCGCGATTCCATGCTGGCGGTAAGCGGACGGCTCAATCGCCAGATGTACGGACCGAGCATGCTGCCGCCCATACCACCGGCCGCGCTCGAAGGATCGAGCGACCCGGACAAGATCTGGAAGGCCTCGCCCGAGAGGGAAGCTTCTCGCCGCACGATCTACGCCCTGGTCAAGCGCTCCATGATCATTCCCATGATGGAGGTGCTGGATTTCTGCGACACCACGCGCAGTTCGGCCAAGCGCGTGAATACCAGCGTCGCTCCCCAGGCGCTCACGTTGTTTAACGGCGAGTTTGTAAACCAGCAGGCACGCTATCTGGCGGATCGGCTGGCCGAGGAGGTGGGGCCCGATCCGGAGAAGCAGATCGAACGGGCGTACCGGCTGGCTCTGGCGCGACCTCCGACAGCCGGCGAACGCGCCGCGCTGCTGGAATTCCGCAAAACCGAAACGGCGGCAGAGATGTGCCGGGTAATTCTGAACCTGAACGAATTTGTCTATCCGGACTGAGAGGAATCCATGCGACGTACACGGCGGCAACTTTTGTGGGAGGCAGGCGGGGGATTCGGCGCCCTGGCGCTGTTCGACTTGCTCAGCCGCGATGGCCGGCTGCAGGCGGCTCCGACCGGCGCTCCGGATCTGCTGGCACCCAAAGCGCCGCACTTTCCGGCCAAGGCCAAGCACGCTGTCTTCCTCTTCATGAATGGCGCTCCCAGTCACATCGATACATTCGATTACAAGCCGGAGCTGACGCGGTTCGACGGCACCCCCTACCGGGGAAAGCTCGCGGTCGGGTCGAACGGGCGCCCGGTCGGATACTTGATGCAGACGCCGTTCCCGTTCGGCCGCTACGGGCAGAGCGGGATTGAGATCAGCAGCCTGTTCCCGCATACCTCACGGTATGCCGACGACCTGTGCGTGATTCGTTCGATGTACACCGATACGGCGGCGCACGCCTCCGGCTGCCTGCAAATGAACACCGGCAATATCATTATCGGGAAGCCGTCGCTGGGTTCCTGGTTGAGCTACGGACTGGGCACGGAAAATGAGAGCCTGCCGGCGTTCGTGGTGATGACCGATCCACGCGGTGGACCGATCAGCGGCGCTTCAAACTGGACGGCGGGCTATATGCCGGCGGCCTACCAGGGGACGTTGTTTCGCAGTAGCGGGGCGCCGCTGCTGGACCTGGCAACACCTCCCGGAGTCAGCGACCGCACGCAGCGCCATTCGCTGGATCTGCTGGAGAAGCTCAACCGCGAGCATATGCAGGCACGGCCGGGTGATTCGGAGCTGGACGCGCGCATTCGCTCCTACGAGCTGGCTTACCACATGCAAACCTCGGCTGCCGAGGTGGTGGATGTGGAAAAAGAAGACGTCCAGACCCGGAAGATGTATGGCCTGGACCATCCGCTGACTGCTGATTTCGGCCGAAAGTGCCTGATCACACGCCGGCTACTCGAAAAAGGCGTGCGTTTCGTCCAATTGTACTCTGGCGGCGGCCACATCGAAGATACCTGGGACGGCCACACCGATTGCATCCGCAACCACAAGCTACATGCGGGTGAGACAGACCAGCCAATTGCCGCGCTCATCGCCGATCTGAAACGCACGGGATTGTGGGAGGAGACGCTGCTGATCTGGGGCGGAGAATTCGGCCGCACGCCGACCAGCGAAGGCATCGGCAAGCCGGGGCGCGACCACAACTGGCACGGCTTTACGATGTGGCTGGCCGGAGCGGGAGTGAAGGGCGGGCAGACGGTCGGCGCGACCGACGATCTCGGTTTTGCGGCAGTGGAAGAACGGTGCCACGTTTCTGACCTGCACGCCACGATATTGCATCTGATGGGCCTGGACCACACCCGGCTCACCTGGTTTTACCAGGGGCTCAACCAGCGATTGACGGGGCAGCGCGGTGAGGTGGTGAAGAAGGTGCTGGCGTAGTCCGATAGCGCTGTTCCCACTCTTCGCGTGTCGCCAGGCTGTTACGGTCCAGGGCGCGGTCGATGGCCAGAATCCCGTCGAGATGATCCATCTCGTGCTGCAAGAGCTCGGATAGCGCTCCGGAAGCCTCGATCTGCCGTTCGGCGCCATTCTCATCGAGATAGCGGACGCCGACCGTGACCGACCGTTCGAGATGAACCAGCAAACCGGGGAAGGAAAAACAGTCATCCCACAGGCGGAATGTCTCCGCGCTCCGGAGGACGTACTCGGGGTTCATGAGACAATGGGCGAGGCCGTCGAATTCGATATATATTAATCGTTTCGGTTCGCCGATCTGGATCGCACTGATCCCGCGCCCGAATCCGTGGCTTCGGCGGAAGGCAGCAAGGGTGGCGCGCAAGTCCTCAAAGACAGGCAGGGCTTCGGAGGGATCGGTCACCGGAGAGGAAACGGCCCGTAACAGGGGATTGCCGAGTTGCAGGATTGCGCGGGCAGGCATAACTACTCATGAAGATATCAGCTAAAGCACCGTGCCGGGTGGATATGGCCGGCGGCACGATCGACATCTGGCCTTTGTACCTGTATCACCGTAATGCGGTGACCGTGAATTTCGCGGTGAACCGGTACGCCAGTTGTGTCCTTGAAACCCGCAAAGACAAACAGATCGAGCTGCGTTCGCTCGATCTGAAGGGCGAAGAGACGTTCTCCTCACTGGATGCTCTGCGGGAGGCCAGGAAATATAAGCTGCCGCTGCTGGCTTACCTGGTGCGGTACTTCGCGCCGGAAACGGGGGTCACTCTGGTCACCGATTCCGAGGCGCCGGCCGGGGCGGGCATCGCGGGGTCCTCGACTTTGATTATTGCCGTGGTTTCCGCGTTGAACAAGCTGACCGGGGCAGGGCATAGGATCGAGAAACTACGAGAGATTGCCCAGAACATCGAGGCGCAGATTATTCGCGTGCCCACCGGCTGCCAGGACTACTATCCGGCCATGTACGGCGGGGTGAGCGCGGTGGA
>CAZMRK010000324.1:0-11824 GCA_964568355.1 uncultured Solibacteraceae bacterium | reverse complement strand
TGTCCCGCGCCGCCAGAAGGGCCGAGGTCTGGCGGATTTCAGCAGTTCGGAAATCGCCAATTTCTGGCTCCTTCACACCGTCAACTCCTGTCTGCCCGAATTGAAACACGTCTGGAAAGTACGCCGCGGCCACCCCGAGGGGCTATTCGTCGCCATGCTTCGGCTGGCGGGTGCCCTCTCGACCTTTTCGCTGGAACGCGATGTCGGAGATCTGCCCGACTACGATCATGACAACCTCGGGCCCTGCTTCACGGCTCTCGATGCGCGCGTGCGGGACTTGCTCGAAACCGTGATTCCTTCCAAGTGTGTGCCGGTTCCTCTGGAACCCATCGAGCCACTCATCTGGGGCGGCGGCATTCCGGACGATCGCTTCTTGAAGAACTCGCAGTTTCTCATCTCCGTAAGCGCCAAAATGGGTGTCGATGAATTGATCGCCAAGTTCCTCAAGTTTGCCAAGGTGTCGTCGGCGTCCGAAATTCACCGCCTGGTACGCAACTCGTTACCTGGAGTCACACTGCGCCACGTGCCGATTCCCCCCTCTGCCGTGCCGGTCAAACTCGACAATCAGTACTTCAGCCTCAGCCAGAACGATCCGCTCTGGGAGGGCATCGCTGCATCGCGAGGTCTGAATGTCTTCGTGCCGGGCGACATTGCAGACCCCAGGATGGAGCTTCTGATCATACTGGAATGACCACATCATTCCGGCCGCTGACTTCAGCCGCGGTCAAAACGTCAAACGCATGGTCAACTGCAGCACGCGAGGCGTGTTGGCGGAGTTCCTCGTGGTCACTACGCCGTCCGGAAGTGCTGTGGGCGGTGTTGGCAGATAGGTGCCGGGCATATTGAACACGTTGTTCAGGAAGTCCGCATTGATCCGCATGAATACTCGCTCGGAGAATCTCACGGTCTTGAACAACGAAGCACTCATGTTCCAGAGGAACGGCCCGAGGACATATTGGTTCTGCATGGGATCCAGCCCACTCCAGGTGGTGCGCTGCAAGGAGCCATCCTTAAGCGGAACATAGACCGTATTGGTCTCGTAAAAACCGAAGTTCGGATCGCTGGAACTGCCCCCATCCTTCGGTGTGGGAATCAGCGGCGTAGCGAAGGGTTTGTAACTGTCCGGAACGCCCATGACGCCGTTAGGTTTCCCGGTGCGCGGATCATAGCTGTTGATGCGGTTGGCTGGGATGTAGCCATTGTAGAGCAGCCAGCCGTCATAGCAGACCCCACTGCGGCAATCCTGAATGGGATATTTCTTGCCGTAGTATTCCACCGGGTTGTAATTGGCAATGTCGCCCGTGGGGAGCTGAAAATAGCGACTATAGAGTTGGCCGAAGGCAGCCACCTGCCAGCCGCCGACAAAGGCGTCAGCCACTCGACTGATGTTGTTGCCGAACTTCTTGCCGCGCCCCACGGGAATATCCACCAGAAAATTCCAGTTGACCCGGTGCTTGGGGATGCCCACGTCGCGCCGGTAATAGAGCAGCCGGTTCCGGGCCGTGTCGTCCGTCGGTACTACGCCAGGCAGGTACATGTTGGTGGCGGTCAGGGTGTCGTCCCGCCAGCCATCTCCCGCTACGCGCATGGCATTGCTCATGACATAGAAAAGTTGGAAGGCGTAGCCTTTGGAATAGCGATGTTCCAGTTCCACCTGGAAGCTGCTGTTATTCGACCAGCCGCTCTTCTGGTATTGCTGGATCGTGCCATACACGGTCTGGTCGTACGGCCGGCGCGCGACATTGGCATACGGACCGGTCGGGTAGGGCAGGCCCGTGGTGGTGTACCACACGTAGGCCGGAGGATTGTCGTTGAACGAGTAATACTGTGCCATTCGCGTGCCGTGAGTCCCGATATAGCCAAGCTTTAGCACCGTATTGCTCATCAACTGCTGTTCCAGCGTCAGATTCCATTCATGGGCGCGAGCAGTCGGCTGATGCGGATCGAGAAAGTACGTGCTGCCGCTGCCCCGCGTGATGCCCGTCACCTTCGTGACATCCAGCGCGTTGCTGCTGTTTACCCCCGCGATGATGGTGGGTACCGAGCGCAGCAGATAGTTAGGCAGTCCGTCCGGGCTCTGCTCGGCCGCGTTGGGATCGTTGGAGATGTTCCCCAGGCTGGGGATGGAATTGGCCGCCTGCCCCTGGAACAGGCGCAGCGATTCGGGATAGGCGAAAATCGAGTAGCCGCCGCGCAGCACCGTCGGATGGTTGGAAGTCGTAACGCGCCAGGCGAAGCCGGCGCGGGGGCCGAAGTCCCACAGGTTCTTGTAAACCAGCGTGGACGGTAGTCCGGCTTCCTGCGGCGTCTCGTATTTCACGCCCAAGGCCTCATAAGCGTTGGCGATGGCCGGCAGCACATCTTTCATCGCCGCCAGTTTATCGATCGGCTGGGGCAGAATGATCGCCTTATTCTTGGGGTCAAAGCCGATCAGCGAGTTGTCGGTTACATTGACCGGGCTGTTGTATTCGTAGCGCAGGCCCAGGTTCAGAGTGAGCCGTGAATTGACCTTGAAGTTATCTTGAAAGTAGGCGGATATCTCGTTGTTGCGCAGGGGGTACCAGGAGCGGTTGAAGCGCGCCTGGTAGCTCCCTATGCCCAGGAAAAAATTGCCCGCCGTGCTGCCGGTGAACGGCACGGCGCTATAGTTCGATCCGGACGTCGGGTCGTAGAGGCCGGTCGGCCCTACATTGTCATAGTTCAGTTGTCCTTGGGAGATCTGCTGATCCTCGAGTGTCCGCAGCGATTCATAACGAACCCGCACCCCGAATTGAAGCTCGTGGCGGCCATGGATTTTGGTGAAGTTCTGGTCAAAATTATAGATCCAGGCGTAGTTGATAGTGGGGTTGATGCTGCTGTCATAAGCCATCGCTGAGGTCGTATTGGAGACCATGCTGTAGGGGATGCGCGGAAACCCGATACCGCCGAACGGATTCGGTAGTCCCAGCGTGCTGGCGATCTCTTCGCTGCCCGTATAGGGCAACTG
The DNA here is from genome assembly GCA_964568355.1 of uncultured Solibacteraceae bacterium. Lineage (GTDB taxonomy): Bacteria > Acidobacteriota > Terriglobia > Bryobacterales > Bryobacteraceae > JAJPJX01. The sequence goes on along the minus strand of CAZMRK010000324.1, from coordinate 8,838 downwards.
CCCGCGGTAATCCCGCGATACGGTAAACAAAGTCTCGCCGAAGAAACTCGGGCCGAAGGTGTGGGTCCAGTTGAAGACGCCATTGTCGTTCATGCCTTCATCGACATAAGCGTTCGCTCGCTGATCCAGCGTGGTGGGCGAGGTGTTGTATGGGTTGCTGGTTTGCTCCGCGTAGCTGGGGCTGTGGGTGTAGCGGAAGGAGAGATGATCCCGCGAAGAGATCTGGTGATCCACCTTGGCCGTGATCGTGAACTGTTTGGTATTGGCGAATCCCGGACCGAAGAAATTGGCGGTAACCAGCGGGTTGTCCCCGGTGGTTGGCAGCGGTGTGACGCTGTAGAGATATTTGGCCAGAGGGCTCATGCGGCTGAGAGGGATCTGGTTGCCGGGAAACGGCGTCCGCGTCCAGTTGTCAGCAGCCCCAAGCGTGGTCATCGGATCGTAGAGCGTGTAGCGCCGTCCCTGCGAGTCCACCAGGCCGCTGAAGTCACCGTTGCGCATGGCCGCTGTGGGTACGGCGATGCTGCGCGTATTGGCCTGCCGCAACTGATAGCCTTCATAGGCGAAAAAGAAGAACGTCTTGTTCTTGCCGTTATAAATCTTCGGCAATAGCACCGGACCACCCAGAGAGCCGCCGAACTCATTGCGCACCAGGTGTGGCGGCTTCGTGTAGAAGTCGGTACGGGCACGCGCCACGCCCAGCCCGCTGTTGCGGGCAGTCTCGAACAGCGAGCCGTGAAACTCATTGGTGCCGGATCGTGTGGTCAGAATAAACGTACCCGGGCGGTTCAACTTGGCCGACGAGTTATTCGTCTCGGCCCGGAACTCGGCGATCGTATCCAGCCCCGGCGGCCGCGCCGGGATCGATTGCCACTCGCGATTCTCCAGGATCGCGCCGTCCTGGAGCATTTCCGTGGCGTAGCGTAATCCATATACGCGAGGTACCGAGCCGCTTTCCACCCCGGGAGTTGTCATGTAAAGCAGGGTCGTCACCAGGCGCCCGTTGATGGGCAGTTGCTCGATCCGCTCGCGCTCCACCACGGTCGCAAGCGTCGGGCTTGTAGTGGTCACCAGGGGAGTCACATCGCCGGCAACGGTCACAGCCGTGGCCGTCGAACCCGGCTTGAGCATCGCTTCCACTACCGCGGACTGTCCGGCCAGCAGGTTCAGGTTGCCTTTCCACGTTTCCATTCCGGCCGATTCGAAGGAAATCTCGTAATTTCCCACGGGAATGGACGGGAATAGATAAAAGCCGACATCGTTGGTGACAGTGTTATATTCCCGGCTCGTATCCTTGTGCACCAGCGTAACTTTGGCGGCTGGAACGACAGCCCCCGTTGCATCTTTGACGGTCCCTTGAATGTTACCCGTGCCGGTCTGTGCCTGGCACAGCATAGCGACCAGCAGGGAATAGGCGGCAAGTTGCCATCCCCTCAATTTGTGCATGGGGTGAAGATTAGCCGACCTATGGCCGCAGGTGCAAGAGAAATTTTTCCTTATTTCCCGGCGGCGTTCATGCTATTAGACTGAAGAATTACTCGTGATCGGCCAAAAACCAGCGCTCATTTTCGCCATATGGACCTGCCTGGCAGGAGCGGTGCCCGTCTCCGGCCAGACCGAGGCCCGCGCGCGCCTCGACCAGGCCGTCGATCTCGCCCATCGTGGACAGTTTTCCCAGGCGGCGGCCAAGCTGGTGGATGCGATCGCGCTCGACCCCAAACTGACCGAGGCACACTATTTACTAGGGCTGGTCCGGCAGAGCTGGGGAAAACTCGATGAGGCCCAGGCATCCTACGAAATGGCACTGCGCCTGCAGCCTGACTATCCGGAAGCTCGCCTGGGATTGGCCGCGGTGCTGTCGCGCAAGGCGCTCGACCTGAAGGGCAAGCCGGAACCGGCGATAGCCGCCTGCCGCAAGGCGATCGCAACCAATCCCGGCGAAGCGGAGCCGCACTTTTTTCTGGCGAAGTTGGAAGCCCAGGCCGGCGATCACCAGGTTGCGGTCCGGGAGTATGAAGCTGCGCTGAAGTTGCAGCCGGACTACCCCGGCGCTCCCTTAGGGCTCGCCGACAGCCTCCTCGAACTGCAGCTTTTCTCGCGTGCCGTGTCGCTGCTGCGGGTTCTGGCGCAACAGCAGCCGAGGGAGGCCCGGGTACGGCAGCAGCTTGGTTTGGCCTTATCGAAAACCGGCCAGACTGCGGCTGCCGTGGAGGAACTGGGCCAGGCGGCGCAGCTCGATCCGGATAATCCGCAAGTGCGGTATGTGCTGGCGATGAGCCTGCGCAAGCTGGGGAAGACGGAAGAATCCGTCGAGCAGATGCGCGTCTACCAGCAGTTAACCGCCGGGCGCGATCGTATCATGCAGGCACGCTATCACGCCGGACTGGCGCAGAAGTTCGCCGCCGGCGGGGAAACCGATCAGGCTATCGCGGAGTTTGAGCGATCGCTTTCCTATCGCCCGGATCCGGTGGTGGCGACTAATCTGGGCATCGCTCTGCTCCTGCGCGACCGCGTGGAGGAAGCGATCACCGTCCTGCGCCGCGCGGCAGACTCTGCGCCTGAATATGCCCTGGCCCGGTACCATCTGGGGTTAGCCTATGCCCGCAAAGATCGGTTCGCTCCGGCACGCGAGGCGTTCGCGGCGGCTCTGCGCATTCAACCGGAGTTTCCGGAAGCGCTGTTTCACCTCGGGGTCACCTGCGCCCGCCAGGGCCGGCTCAACGAAGCCGAGAAGCATCTGCGGGAGTCCGTACGGCTGCGGCCGGATCAGGCGCCCCCGCACTATTACCTCGGCATGGTCCTGCGGGATTTGGGCCGCTCCGGGGAGGCAGAGCCGGAGTTCCGCCTCGCGCAGCGGCTCGATCCCGGATTCGCCCCACGCTGATCGGGCTTACTTGCCGGCCTTGCGAATTCCCTCGATCGAAATACCGTCGCTTTCCAGCTTCCCGGACACGACCACTCGCTCTCCGACGAAATTCATTACCTTGTCCTTCTGAGCGATCTTGTAAACCTTGGTATCGCCTTCCTTCACGAAGACCGGAGCCGAGCCGCTTTTGACACAAGCCCGGGCGCACTCCCGCGCTTCGGCAGTGTTTTGGGCGTTCTTGGCGCCACAGGCCGAGTCCGAGATGTAGCCGGTAAGTTCGGCGGCACCAGCGGCGGCTACAGACAGAACCGCGCACAGCAGAAAGGATCTCATATCCAGATTGTGCCACGGAAAAAGGCCCGCCCGGAGTGAGCGGGCCTCTTGGCAAAGCCGGTCAGAATGTCAACCGCGCGACCAACTGCAGGTAGCGGGGTGTGCGGCCCGTCTGTGTAATGTCAATGGTGCCGAACGTGGCGCTGGTCGATTGCCCCAGCAGACCGTTGGCAGGCACCAGGTTGGCCGAGCCGAAGCCCTTGTCGATCCCCGCATCGGCGAATTCCTTGCGGTTGAAGATGTTCACCGCCTGCGCCGAAATCGCCACCGCGAATCGTTCGCCGATCTTGAACCGCCGGTCGATCGACATGTTCCAGTTATTCGTGCCCCAGCCGCGCAGATTCGAGAAGAAACGCGGAGCCGTGCCATACCAATACAAGTCGTTGACGATCTGCGTATTGGCGGAACCCGGCACCGGTACGGTCAGCGTGCGGCCGGAGAAAGCGTGCGGATTGAAATACAACAGGCGGTTCTTCGGCACCACAATCGAAGTTCCGTCTGGTAGGGGATAGGCGGTGACGCCGTCGCCGTACACTCGGTATTTTTTGTCCAGGACAGGATCGCCGATGAGGTCGGGCCGTCCGAATCCGCTGCCACCTGTAACGGCGAGCGGCAGTCCGGCCGAGAATGTCGCCATGCCGGAAACTTTCCAGCCTCCCAGTACCTGGGAAACCACCGGCGTGTCCGCCAGCAGCCGCTTGCCCTTGCCGAAAGGCAATTCATACACCCAGTAAGCCACCGCCCGGTGCGGAATGTCGCTGTTTGAAACGGAGCGCTCCAGCGCGAAATTGTTCACCGTGAACGCGCTTGATCCGCCGCCGTTCCCCGTATTGCCGGAGTTGACGGAAATCGAGTTGCCGAAATCAATGCTCTTGGACCACACATAGTTGCCGCCGATTTCCAGCCCATCCGAAAAGCTGTGACGCATCGCCACCTGCAGCGAATGGTACGTGGAGCTGCCGAACCGCTGCTGGAACTCGGTTACTTGTTGATAGGCTGGGAAAGGCTTGGACAGGTTCAGCACCGAAATGGTCGGTCCGCCGATGCTGGCGTTGCTGGCTGGCGCGATCCCATAGAACGGATTCGGTACCAGAGCAGTGAGCGGGTTCACGCCCGTGGCGATATATTCGGCCCGCGCGGAATCGAGCGTGCTCTGTGCAATGGCGTTATTGCCATTGACAGGGAACTGCTGGACGATCATGCGCGTGCCCTTCGTGCCTACGTAGGAAGCCTGAAAGCTGGTGCCGCGGCCAAGCTCACGCTCAATCGTGAAGTTCCACTGCTGGATGTAAGGCGTACGCTGATGGCGATCGAGCGCCGTAACCGTGTAGCCGAGGTAGCCCGGATTGTTCGGATTCGCACCGAGAATCGTGCCGCCGCCACTGAAAGAATCATTGAAAGGCCGCGCCAGGATGTCATAACCGCTGGCCGGCCGGATGTTCTGAAACGCCGGATTACCGAAGCCGTCCGTGCCGAAACCCTGCGCGCCGCTGCCCACGCCGGTGATCTGGTCGTAGCTGATGCCATAAGCGGACCGGATCACGGTTTTGTCATTTAAGCGCCAGGCAAAGCCGACACGCGGAGCCAGATTGCGATAGTCGGGATCGGTCTGTCCGCGCCCGTTGCCGCCCACGCCGGAGAACTCGTAAAGACCATAGGTGCCCGTGGCGTTCTTGGCCCCACCGTTGAACTGCGAGAGCCGGTTGTAGCGCTCGGTCAGGGGGCCCTGGTACTCCCACCGCACGCCGAGATTAATCGTGAGGCTGCGCGATACCTTCCAGTCGTTCTGCGTGTAGAAGCCCGTATAGATGTTGCGCAGTGCCAGGCGCGGGTCTCCAGTGGTGAACTGGCCCCCGCCCACCTGTCCGTTTAGGTTGCCGATCAGCAGGTCCGCCAGCACAAAGCCCTGCGAGACGTTATACGGCAGCGTGGGACAGCCCGGTCCGCTGCACTGCGTCGTGAAATTGTTGGGAGAGAAGGCGAACGAAGGCACGAATGCCTGGTAGAAGTTCGTGTAGAGCGGCCGGTACTCACCGCCGAATTTGAGCGTCCAGTTTCCCTTGATCTTGGTATAGCTGCCTGTGAACGCGTAGTTGCTGGAGTGGTTGTCGCGCAGCACAAAATTGCCGATGCCGATCTGCTGGTACGCCCCGCCCACCGCGATCCGCGGGAATGCGCCGCTGGGCGCCACATTGATCATGTCCTGCGAGAAACCGAGGCCGGCCAGGTCGGCGTTCAATCCCGACGAGGGCTGCAGTACCAGGTTGATCCGCGTTAGGTTGGCCCGCAACTCCACAATACTGGTCGAGGAGACGGTCCAGGTATGTCCCACTGTCGTGGACCAGTTGAACTGGCTCGCCGGGGCTTGGTCGGTGGCCTGGGGATCGGTGGTGCGGAACCGGTTGCGCGGCGTGTTCAGTGTCCAGTCCGTGGTGTAGCGGAAAAACATGTGGTGCTGCGGCGTGAAATAGTGGTCGAATTTGGCGATGATCTGGTCCAGGCGGTTATAGGTCGAATTGGAGTCGTAATAGTTCAAGGTGCCGTCGGGGTTGAGGGGTGTGATATTGGGTAGTGGATAGAGATTGATGAATTTCAACGCCGCCGGGTTGAGCTGGCTGGCGGGAATGCGATTCAGGACGCCGCCGCTCTGGAATTGCTGCCGTTCCAGGCGGACATTGCTTCCCACCTGAGTGACCGTGGTGGTTGAAGGGAAAGGGGCATAGACGTTGCGCGGCACCACTTCCAGCAGCCCGGTAGAGGGATTGCGGACCTGCACCATGCTCTGGCTGAAATCGCCCTGGCGCTCCAGAGCCGTCGGCATGGTAAGGAATGCGCTGGCATCTTCAGCCTCGCGGACGCCTTCATAAGAGAAAAAGAAAAACGTCTTGTTGCGGCCGTTATAGAGCTTGGGGATAACCACCGGGCCCGCGAAGGTTCCGCCGAAATCGTTGACGTTGAATTTGCCTTTCTTGGCTCCTGTGGCATTGTTGCCGAAGCTGTTGGCGTTCATTGCCGGGTTACGGAAATTATCGTAGAGCGAGCCGTGATAGTCGTTCGTGCCCGACTTGGTGCCGAAGCTGACCACGCCTCCGCCGGCGCGCCCGAATTCCGCCGAGTAGGCATTCGTAATCACTTTGTAATCGCCAATGGCATCGATGCTCGGCAGAACCGATGCCTCGTTGAAGGCCGGATTGGTATCGGGGGCGCCGTCAAGCAGGATTTCGCTCGAGATTGGCCGGCTGCCGTTCACCGTAAAGTTGGAAAATTGCTTCCGGGAATCGTCACCCACTGCGAAGTTGGTTACGGATTCGAAACCCTGTCTGGGCACCACACCCGGGGTGGTCACTACATAATAGAGGGGATTGCGGCCGATGTTCGGAAGGCTCTCGATGGCCTGCGTGCTGACGCTGTGATTTAAGTCGGATGCATCGGTTTGCAGACGCTGGGCGGTTGCTACCACTTTGACCGATTCGGTTACATCCCCCACGCTCAGGTTGATGTTAATGCGTACTTTGGAATCGAGCGTGATCGCCACGGCCGTCTCTACATAAGTCTTGAAACCGGTCGCCGAAACCTCCACGTTGTAGTTCCCGGTAGGCAGATTCGGAGCGGAATAGTCTCCGCTTGCGTTGGTTCTCACCTCGGTCTCCACGTTGGTACCCGTGTTCCGGATTCGCACGACGGCATCCGGAACGGCTGAGCCGCTGGGATCATGAACGGTTCCCAGGATGGTGCCGGTGATGACTTGAGCGAACAATGGGGTAAGGGAACTAAGGACCACAAGAAAGAGCAGCTTCCAGGCATACAGGCGGCATTGCCTCGCGACATCGACATGGATCATTGCGACTGACCTCCTTAGGCGTCTGGACGGATTGTAGGCAACGGTTGCCGTCTCTTCAAGTCTTGGGACCGTGCGAACCGTTCCCAACGGACGTCCGTTAACGTTAGTTTTGCCCGGTGCTATGATGTTTTTCGAAAACGAAATTGGCACAGCCGCCCCTGATGAATCCCGGTCCCGTCACCGTGAGCCCGGAAGCAAAGCGTTTTGCGCTCCAGCAAGTCCTGCAGAGCGATACCTTCGCCCGAGCCGACCAGTTGAAGCGCTTTCTCTCCTATGTCTGCGAAATGGAAATCCAGGGGCATGGCGACGGCATCACAGAGTACCAGATCGGAATGGAGGCTTTGGGGAAATCAGAGGATTTCTCTCCAGCCGACGACACCTCGGTACGCAACCGGGCCTACGCTTTACGAAAGAAGCTGGAGAAATACTACGAGGAAGAGGATCCCCAGGCGCCCGTACGGATCGAGTTTGTGAAAGGTACCTACGTTCCCCGCTTTGTCGAAGCCGGCCACGCCCATTCGAACCACTCATCCCTCAAGCAGGCGCTGCCCAGCCCTCGTACACGCCGTTTCGCCTTACCTTTATTCATGCTGCTGCTGGGAATCACCGTCGGTTCCCTGGTAACGCTCTGGGTGCGCCGCCAGCCTTCGGCTTCGGCCGGCGCTATTGCCCCGATTCTCCAGGAAGCATGGAGCCCGATCCTCCAATCCAATGAAGAGGTATTGATCTCGCTGGGGACTCCGGCGCAAATGACGCTGTTGCCCTTTGACGTAAAAATGGAGTGGAAACCGGAGTTGCCGCCGTTCGAAGCGCCCATGCAACTGCTGCCCTGGTACGTGCGGCACCACCGCCTGTTCTCAGGCAATCGGCTTTACATGGTCCCGGACGTCAACTCCCCGCATTTCGGAGACGCCCTGGGGGCTACCACCGTAGCCCGCTTCCTGGCTGCGGCGGGTCGGTCGTACAAATTGCTACCGGAGCGAGTGGTGCCGAGCGCCCTGCTCAGCTCGCGTGCTTCCGTATTGTTCGGCGTTCCCTACAAAAGCGAGGCCATCCTGAAATTGCTGGAGAAGACTCCCTTCCAGTTCAGCTATCAGCCGGAGTTGCGCGATGTTGCAATCACCTATCGAGCCTCCCCGGAATCGCCCGTCAAGGTCTACATGCCGGCCCGCGACGAGCGCAATGACCGCGTGTTGAGCTACAGTCTGATCACTGTAATGCCGCGCGACTCTGGAGACGGCCGCGTCGGACGGGTGGTTGCCTTCTCCGGGGACCCCAGCGCCGGAGCGGCCGCCGCGGCTGAGTTCTTTTCCTCGCCGCGGCATTTGGCAGACTTCCGAAATCGCCTGACTGCCGCCGGTTATCGGACTTGGCCGACCGCTTACCAGATCCTGCTGCGCTGTAAGGTCGACTCCAACCTCCCGGCCTCTTTTTCCTACGAAGCCCACGCCGTCATCCGGTAAGAAAGGCGGCTGCCTCTACTATTCAGAACAACAAACGGACGCCGAACTGGATGTTACGCTCGCCTCCGCCGGAGATGATCTGCCCGAACAGCGGATTCGTGACATCCGTGGAGGCGCCTAGTACATCGAATTGCGGCATGTTGAAGATGTTGAACATCTCCACGCGGAATTGCAGATTGTAGTGTTCGCGGAATGGGTTGTTCTTGAAGAACGACCAGTTGACCGTTTTGCGCCAGGGCGTGCGGAGATCCGGCTGGCTCAAGCTGTCAGTCGGTACCGTAAAAGCGGCCGCGGGCCGAAACGCCGAGGTATCGAACCACTTCGTCGTGGTTGGG
>CAZMRK010000323.1:0-5471 GCA_964568355.1 uncultured Solibacteraceae bacterium | reverse complement strand
CAATCCGCGTGCCGCCGAATTTACAGCATTTAACACTGCGCTAAATGGGGTAGAAAACGTCGAATTTCTTGTAGGAGACACATTCGAGCCGGTTGCGGACCGGATGTTTGACCTGATCGTGGCCAATCCGCCGTTTTTTGTTACGCCGTCGTCCACCCAGCTCTACTGCGAAAACAGTATGGAGCTGGATCTCTACTGCCGGCGCGTGGCGCGGGAAGCTCCGCGCTATCTGCGGCCGGGCGGCTATTTGCAAATGGTCTTCGAATGGGTGGAAGTGACCGGACAGCCCTGGCAGGACCGCCTCCAGGAATGGCTCGCCGAGAGCGGCTGCGACGCCTGGATCTTCCACACCTACGCGCGCGAGGCGGTCGACTATGCCCGCGACCGCGTTTCGCAGATGCACGGCGCGGCCCGGGAGCCGGAGGCCGAGACCCTGGCGCGCTGGTCGGGTTACTATCGCCAGCGGGGCGTGGAAAAAGTCCACGGAGGCTTGCTCGCCGTGCGCCGCCGCGAAGGCCGGAACTGGGTTCGGATCGAAGATATGCCGCTCGCTCCGCGCGAGCCCTTTGGTGGTAGCATGGCGGAGGCGTTCCGCGGATGTGATTTTCTGGAGTCGCATGGAACCGGGGAAGCCATGTTGGGTTCGAGGCCCAGGCTTTCTCCTCATGCCCGCCTGGACCAGCAGTTCCAGCAGGCGGACGGCCACTGGAGGCCGGTAGCCACCAAGCTGTTGCTCGCGGGCGGCATTCCGGCGTCCATGGGAGTGGAACCTCCCGTAGCGGATTTTCTTGCAGGGCTCAATGGGGAGCGAACGCTGGGCGAACTGGCAGACGAGCTGGCCCGCCGGGTGCAAGCCGACCCGCAAAGAGTCCGGCAGGAATGTATGACGGTTGTTAGTAAATTAATCGGGCGGCGATTTATCGTTTCACTTTAGAGACGGAACTGCGTTGTAGTACGCAGTACTCGCCCGGAACACTTGACGCGTTAAAAGGCCGGAAATATTATTGGCTCAGTCGGATGTTTTCCGGTCACTGGAGAGGCGATGGCACGAGAAAGTACGCAGCATAAATTGGACCGGGTGCGTTCGCCCCGGGTCCAAATCACATACGACGTGGAAGTCGGTGGGGCGATCGAAATCAAAGAGCTCCCGTTTGTTGTCGGGGTCCTCGGCGATTTCACCGGACAGCCCGAGCAGCCGCTTCCCAGACTGAAAGATCGGAAATTCGTGGAAGTCAATCCCGATAATTTCGACACGGTGTTGGAAGGCATGAAGCCGCATTTGTCGTTTTCTGTCGAAAATAAACTCAGCGAGGAAGCGGACGCGGCGAATTTGAAAGTGGACCTCCACTTCAAGAGCATGGACGACTTCGAGCCCGAGAACGTGGCCCGTCAGGTAAAGCCGCTCAAAGAGCTGCTGGACCTACGCACCCGTCTGGCGGACCTGCGGGGCAGCCTGCAGGGCAACGACAAGCTGGAAGAGTTGTTGCTCGACGCGGTCAACAGTACCGAGAAGATGGACAAGTTGAAGGGCGAGATCGGAAAGAAAGAGGAATCCAATGGCTGATCCACAAAGCGCGCAGGCCTCCGTTTCCGCCGGCGAGCAGGTACAGGAGTCTACCCTCCTGGATCAGATCGTCGAAGAAGGCCGTTTCGGCGCCGAGCCGGCGGCTAAAGAGCGTGGCAAAAACCTGGTCAAGGAATTCGTCGCGCAGGTTCTCGAAGGGTCGATGACCATCGCCCGCGATGCCGAAATGATGATCAACGCGCGCATCGCGCAGATCGATCATCTGATTTCGCTGCAGTTGAACGAGGTCCTGCATCACCCGTCGTTCCAGAAGCTGGAAGGCACCTGGCGCGGCGTGAAGTACCTGATGGACCAGAGCGAGACCGGCACCCAGCTCAAGATCAAGATCCTCAACTGCGGCAAGAAAGAGCTGCTGAAAGATCTCCAGAGGGCTCCGGAGTTCGATCAGAGCGCCCTGTTCAAGAAGGTCTACGAAGAAGAGTACGGCGTCTTCGGCGGATCTCCTTTCGGCGCCCTGGTGGGAGACTACGAGTTCGGCAAGCACCCCGAAGATATCGAGCTGCTCGAAAAGGTATCCAACGTGGCCGCGGCGGCGCACGCGCCGTTCGTCAGTGCCGCCAATTCGGACCTGTTCAACCTGCCGACTTATACTTCGCTCGATGCTCCGCGCGATCTGGCCAAGATCTTCGACACCACCGAGTATGCCAAGTGGAAGAGCTTCCGCCAGACCGAAGATTCCCGCTACGTGGCTCTGTGCCTCCCGCGCGTCCTGGGCCGCCTGCCTTACGGCAAAGACACCAAGCCGGTGGAGGCGTTTGCCTATGAGGAGCACGTGGACGGCAGCGACCACTCCAAGTATCTGTGGATGAATGCGGCCTATGCCCTGGCCAGCCGCATGACCAATTCGTTCTCGCAGTACGGCATGTGCGTGGCCATGCGCGGCGTGGAAGGCGGGGGCCTGGTGACCGGCCTGCCGGTGCACAACTTCTACACCGATGAAGGTGACGTGGCCATGAAGTGCCCCACCGAAGTGCCCATCACCGATCGCCGCGAGAAGGAACTGGCGGACCTTGGCTTTGTGCCTCTGGTGCACTGCAAAGGCACCGACTACGCCGCTTTCTTCAGCGTGCAGTCCGCCCAGAAGCCGAAGACGTACGATACGGATTCGGCCAACGCCAATGCGCGCCTTTCGGCCCAATTGCCTTACATCATGGCCGTCTCGCGCTTTGCCCACTATCTGAAGGCCATGATGCGCGATAAAGTCGGCAGTTTTATGTCGCGCACCGAGGCCGAGCAATTCCTCAATCGTTGGATTTTGCGGTACGTCGTTCCGGACGACAATGCCTCACCGCAGATGAAGGCCCGCAGCCCGCTTCGGGAAGCGCGTGTCGACGTCTCGGAGGTGCCCGGCAAGCCCGGCGTCTATCGCGCCGTGGCGTTCCTGCGGCCGCATTTCCAACTCGATGAGCTAACCGTTTCGCTGCGGCTGGTGGCTGAGCTGCCGGCGCCCGCGAAGTAGCCAGAATCCCGGTCCCCGGCGGCCGGAAACACTTCCCCGTAGTCTGACAAAAGGAGTTACAAAAAGTGGCTGTTAACGCATACCTGTTCATTGATGGTGTGAGCGGGCCGAGTACGAGCAAGCCTGACCACATCGACGTCCTTTCCTTTAGCTGGGGCGTAAGCCAGACCGCCGTTTACGGTGCTGGCGCCTCCGGCAAGGAAGCCAAAGCCGGGCGGGCCGATTTCTCGAACCTGACGATCATGAAGGTTCTGGATAAGACCTCGCCGCTGCTGGCCGACCATTGCGCTTCCGGAGACATCCTTAAGGAGGTCTACGTCGTCTACGATAAGCCCGTGGGCGATAAGCAGGAGGATTATTTCCGGATTTACCTGAAGGATGCGCTGATCACTTCGGTGCAGCTCTCCGGCAGCAACGAAAACCCGACCGAGTCGGTGAGCTTCGCTTTCCAGGGCGTGGAAGTCGCGTACAAGCCGGAGAAAGACGACGGCTCCCTGGATGCGGCCATCAGCAAGGGCTACGATCTGGAGCTGCTCCAGCCCAACTTCGCCGCCCCCAAGTCCCTGGGTTCGTAAGCATCCCATGACGGCCAAACAACTGTTTGATGCCGGCCGGGTTCGCGACGCGGAGGCGGCGCTTGCCGCACGCCTCCGCGAGCATCCGACCGACGTCGGAACGCGCACGTTTCTTTTTGAGCTTCTCTGCTTCTCCGGACAGTTCGAGCGTGCGGCGAAACAGTTGAACCTTCTCGCCCAAGGCGGGAAGGAGGCGGAAATGGGAGCGGTGCTCTATTTTTCCGCGCTGCATGCGGAGAAGACCCGGCACGATCTTTTTCGCAAAGAGGAATTCCCCAGCGTTTCGCCGGCGCCGTCGCCGCCCGGCAAGCTGAACGGAAAGCCTTTCCAGTCCATCCAGGATGCCGATTCGACCATCGGTGCGCGGCTGGAGGTTTTTGCCGCCGGCGCGTATCTTTGGATTCCCTTCGTGCACATCGCCTCCGTGCAGACGGAGGCGCCGGTCCGCCTGCGTGATACGCTGTGGTTTCCGGCCCTGGTCCTCACCGGACCCACTTTCCAGGGAACCGATATCGGACAGGTATTGATTCCCGTGGTGTATCCTTTCTCCTGGAAGTCCGACGATGAAACGGTGTGGCTCGGCCGCTCGACCGAGTGGGTAGCGGACGACGGGGGCCGCGAATTTCCGGTGGGCCAAAAGATGTTCGTGGTGGATGGCGAGGAAGTGCCGCTACTCGAAATAAGGTCCCTGGAGTTCGCTTCCGATGCCTCTGCGTGAAGACATCCTGAATCCGATCGCGGGCGACAATCCCGGCGGCAAAGATCTCCGCTACGCCCCCATTTACGACAAGATCAAGGAAGCTCGCCGGGAAGACGATGAGCTGGCCCAGGGCGCCTGGCAGCATGAACGCAAGACCGCCGACCATTCCCAGGCGATCCGCCTGGCCCAGGAAGCCATCGCCACCCAGTCCAAAGATCTGCAACTGGCCGCATGGCTCACCGATTCCCTGCTCCGCACTAACGGCTTTGCCGGCCTCCGCGACGGTCTGACGCTCTGCCACGGGCTGATCACCAATTTCTGGGATCATCTGTACCCGGAACTGGACGACGGCGATGCCGAGTTCCGGGCCTCCCCGCTCGAATGGGTCGGATCGCGGCTGGATGCCGCGGTCAAGAACGTTCCGCTGTGCCGGGACGGCTTTGGATTCTACCAATATAAAGAGTCCCGTACGGTAGGTTACGAGGACCAGGCCAAGACCAAAGAGTTGAAAGCCGCGCGCGATGCCCAGCTCAAAGAGCACAAGCTGGCGCCGGAGCTGTTCGACAAATCCTTCGCCGAGACGCCTAAGGTTTTCTACGCGGAGGCGGAGAAGAATCTGGACGCCTGCCTCACCGGCCTGGCGGCTCTTGACGAGCTTTGCAACGAAAAATTCGGCAATGTCGCACCCTCTTTCGGGAAATTGCGGGATGCGATCGGCGAAGTGCGCCACGTGGTGCACGGCTTTTTGCAAAAAAAGCGCGAGATCGAGCCCGATCCGGTAGAAGAAGCTCCGCCGCCCCAGGAGGCCGAAGCAGAAGCCGCCGAACAACCGGGCGAAGCCGGGGCCGTAGCCGTAGCAGCCGTAGGCGAAATCTCGCTGGCGTTCCCGAAATTCGATCTGAACCAGATGGGGCGGGCGGCCACCGAGCCGGCCGACCGCAGCGCGGCCATCGCCGGAGTCGCCGCCGCGGCTGCCTTCCTGCGCAAGCGGGAGCCGCTCAGCCCGGCGCCCTACCTGATGCTGCGCGGGCTGCGCTGGGGAGAACTGCGCGCTTCGAGCGACCCCGCGGCGCTCGAAGCTCCGCCCACCGAGATCCGCCGGCAGATCAAGGCGCTGGCCCTCAATAATCGCTGGGCCGAGCTGCTGGAAAC
>CAZMRK010000322.1:0-3161 GCA_964568355.1 uncultured Solibacteraceae bacterium | reverse complement strand
AGGAATGCCACCAGGATAATGGTGAGTACCTCACGAAGAGGTTTTGTCAGTGTGGTCCTGAACAGACGGGCGAGCAGGATCAGCTCTATCGGATAGCAGACATTGTCAAGGATGTTCCTGCCATCACTGTTCAGCATATGTAAATGTATGGGGAGGTCCCGTATGAAGTTGATCAGGCAAATGATGAGGAGGATATCCAGGGGGCCTTTTCCGAAACTTTTTTGGAAAAGGATGAATATCGCCGGCAACAGCGGGAGGAAAGTAACTGCAATAAAGAAATAGTCAGCAAAGCTATTCATCCGGGGAAAAATGATTTTTCAAGTGTCGGATGGGGCTGGTAATTCATAGAGGATGAAGGCAGGAGAAGGAAAGGGACGGATGTGAGCCTGAAGGCTAGTCGATCAGGTTGTTCTTTACGGCAAAAAAGACCAGTCCTGCGGTGTTCTTTGCACCAAAGCGTTCCATCAGGCGATCTTTTATGGCCTCTACGGTCCTGGGGCTTACGTCGATCTTTTGCGCTATTTCCTGGGCTGTAAATTCCATACAAATGTATCTCACCACTTCTCTTTCCCGTTCATTCAGGGTGATCTCGGTATTGAGGCTGGGTATGACCTTGGTACGGGTATGGGATTTTTTCAGCAGGATGCGGTTGACAAAATTATTCAGATAATAGCCTTTGGTAGCCACTTCGATGATGGCGCGTTTGATCTCGGATGGATCGGCGCTTTTCAGCAGGTAGCCATTAGCTCCAATCTCCATCATATGGCTTACAAAGCGTTCGTCCTCGTACATCGTGAGGGCAATGATATGGATGGAAGGATATTGTTTGGCAATGATCTTGGTCGTCTCGATACCGTCCTTGAGAGGCATCCGCAGGTCCATCAGCACAACATCGGGTTCTGAAGCAGCCAGGCCGTCCAGCAATTCCTGACCGTTCTCTGCCTCCTGGACGAATTTTATGGCGTTGTAAGGGCGTAAGGATAATATGACACCCTTTCGGAATATCTTGTGGTCATCGGCTATTGCAACTTTAATTACTCCCATAGGCTATTCTGGATTTCGGTCTTCTCCTTAAAGATACACATAAATTTTATTCCTGTTCACGAAGCTTATCTTCCTCGTCTTTAATCAGTTCTATAGTAACTTTATAGTATGTCTGAGACATGTCCTTTTCAAAAAATATCTTACCGTGCAGGACTTTCAGCCTGCTTTGGATATTTTTCAGCCCCAGGCCGACATTGCTTTTGTTCAGCTTGTTAAAATCGTTTTGGGTGATACCTCTTCCGTCGTGGTGCAGGCGGATAAAGAACTTTTCTCCGCTGGTATTCTGGGTCAGGTGTATAAAGCTGGCGTTGCTGTGTTTGAGGATATTATTGACCAGTTCCTGGATCACCCGGAAAATGATCAGCTCGTTCTCAGCCTGCAATCTTTCACGATAGTCGTGGAAGCGGGAGCTGGCATTCATGCTGCCTGAGCCGCTGATCTTCTGGAAAAGGTCATTGACAGCGGATTCCAGCCCGAAATTCTTGAGGGTGGGGGGCATCAGGCTATGAGAGATGTTACGTATCAGCTGGATGGTATCGTCGATGATCTGTTTGGCGTTGTAAATGCTCTGCAACTGGGTGGTCTTGTCCAGGTTGACCAGGTTTTCATTCAAATACAGTCTGGCAGTGGCAAGGAGGGGGCCTGCATCGTCGTGCAGGTCGGCGGCAATGCGCTGGCGTTCCTCTTCCTGCAGACGGATGGAAGCATTCAGCAGGAGCTTCTGCTGATCCTGCTCCATGCGCTGGAGGCGCAGCTGGTAGCGTATCACCTTACGCTGATGGAAGATGATGAAGACAATAAGCCCGATGGTGAGGGCAAGCATACCTATGGTGCCAAAATATAGCACGAGGGATACGTTGCTGCCGGGATTGGTTGCTTCTAAGAGTATCATTATACTTAATGCGTCGTCCCCGGCAGGCGGACTGTTGTTTTGGGGTTAAAGGTTTTCATTTGGCAAAGGTTTAATTAATTTTCATATATCTATATAAAGGTTCTCCAAAGGTCTTTTTGGCGTTTTACTTTTTTTCATACTAAATGCGATGCAAAAGAGGATATTCTTTATGATGTCAAAAATATTGTTGATATACCAGTAGCTCTTATGCTCCTGGTTAGTAAATGTCGCAGCATACAGAAAGAGGAAAAGGGTAGAGGAGAAATAAATGAAAAAAGCGATGACAACCCAGAATTTTTTTGTGTAATATACAAAAAGGATTGAAGGGTCTTTGATCTGTCCATACAGGAATAAAATGCTGTATATAATGATCAGGATGGCTTCTACGGATGCAGACAGGGAGTCGAAATTGCTGGAGTGATAGAGTAAAAAATTAGCAACCACCATGGCAAAAAATGCTATAGATCCGATGATGGGTATGTATCTAAGCCTTGATCCCTGGATCGATCTGTATAGAAATATAGTTAAAAGGGTGTATTCGAGGATGGTGAAGGAGGAGTACAGGTAAAAATTGGTGATGCCGAAAGCTTTTATTAACAAGGGTGCAAGGATCTCCATCGATAACGAGACCAGGCAATAAATAAAAATTACCTGTAGCCCTTCATGTTGGTTCCGGCGACGGAAACAAAGAAAAAAAGCTACAGGTAACAATTCAGATATAAAAAAAGCCAGGTACAGCAATGCCTTGTTTTTTTCTCAAATATAATCGGCATTGTGTTATAATCCAAGCAAATACGCTTATTTGCCCCCAGTCAGAATTGAAATAAGCGTTTCCCAGCCTCTGTCAGCAACGATAGCGGGAACGGTAGAAATAGCGCCACCTTTTTCGACTACTACCTTTTTCAGGATGTCGTTACCGGATGCGTCAACGCCAACGTATACCAGGGTTTTTTGTCCTTTCTCGTTGATAGCGTCATAGAAACGCATACCAGCGCAGCCAGGTTGAGCCAGGATCTGGTCGATGATGTCACGGCCGATGGTAACACCTGTAAACGACTCAGGATAAGTCTCCTGGTAGGTCTGAATGAGGGATTTTGCCAGATCATGGTCGATTGCTTCTCCGATAGATGCGATTTCCTTCTTGGTAAGTAGCTCTTTGTGCATCATAAAAGTAAGTTTTTAGAGGTTTGAAAAATGTTAGTTTGTAAGGCTAAGTAACCCCTAA
>CAZMRK010000321.1:0-5037 GCA_964568355.1 uncultured Solibacteraceae bacterium | reverse complement strand
CACGCCTGGGGCTGGAACCTGGATAGCCTGGTCCCGGCCTTCAGCAACATCGAGAAATACCCGTTCTGGATGGGCTTCAGCATCCTGTTCGTTCTCGGCTGGATCTTCATCCTGGCCGGCACGCTGCTGACCAAGCCCGAGTCTCCGGAAGTCTTGAAGAAGTTCTATCTGGCCGTCCGGCCCATCGGCTGGTGGGGTCCCGTGCGCAAAGCGCTCACCCAGGACGAATCCGGCAAGCTCCACATCCAGACCGGAGCCAACCTGGCCGCCTGCGCCTGGGGAGTAGCCTTCTACATCTCCCTGACCTACGCCTTCTTCAGCCTGGTAGGAGGAAAATTCACCGCCGCCTTGATAGTGGGGCTAATCTCCGCCATCACCGGAGTCCTCTTCGCCAAAACCGCCCTGGCCGGCCCCTGGGACTAATGAGTCCCTGTAGCGCAAGCTTCAGCTTGCAGCGTCGACTTCAGTCGACGCGCAGCCACTGCATGAACCACCGCAGATTGCGCTCCATGAGGTCTCGCTGGTGCGCCGGCTCCACGAAGCCGTGGCCTTCGCGCGGATAGACTACATACTCCACGGGCACATGCCGGTCGTAGAGCGACCAGTAGATCTCGTTGTTGTGATTGATATCCTGCGCGCCCACCTGAAGCATGGCCGGCGTGCGGATACGAGCCATGCCGGTGCGCGGCGAGTGCCGGTTATAGGCCGCGGGATTCTCCCAGGGCGTGCCGTTGAAGTAGGTCACCAGCGGGCTGCGCGACCCGTCGAATTGCGCGTAATAGGTGATCCAGTCCGTAGCCGGAGCGCCCACGGAGGAAGCCTTGAAGCGGTCCGTATGGCCGATCACCCAGGCCGTTAAAAAGCCCCCGTAGCTCCACCCCATCACGCCCAGCCGGTCCGGATCGGCGAAGCCTTCCTTCAGCAGCGTGTCGACCCCGGTCATCACATCGTCGAAATCGCCCATCCCCTGCGAGTCCACATTCTTGAGCCGAAACTCCGCTCCGTAGTTGATGGAACCCCGGAAGTTCGGCGCAAAAACGGCGATACCCTTTTCCAGGAAGACCTGGGTGGGATAGATGCGCGGCACCGGAAATGAATCCGTCACCACGCCCGTTGGTCCGCCATGCAGTTCCACCAGCACGGGCACCCGCTGGCCGGCGGCATAGGTAAACGGCAGAAAGAGGATGCCCTCCACCGGCAGGCCGTCGCGCGATTTCCACGAAACCACGCGCGCGCGCAGCGCCGGATACGCCGCCAGATTCTCGTGCACCATGGTAAGCCGCGTTTCCTTCGCGCCATCGCGCAGGTAGACCTCAGTCGGACGGGTGACCGAGGTCTTCAGATACACCGCGCGTGAAAGGTCGGGCGTGAAGCTGGCCGCCGAAGCGATGCGTTCGGTGACGCGCTCGATCTTGCCGCTGGCAACGTCCTGCCGCACCAGGTAATCGGTCACGCTGTGGCCGGCGTTGTAGTAGATCGAGCGGCTGTCGCGCGACCACGCCGTCACCACGCCGCCGCGGTAGACGTCGTACGAGGTATCCAGCCCCTTGGTCAGATAGCGGATCGTCCCGCCGCCCGAAGGAATCAGCGCCACCTCGCGGGCGGTAAAAAAGTTGAGCGTTCCAGCCTGGGAATGAAACGCGATCCAGCGCCCGTCGGGCGAATACGAAGGATCGCTGTCGCGCCCGGGCTGCGTGACCAGCGGCTTTTCCGCCAGGGTGCGCAGATCCAGCTCGTAGAGATCCACGTCGAAGACCTCGCGTGGGCGCGGCGTGGGCTGCGCGGCATAGACCGCACGCGTGCCGTCGGGAGAAAGCGCGAACGAAACCACGTGCCGGTTGGAGATGGTCAGCCTGCGCGGGTTATCGCCGGAGAGCGATTGCAGATAGAGCCGCGAATAGCGATAGTCGCGATCGGCGACAATCGGATCGGGCTGCGGGCCGGTATCCACCGAAAGGTACGCGATCGAGCGGCCATCGGCGGTCCAGGCAAAGGCGCTAACGGGGTTCGCCGCATGCGTCACCGTGCGCGAGAGACGGCGTACCGGGTCGTAGACGCGCACCTGGCTGTCCAGCCAGGCCAGCAGCTTTGAATCCGGCGACCAGCGCGGGTGCGAGCCGGCGCCGATGCGGACGGCTCCTGCCGCGGGGATCGCCGCCATATACACGCTGCTGGTGGACTTATTGCCCTCCACCGCCCGCAGCGTATACGCAAACGCGCGCCCGTCGGGGCGGATCTGCGGATCGCCGAGGAAGGGAATGCGCATCAGCGCGTCCACGGTCCAGGGCTGGGAAGCCAACAAAGCGCCGCCAGCGGCCAGGCAAAGGGAAAAACTACGCCAGAATTTCACGAATCGGCTTCCCGTAGTCGATATCGAGGCGCTTGCGCCCCGGCACGTCCAGCCTGCGCGGCTCAAGCCCCATCTGGTGCAGGATCGTCGCATGGATGTCGGTAACGTAGTGGCGGTTCTCGACGGCATGGAAACCGATCTCGTCGGTGCGGCCATGCACGATGCCGCCCTTGATCCCGCCTCCCGCCATCCACGTGGAGAAGCCGAAAGGATGGTGGTCGCGGCCGTTGGAGTTCTCGGCGCCGGGCGTGCGGCCGAACTCCGTGGCCCAGACCACGATGGTGTCGTCCAACATGCCGCGCTGCTTCAAATCCTTCAGCAGGCCGGCGATGGGTTTATCGACCTTGGCGGCCAGGTCGCCGTGATTCTGCTTGAGATCGTGATGTGCGTCCCAGGCGTTGCCGGCGCCTCCGTGATAGACCTGCACGAAGCGTACCCCACGCTCGGAGAGGCGGCGGGCGGCCAGGCAGACCTCGCCGAACGGCCGGCTGATCTCGTTATCCAGGCCGTAGAGATTCTTGATCTCCTGGCTCTCGTCCTTGAAGCTGATGGTTTCGGGCACGGCCATCTGCATCCGGAAAGCCAGCTCATAGGATTTGATGCGCGCGCGCAGCGCCGAATCGTCCGGATACTCCACCGCGGTCAGGTTGTTGAGCTTGCCCAGCAGATCGAACTCGCGGCGCTGCTCTTCCTTATAAACATCGCAGGCCGGCGCGACGAACGGCAGCGGTTTTTCCGGATTCACTTCAAGCTGCACGCCGGCATGCTCCGGACCGAGATAGCCCGAGCCGTGCGTGCCCAGGCCGCCGCAGCAATCCCCCGGCGGCTGGCCCAGCACCACGAACTCCGGCAGGTTCTCATTGAGTGAGCCCAGCCCGTAGTGGACCCAGGAGCCGATGGTCGGCAGGTAGCCGTCGAAGATATGATGGCCGGTATGGAATTGCAGAATGGCGCCGTGATCGTTATCGGTGGTCCAGGTGGAGCGGATCAGCGCGATCTCGTGCATCATCTCGCCGATGTGCGGAAACCAGTCGCTGATCAGCACGCCGTTCTGGCCGCGCTCGTGGTAGCCGGTCTGCATCGGATAAAGTGTCAGCTTGATGCCATGCTGCCCGGGCACGAAGGCTTTCAGATTCTCCTTGGTGAAGGGGCTGTCGAGAACGTTCTTTAGCGGTGTTTCGGTGAGCTGTTTGCCGGCGTATTTGTTCAGCGCGGGCTTGGGGTCGAACGACTCCACGTGGCTGACCCCGCCCAGCATGAACAACCAGATCACCCGCTTGGCCTTGGGCTGGAAATGCGGCTTGCCGTCGGGAGGAGCCCAGGCGGCTTCTTCGGCCAGCGCGCGGCGCGGAAGCAGAGCGCCCAGCGCCAGGCCGGTCATGCCCATACAGGTATCCGCCAGGAATACGCGGCGGGAACGGCGATCGCAACAAAGACCACTACGCGGTATCGTCAAGGCTTCTCCTTACCGAATGGTGACGAAATCATTGTGGTTGAGAAGAACATGCACCAGGCTTTCGCGGGCGCGTTGTACCGGATCCGCGGACGCTTTCACCGTCACCTGCGGACCGGAGGAAAAATGCGTCAACCGCGACGGATCGCGGTACAGATCGGCCTGTGAGGCCAGATACTCGATCGAGGTCTTGCGCTCCTCGGCGGTGGGCGCGCGGCCCAGGATGCGCTCGAAGGCGGAAGCCACGAATTCGTCTTCGGCGGATTGCGTCTGCTCCGCGATGGAACGGTTGCCGGCGGAGGGCGGGGGCGCGGCGCGTGTCTCTGCGGCCGCGGGCGAAAGCTGCGATGCCACCAGGCGGGCCATCTCCACCGAGAGCTTGCTGTTGGAGAGCGCCAGGGCCTGCTGCGGCACCACGCTCTCCGAACGCTGGTAGCATTCGTTGGGACTGGCCAGGTCGAAGACGCGCAGCATATCCATCTGCACGTCCGGCGCGTGGCGGAAATAGATGCTGCGGCGGTAGATCTCTTCTCCCTTGGCGGGATCGATATCCGCTCCGTACATCGTGGTGTCCAGCTTCCCGGCCAGCGCCAGCACGGAATCCCGCACGTCCTCGGCCTCCATGCGCCGTGTATTCATGTGCCAGAGCCAGACGTTATCCGGATCGATTTTGAGCTGGGGCGCGCTGGTGCCGTATCCCGAAGAACGCATGCGGTAGGCGCTGGAAGTGACGATCAGGCGATGAATGGCCTTCATGTCCCACTTGCGATCCATGAACTCGGTAGCCAGCCAGTCGAGCAGTTCAGGGTGCGTAGGCGGCTTGCCGCTACGCCCGAAATTGAAGACCGTAGGCACCAGCGGTTTGCCGAAATGGCGCATCCAGATATGATTGATGGCTACGCGCGCGGTGAGCGGATTGTCGCGCGAGCCGATCCAGCGGGCCAGCGCCAGGCGGCGGCCGGTGCTGGTGGTGGGATAGCGCGGGCCGATGGAAGTGTAGCCCTCGGCCGGCTCCTTCAGCTCTTTGAGCGCGTCTTCCAGCTTCTTGGTGGCGGAAGCCAGTTTCTTCTGGCCGGCCTTGGAGGAATCGTTCTTGGCCTGCCCGAATTCGTACTGGCCCAGCGTCAGATCCGCCTCGGCCGCCAGAAGATTGGCCTTCTTTTCGAGCTTGCGGGCCTCTTCGGCTAGTTGCTCGGCGTTATCCGGCGCGGGCGTCGTCATCGACGCCTGGTCC
>CAZMRK010000320.1:0-4705 GCA_964568355.1 uncultured Solibacteraceae bacterium | reverse complement strand
AAGCGGGAGTCTTTCAACAACGCGAGCACGTACCTCAGACAAGTGCTGGGCCTCCTCGGCATTCCGGACGTCACCGTAGTGCTGGCCGGCCAAACGCTCACGGTCGATCGGGGAGAAACCACCTTCGCCGAATTCGCCGCGCAACTGGAAGACCAGCTATCCGCCGCAGCCAGCGTGTAAGAATCGGCGTGAATCTGTGTGCATCGGCGGTTGCTTATGGTTTTTTCCGCTGCTGGTAGCCCCGAGCCAACTCCAGATAGACGCCGAGATCGCGATCCAGGTCCGACTGGGTCCCGTCGAAGTAAAAATTGCGGATCGGAATGCCGCCCAGGTCCCGGCTCACGCGCGGGTAGACCGCCTCGCAGACGATTCCGTTCATGCAGGTGAAGGGGCTGATGTCGATGATCCCGGCGGCGCCTTTGCGTGCCAGGTATACGACCTTGCCGACGTTCAGCACCATCTCCCCGAAGGCGCCTTCGGGCGGCAGATAGGGGCGGGCGCATTCCAGGATCTCGTAGATATCGGGCTCCTCGTATCCGGCGAAATCCTCATGAAACGGCTCCAGCAGGATGTGCTCGTCGCGTTTCTGAACCCGGGTGCGGACCCATGCGCCCAGGGCCTCCGGCGTGAGCAGCCGACCCGTCAGCTTCAATTGCCGAAACTGTTCGGCATTGGTGTACCAGATCCACTCGACAATGTCGGAAAGCCATGCCTCGGCGCCGTATTCTTCCAGGCGCCGCACCAGATTTTCATTCGAAAACGTGTTCAGGCGGCAGAAAATCTCGCCCACGATGCCGATCAACGGTTTGGAGGGATCGCGTGCGATCGATACTTTGCGGAAGCGGTCACGGCAGCGAATCAGGCAGTCCCGCAACGCTTTCAGTTGCACGGGCGGTTTGGTCGGCGTCTGCTCCAGCGTGGCGCACAGGTCGTCGAGGCACTCTTCGTAGACTGTTTCGGAATCGCCCGCGTTGGTCTCGTGCGGGCGATGCAGCAGCAGCAGCTTTTGCAGGATGTCGGCTGACAGCAGGGCACGCCATCCGGTGCGCACGAAGGGCCGTGCCAGTTCTCCCAGGCCAGCGTACGAAGTTTTGCTGGAAGGGGAGAGCACCTCCACCTGGGCGAACCCGTTGGCATCCAGAATATGGCGCAGATAGGGAGCATACTGGCCGAAGCGGCAGGGGCCATCGGCGGTGGGCATGAAGAGCGAAATTTTGGATGGGTCCGTGCCTGGCCGTTCCAGGAGCTTCATGAAATCTCCGACGGTCACCTTGGCCGGATAGCATTCGTCGCCGGAGGTGTAATGCGCTCCCAGCTCGCGGGTCCGATAGTCGGAGGGCGGAGTAGGCTCAGCGTCGATGCCGATCGCCCGAAAGCCGGCGGCGAAGGCGCGCGCGCTGCCGTAAGCCATCGGTGGGATGTAGACTTTTGCGCCGCCTAGTGGACGGCTGCTGCTTTGGCGGTCTGATAGCATCGCAGAATTCCTTTGCTGTCGAGATAGGCTTCACAGCGCGTCATATACCCCGCATCATTGCCGTGACCGTCGAACTGGAGCACCAGCAGCGGCGCTCCGGCCGTGTCCCGGGCAAAGTGCTTGATGTAGGAGTCCGGTCCGCACTTGAAATTGGAGATATAGACCACGTGCAGATTGGCGTGCGTGGCAGCCAGGCGCGCGGCCTCCAGGATCTTGCGTCCCGAAGCCCAGTACATATTGGAATGGAGCTCTTCGGTGAGCTCCCGTCCGGTGACCAGGAAATCCAGCGGAATTACATTGGCGCCATAGCGATGCCGCAGCTTGCGGGGGATATCGCAATTGATGCCGCGATCGTAGATATTGTAAGGGCGCCCCACCAGCAGCAGCCCTGGCTCGCCGGTCTCTTCGAGCGTGGCAAGCGCCTGCCTGCCGGCTGCGAGCATCTTTTCCTGAAATTCCCGCTGCGCCCTATAGGCGGCGTCCACTGCGCGGTCGCTCGCGCGCCGGGTCACTCCCAGCCGCCGCATGGTCTCGGCCAGGGCCGGCTTGACCTGTGCCGGGCCGAGCTGGAAATGCAGCGTGGGAATCAGGAACTTCGATTGATGCTCCTCCAGGCCCGGCGCCGAGCGCAGCACGTAGGGCAGAGTCTGGCTCCACGGGCAGTAATGCGAGGCGCAGGAGCTGTTTTCGTTAGCTTCCGAGTTGGTCAGGTTAGGAATCAGGATATAGGAAAGCCCCGCATCGAGCAGCGCGGCAACATGGCCGTGCGCCACCTGCACCGGATAGCAAGGCTGCGCTACGGCCATTTCAATGCCCAGCGCGGAAATACGCGGGTCGGTGGGAGGCGAGAGCACGGCTTCGATCTCCAACTCCGCCAGGTAGCGCTGCCAGAACGGATAGCGCTCGAAGGTGGACATGGCGCGCGGCAGACCTACACGGAACCTGGCGTGCGCTGGAGGCGTCAGCTCCTGAAGCAGTTTTTCGCGGAAAGCGAAAAGATCTTCGATCACCGGCTTGCGACCGCTCGGCGAAGGCTTGCGGAACTTATCGGAGCACTTGTCGCCCCAATAGCTCTTCTGTCCCTCGATAGTGAACTCCTTCATGTCGCAGAGATTCGAACAGGCTTTGCACACGAAGTCGCGCGTGGTGAGCTGCAGTCGTTCCAGGTGATAGCCGCGGAAGCGAGTCTTGCCGGCGGTGGCGGCGTGCCACTGCCGCGCGATCAGCGCCATGCCGATGGCGCCGATTACGCCGTTGTAGGGCGGAACCGTGATCTTGCGGCCCAGCAACTCGGCGAAAGCCGCGGCCACGGCGTCGTTGTAGGCCGTGCCGCCCTGGAAATAGATCACCTTGCCGATGCGGCGGCCGCGCACCACGCGATTCAGGTAGTTCAGCGCGATGGAGTAAGCCAGGCCGGCCACCACATTGGGCACCGTTTCGCCCTTGTGCAGCCAGCCGGTCACGTCGCGCTCCATAAAGACGGTACAGCGCTCGCCCAGGCGGGTGGGCGCGGGCGCACCCAGCGCCAGGCGCGCGAACTCGCCCTTGATGCTGATGCCCAGCTTTTCGGCCTGCTCCTCCAGAAACGATCCCGTGCCGGCCGCGCAGGCTTCGTTCATGGCGAAATCCACCACAATGCCGTTTTCAATCGCGATGAACTTCGAATCCTGCCCTCCGATCTCGAAGATCGTATCCACCGGCTCGCCGCCCAGCGTCTGGCTCACATGCCAGGCGCCGGTCTTGTGAGCGGTGATCTCGTCGTTCACGGCATCGGCGCCCACAAACTCGGCGATCAGTTCGCGGCCCGATCCCGTGGTCCCGACGCCGCGAATCTCCAATCGCGTGCCCCAGCGCCGTTCCACCTCGGTCAAACCCTGCTGTACGGCTTCAATCGGCCGGCCGGCGGTACGCAGGTAGATATCGTGCAGGACGGTGCCGAATTCGTCGGTGACCACCACGTTGGTCGAAACCGAACCGACATCGATGCCCAGGTAGGCCGGAATCGGGTCATCGCCTGGAGGCGGCACGTAAGTGCCCACGCGGTCGCGCAGCAGCACTACCCGCTCCATGGAGAGCGGCCGGGTATCCTGCACGCGCTCTTCCGCTTCATGCTGATTCAGGCGATGGATGGCGCGCAGCGAGCGCTTGCGGGTCTCCTCGGCTTCCAGAATGGCCGTGCCCACGGCGCTGCACCAGGCAAAGAGGTCCGGCACAATCAGTTCGCTTTCGGATAGCCCGAAAGCTTCGCGCAGAGCGGCCGTCACCCCGGCATTCTGCGATACCGCCCCGATGAGCGCCACCGGGCGATCGATGTGCCGCCCTTTGACGATGCTGCTCTTGAAGTTCCGCGCTACCGCGTCGCACAGGCCCCGCAGAATCTCGGCCGGCGAGTAGCCTTTCTGCTGGGCGTGGATCATGTCGCTTTTGGCGAATACCGAGCAGCGGCCGGCGATGCGGGCCGCGCAGCCGGCGCCGCGTACGACCTCGCCCACCTCTTCCACCGAGTACTGCATGCGCAGGGCCTGCTGGTCCAGGAACGACCCGGTACCGGCGGCGCACTCCCCGCTGCGGTCGTAATCCAGGATGCTGCCGCCTTCGAGACGCAGGAATTTCGAGCTTTCGCCGCCCAGTTCGAAGACCGTGCGCACTTGCGGGTAAAACTCGTTCATGGTGCGCGCGATAGCCTTGAACTCGTTCTCGAAATAGAGTCCCAGAATGCGCGCGATGGCGCGGCTGCCCGACCCGGTCACCCGGATGCCCTCCACGCGGTGCTCCGGTACCGCATCGTAAAGCTCGTGCAGCAGGTCGTAAGTGGATTGGATCGGGCTGCCCGAAATGCGCCGGTATTCGGAAAGCACCAGCGGGCGGCCTTTCCATTCCGTCAGCCGGAAAGCCTGGCGCTGGCGGCACAGGTCTGCGAGGATCGACCGATCTTCCGATCGCCCCAAAGCAGCCAGTTTCAGGCTGATGGCGCCGATATCCAGTCCGATATTGATGCCCACAGTATCCCTATGATAGGCGCAATCGCCTCTGATATCATTATTTCGGGTCTGAATAGCAGATTTACTCGCCCGTTCTGCCGGATTTGACGGCTGAGCGGGTTTATCCTGTACGGGAGGGATCCATGGTTTCGAGAAGAACATTTCTCGCCGGCACCATGACGGCAGCCTCCTCGGCGCGCATCTGGGGAGCGAATAGCCGTCTGCGCTTGGCGGTGATCGGTACAGGGGG
>CAZMRK010000319.1:0-4320 GCA_964568355.1 uncultured Solibacteraceae bacterium | reverse complement strand
CCGGCGCCAGGAGGATCCATATTAGAAGATGTCTTTTTGCCATGGCCTCCTCCTAACGAAAGAAACGGGGATCACTGTTGGATCCATGAATCCGGACGTGGCAGGTGGTGCATTGCCGGTACTTCGGATCGAGCAGGTTGTGCGTGGCCGTCTGGATAGTGATGCCGGCGTTGCGTGTTCCAAAATTATCCGCGCCGTTGTGGCACTCCAGACATAAGGTGAACGTCACCGGGCGCCGCAATAGCTTGGCATTGGTGGAGCCGTGCGGGATATGGCAGTTTTCGCAGCCATCAATGCGCGCGGGCGCGTGTTCGAAGACGAACGGACCGCGCTTGTCGGAGTGGCATTTCAGGCACGGCTCTTCGTTGCCTTGCGCCTGGTCGACCAGGCGGGGCCGCTGAGCCATGCGCCACGTCGGGGTAAACGTTCCGTGCGGATTATGGCAGTCGGTGCACTCCATGAAACCTTCGTTGACACGATGCTTAAAAGGCATGGAGAACTGCGCCCGTACGGATGCATGGCATCCGTAGCAGAGATCGATCTGTTTCCTGGCCAGCAGGAAGCGCGGTGTGGGGGACTTGTGGATGGAGTGACAGTTGGTGCAGACTACGTCGCTGCGAATGTGCTCGGAGCGGCGGATGTTCACCCTGGGAAAATCTTTGGCGTGGCAGGTGAGGCAGGCGTCCACCACCTGCTTGGGCTCGAGCAGAGAAAAAGCGCGTGGAATCGTCGTTTTTCCGCCCCCTGCCGCAACGTGGGCCTTGCCCGGTCCGTGACACCCTTCGCATCCGGTATGCTCCGGAGTTTCTTTGCCGGAAGCAATGCTGCGGAAGTGCGGGTTGCGATAAAAGAGAAACCAGACATCGGCGTGGCAGGTTTTGCACGCCTGGCTACCGATAAATTCCGCGGCGCCGGCGGTCGTAGAAGTCTGAGCAGAGGCGTAAGAAGCCGCTAAAATCAGCAGGCACCACCAACGCATTTTCTTACTATAAATGACTATGAAAGAAACACTTGTAATTTCAATTAGTTTCGCAGTGAGGGATAGAACTGTGTAAACACGTTATCCACGGCTCCATGAGCGTGGTGGCAATTCCAGCAGGCTTCCTTGGCAAACGGTTTGGCCTGCGGTCGCAATGTGCCACCGGAACCGCTGAAATCAAAGTACGCCCATTTTTCCGAAAAACGTTTTTCGTCTTTCAGGGCCACTTCGAGTCCCAGAAAGCGGTCCTGAAACTGTCCCTGGCGGTTGATGGAAGAAATGGTTCCAGCCGAATAGCGCTCCATTACGAGCATGGTTTTGTCCGGAAAACGCCCGGTTCGCTTGTAATAACGGTACGCCTCAGGCTGCATGTAGATGTTGTGAAACGAGGGATTCGAAGAAGGCGGCCCGTCGTTGTAGCCCATGCCGAGGTTGGCGGCGACGAAGATCCACTCGCGGTAGCCTTCGGGACGGAGTAGTTGGTTGCCCTCCGCGTAGCGCGGCTGGGACATACGCGGCCGCGAAGCCGGTTCCTGGGAGGCCAGAGACCCGCCCAGGAGGAAGAGTGCGAGGACAGAGCGGCTTGCCATATGCAGAAATGATACTGGAGAATAGAATGTTCGCCCAAGAGGAAAAATGGCTAGAGAATACAGTTTGGTTCCCCGTCATGTACAGCGGGTGGAAACCCGCTTCCGGCGCATCGTAACGGACCTGCCGGTGCCCGAGTCGCTGCCGGTTTTGCAGAAGCTGCACGCTTACGAACCGGTGGCCATGCGGGGCCAGCCGCCAGTGGTGTGGGACCACGCAGAAGGATTTCAGGTATACGATGCCTGGGGAAATCAGTGGATCGATTGGTCGTCCGGCGTGCTGATCACCAACGCCGGCCACGGCCGCCGCGAAATTATCGATGCCATCACCCGGCAGGCCGCTTCCGGCCTGCTTACCAACTATTGCTTCCCCAGCGAGATCCGTTCGCGCCTGGTAGAGAAACTGAGCTCGATTCTGCCGGAGCCGCTGAAGAAGGTGTTCCTGCTGACCACCGGCTCGGAGACGGTGGAATGCGCCATCAAACTGGCGCGCGCCTATGGAGTAAAGGTCGGAGGGCGCGCCAAGCACGTCATCGTGTCCTATGACAAAGCGTTTCACGGCCGCACGCTGGGATCGCAGCAGGCCGGCGGCATCCCCGGCTTGAAGGAGTGGATTGTCAATCTGGACCCGGGCTTCGTACAGATTCCCTTTCCCGACGGATTCCGCACCACGGATACGTCCTTTGACGTTTTCGAACGCAGCCTGCGGGATCGCGGCGTGGAGCCGCAGAATGTCGCCGGCGTGATCCTGGAGACCTACCAGGGCGGCACTGCGGCATTTGCTCCGCCAGCCTACATGAAAGCCCTGCGCCAGTGGTGCAACGGCCACAAGACGCTGCTGATCTGCGACGAGGTGCAGGCCGGCTTCGGCCGCACGGGCACCTTGTGGGGCTTCGAGCACTACGGGATCGTGCCGGATCTGACCACTTTCGGCAAGGGCATTTCCAGTTCGCTGCCGCTTTCGGCGGTGGCCGGACGGCCGGATGTGATGGACCTGTTTCCTCCCGGTTCGATGACCTCGACGCATACCGGAAACCCGGTCTGCTGCGCCGCGGCACTGGCCTCGATCGATCTGGTTCTGCGAGAGAACCTGACGGAAAACGCGCGTAAGATGGGAGCGATCCTGCACTCGAAGCTGCGCGAGTTGCAGTCGCGCCACCCGCAGATCGGATCGGTGGATGGGAAAGGACTGGTGGCGGGCGTATCATGCGTCGTTCCCGGTTCCAAGGAGCCGGACGGCGATCTG
The DNA here is from genome assembly GCA_964568355.1 of uncultured Solibacteraceae bacterium. Taxonomy (GTDB): domain Bacteria; phylum Acidobacteriota; class Terriglobia; order Bryobacterales; family Bryobacteraceae; genus JAJPJX01. The sequence goes on along the minus strand of CAZMRK010000319.1, from coordinate 1,508 downwards.
GCCTGGGAAGTGGTCCGCCTGGCCCTGGAGAAAGGCGTGCTGATGTTCAGTCCGGTAGGCTTTGGCGGCGGTACCGTCAAGATCTCCCCGCCGTTGGTGATCACCGAAGAAGCGCTGCTGGAAAGCTTGCAGGTGCTGGACGAGGTGTTCGCGGAGGCGGTGCAGTCGCAGGCGGCGGTGGCATAATGGCGCAGCCGCAAGTCCTGATTGTCGGCGGCGGCATGATCACGCATGACCAGATTCTGCCGTCGCTCTATCACATGCAGCGTCAGGACCGGGTGGGCGAGATCAGTGTCTGCTCGTCGAGCGCCAAGACGGTTCGCAGCCTGGCTCATGCGGAAAACCTGCTGCGAGCCTTCCCGGGCCAGCGTTTCCGCGCCTACCCCGATCCGCATCATCCGAGCCACCTCGGGCCGGATTTGTTCCGCGACGTGATCGCCGCGATGCCGCCGCGCAATATCGTGGTGGCGGCGGTCCCGGACCAGATCCATTTCGATGTCATCATGACCGCGCTGCGCCACAACCAGCATGTTTGCACGGTGAAGCCGCTGGTTCTGAAGCACGAGCAGGCGGTGGAAATCGAGCGGGAGGCCTACCGCCGCGGCCTGGTGGTGGGCGTGGAGTATCACAAGCGCTTCGATGACCGCAGCCTGATGGCGCGGCGCAAGTATCGCGACGGTGCGTTCGGCGAGTTCGTGCTGGGCACCGCGGCGCTGTTCGAGAAGTGGTACTACCGCCATTCCAACTTCCAGAACTGGATGACCACGGAGAATTCCGACGCCTTCACCTACATCGGCTGCCATTACGTGGACCTGGTTCACTTCATTACCGGACTGCTGCCAGTGGCAGTGAGCGTCTACGGCATTCGCGACCGCTATCCCAACGGAAATGAGGGCTTCCTATGGACCGATGCCCGCGTGATCTGGGACAACGGCGCCTGCCTGAATGTGCAGAACGGCCTGGGATTCCCGGATGACGCTCCCGGGACGAATACGCAGGGGATAGTGATGTACTGCAAAGGGCCGGATATCGGCGGCCTGATCACTCATTCCGATCAATACCGCGGGCTCAAATATTCCTATGTCCGGAAACCGGACGGGGCCGGCACAACGATCTATGCCGAACCCAGTCCGGACTATTTCCAGTACCTGGATCTGGGAGGGCCGGGACTGGTGCCGGTGGGGTACGGCTATCGCTCGGTGGAGTACATTATCCAGGCGTGCATTCGAGCCGAGGCGGAAACACAGGGCCTGCCCGAGAGCGAAGCGCTGGTCAAACGGCAGGCGCTCCTGAAGGAATTCGATGCGGCGGGAATTATGGCCACACCCGGCAACAGCAGCTATAACGAGCAGGTACTCGAAGCCGGGCGCGAATCGATTCTGAACGGCGGCCGGATGGTGGAAATCCGCCCAGGTAAGAGCACTCTACAATCCGCCTGAGCTCGCGACGGGTGCGAACATCCGGTCCTGCGGGGAACCGCAGGGCCGGGTTCCCGCAGGATTCCGAAG
>CAZMRK010000318.1:0-2936 GCA_964568355.1 uncultured Solibacteraceae bacterium | reverse complement strand
GGCGCACTGCGGCGAATACTGCATGGCTACCCGCCGCGCTCCCTGGAGAATCTGCCGGATCCCCTCGGTCTGCTCCGTCCAGCTCGAATAGGGCCTTTTGCCGCCGGGCAACGCGTCGAGCATTCCTGCCTCCACGCGGTGCACCAGCCCCGCCGGCTGACCGGCGGCAGGAATCGCGTAGTACCAGCGGCGGGTTACCTGCCGCCCCGGATCGAAACCCAGAATCCGGTAGGCCAGGGGATCCCGCTGGTGATGATCGAAAAATAACCACGCATCCAAACCCTGCCTACGCAACTCTGCCTGGATCTCGGCGACGTTCATGCAAATGGCTCCCATTTTTCTTTGGGCGGCGGCGCTGTGATCAGGCTCACCACCACGAGCGAGATCACGGAGACCGCCAGGGCTGGATATACCGCGTCCAGCCACTCGATCTCCATGACGTTCCACACGACGGTGATCACGGTTCCGGCCACAATCGACGTCACCGCGCCCGCTGTATTGGCCCGCTTCCAGAAGAATACCGCCATTACCACCGGCGTGACGGCGGCCCCGTACACCGTATAGGCATACAAGGCGGCGCGCAAAATCGATTCGAAGTAAGCCCCTTGCACCAGCGCGAACAAGCCCAGCAGCACGACGAGCACGCGCGAAACCAGGAGCGTCTGCCGCTCGCCGGCCTGCGGGCGCAGGAAGCGCTTGTAGACATCGTGGATCAGGTTCGTGGCAGGGGAGAACAGAAAATTGTTGGCAGTGGAGATGACCTTGCCGAAGATGCCGCCGAGCAGAATCGCCCCCGGAACCTGCGGCAGCCCGAGGCGCGCGGCCAAGGGGATGATCTCGCGCGGACGGTCGGCATGCAGGAACGAACTGGCCACCACGGCGATCGCGATGATCGCCGTCTCCAGAATCAGCGTGCCGGCAATCCAGCCGAACACGGCCAGGCGGGCATCGCGTTCCGATCGCGCCGAAAAGAACTTCTGGTACATCCCCTGGTTGCCGATGAGCAGCAGCATGGTCGGGAGCAGGAAGCCCAGGGCCTTGTCCCAACTCAGGGAACCGAAGACGGTGAAGTGATCCGGTGGCAGGGCCTGGCGTACTCCGGCCCATCCGCCCGCGCGATCCAGCAGGATCGGCACGGCAACCAGCGCAATCACGGTCACCAGCGAGCCGATGATCACGTCCAGGTACGCGACCGACGCCATTCCAGCCATCGCCGTGAAGGTGATGACGAAGGCGGCGATGATGTACATGCCGGCCCTGGTGTCGAGGGTAGGGAAGATCAGGTGCAGGATGTCTCCGCCCGCCTTGAACTGATAGCTGGTGATCATGGTGTACGAAATGACGATCGCGACCGTCGCCAGCACACGCGCGGTGGTGTTGTAGCGGGTCTCGAGCAGGTCCGGAACCGTGAACTGGGCGAAGCGGCGCGCGCGGCCAGCAATCAGCGCGATCACCACCAGCCCGATCCAGCCGCCCGCGGGCTGCCACAGCGCCGCAAAGCCGTTGCGATAGGCATTCTCGCCGCCGGCAAACAGGCTGCCCGCGCCGATCCACGAAGAGAGAAGGGTGAAGACCAGCACCGGCCATGCCAGAGAACGCCCCGCGACCAGAAAGTCCGCCTGGCTATGTACCCCGCGCGACTGGAACACGGCGGTGCCCAGAAGAACCACCACCATGATGGACAAGACGACTACGTAGATCATGCCCGCAGCTTGCCTTCAAGCGCTTCCTGCGCTACTCCTTCGATCTCGATCACTTTGGTGCGGCTGGTCAAGCCTAGCACAATTCGCACGCGCGCTTGCGGCACTCCCGCCGCCTCCGCAAAGAACCGGATGCAAGCATCGTTGGCCTTCCCATCCACCGGCGGGGCCGCCAGATCGAGTTTGTAGGCCTCACCGAGCCTGCCGGTAATCCGGGTCTGTCTGGCCCGGGGATGTACCTTCACCGTGATACGCGCCATTCCACTTTCGCCCTGAGGTTGGCCACACCGGCGGCCTGCCGCGAATCGATTACCTCGAAAGCCATGACGTCGTCCAGCCAGTCGTGGCTCGATCCGTCGGCGTTCTGCGTCGCCACGGTCAAGGTATATTGCTGCGGGGTCAGCCAGCATTCGAACTGAAAATCCACCTCCAGTTCATCACCTGGTTGGAGGCTGCCGAGGCTGACCTGCTCGATATGGGTGTTGGTACCGTATACATCCATGCCGATCCGCGTGCGAATCAGGATGCCCACCATCGGCTCCACTTTTGTCTGATAGAAGCGGGTTCGCACGCGGACGGTGACCGGGTCACCGCTGCGTACCGATTCCGCCGGATTTCCGCGGTGATCCAGGATGCGCACGCTCAGAATCTCACTCGTGCCGTCGCCATGCCGGTGGCTGGCCGATTCGATGGTTTTGCGACGCTCCGCCTTCTCACCGGCGCTCTGGCGTTCGAGCACCAGGCCGATGTACTGGTTGATGACGTCGCGCGGCGCGCCCTCCGCCACCATTCGCCCATTGAGCAGCAGGATGGCGCGGTTGGAAAGCTGCTTGACCAAGCCCAGATCGTGCGAGACAAACAGTACCGTGATCTTGCGCTCGCGCAATTCCTCGAACTTGCGAACGCAGCGGTTGGCAAATACGGCATCTCCCACGGCCAGGGCCTCATCCACGATCAGGATCTCCGGATCCACGTGGATGGCCGTCGAAAAAGCCAGGCGTACGTACATGCCGCTGGAGTATTCCTTCACCGGCCGCCCCATGAAATCGCCGATCTCGGCGAAAGCTTCAATCGAGGGCAACGCACGCTCGATTTGCGCGCGGCTCAGGCCCATGATCTCGCCGTTCAGAAACACATTTTCGCGGCCGGTGAAATCGGGGTTGAAACCGGCGCCGAGTTCCAGCAGCGCGGCGATCCTGCCGCGGGTCACCACACGGCCCGAACTCGGCTGCAAGA
>CAZMRK010000317.1:0-8546 GCA_964568355.1 uncultured Solibacteraceae bacterium | reverse complement strand
CGCGTCGGCATGGCCGGTAAGTGAGCGCATGCCTTGCGAAATCATTTCCTTGACAGTGGGGACATCCACTTTTTCGGTCGCCGCATCGATGCTTTTTTCGGAGTGCAACCGTACCACCTGCCCGGGATACTTACCGGGCATGCCCGGGGTGGGCCAAGGCTTATACGATGTGACGGTGCGGTATTTGGGGAGATCGGTGTGCGTATCCGTATTCGCCAGCGCGACGGGTACGGTCGCAGCCGTTTGTAAGAACTCGCGTCGGTTCATAGGGCTGTCCTCTTATCATACCGTCTCCCGGAGACCTTTCGCCCGCGGTTTCCCAGGACGAGATACAGTGAGAGTAAGTGTTCTATGCGCATCGCCCATATTCTGCTCACCCCTATGCTGGCCGGATCAGCTTTGCTGGCCCAAACCAAAATCGCATCCTTCGATCCCGCCGCCATGGACCTGTCCGCCAACCCCTGCACGGACTTCTATCAATACGCCTGCGGCACCTGGCGCAAAAACAACCCCGTCCCGCCCGATCAGGCGCGCTGGAGCCGATTCAGCGAATTGCAGGAGCGCAACCGGGCGATCCTGCGCGAGATTCTGGAACAGGCCGCCAAACCGGACGCCAATCGCACGCCCACCGAGCAGAAGATCGGCGACTTCTACCACGCCTGCATGGATGAGCCGACTATTGAACGCAAGGGGATCGCGGCGCTCCAGCCCGAGATTGACCGGATCGCCGCGCTTTCCCGCAAGGAAGATCTTGCCGCGGTAGTGGCTCACCTGCACCAACTCGGCGTGAACGCGCTGTTTTCCTTCGGCTCCGGACCGGACGACAAAAACTCCACCGAGGTCATTGCCCAGGCCGATCAGGGCGGACTGGGGCTGCCGGAGCGGGATTATTACCTGAAAACCGATGCCCGGTCCGTGGAACTGCGCAAGAAATACCAGGCGCACGTCGCCAAGATGCTGGAACTGCTGGGCCAGCCCGCTTCGCGGGCGGCCGCCAATGCGGCGATCATCATGCAGGTGGAGACGCAACTGGCCAAGAGCTCCCTGGATATCGTCTCCCGCCGCGATCCCGAGAAGGTCTATCACAAACTCAGCCGCAAAGAGCTGTTGGGCTTTACGCCGGCCTTTGCGTGGCCGCGCTACCTGGAGGGCATCCACGCCCCGGCGTTCGACAGCCTGAACGTTTCCGTACCGGATTTCTTCAAACAATTGCAGCCGCTGATCGAGAAGGTGAGCCTGGCAGACTGGAAGGTCTATCTCACCTGGCACCTGGTGCACGCGCAAGCGCCGATGCTGCCCTCGGCGTTTGTCAATGAAAACTTTGCATTCTTCAGCCAGACCTTGCGCGGCACCAAGGAACTGCGCCCCCGCTGGAAGCGCTGCGTGGATTACACCGACAACGAGCTGGGCGAAGCGCTGGGCAAGAAGTTCGTGGAGCGCACCTTCGGCGCCGAGGGCAAGGAGCGGACGCTCAAGATGGTCGGCGAGATCGAAAAGGCCCTGGGCCAGGACATCCAGAGCCTGACCTGGATGACCGACGCTACCAAGAAGCAGGCGCTGGGCAAGCTGCGCACGGTGGCCAACAAGATCGGATATCCGGACGAGTGGCGCGACTACAGCTCCGTCAACATCGTGCGCGACGATGCCCTGGGCAATGTGGCGCGCGCCGACGCGTTCGAGTTCCAGCGGCAGCTCGCGAAGATCGGCAAACCGGTGGACCGCAAAGAATGGTTCATGAGCCCGCCCACGGTCAACGCCTATTACGACCCTCAGATGAACAACATCAACTTCCCCGCGGGCATTCTCCAGCCGCCGTTCTACGACAATAAAGCCGATGACGCCGTCAACTATGGCGGAATCGGCGCGGTGATCGGCCATGAGCTGACACACGGGTTCGACGACCAGGGGCGCCACTACGATGCCGAGGGCAACCTGAAAGACTGGTGGACCGCCGAAGACGCCAAAGCCTTTGAGCAGCGCGCCGAGTGCCTGGTCAAGCAATACTCGAAGTTCACCGTAGGCAACGACGCCCACGTCAACGGCAAGCTCACCCTGGGCGAAAATACCGCCGATAACGGCGGCGTGCGTCTGGCCTTGATGGCCCTGATCGATTCGCTCGCGGGCAAGATGCCGGCCAAAATCGACGGGTTCACCCCGCAGCAGCGCTTTTTCCTGAGCTTCGGCCAGATCTGGTGCGAAAACCAGACGGAACAGAACGAGCGTCTCCAGGTCAATGTGGATCCGCACTCGCCGGGCCGCTATCGCGTCATCGGCGTGGTGGAGAACATGCCCGAGTTCCGCTCGGCGTTCGGCTGCCAGGAAGGGCCAAGCGCGCCGCAGGCCTGCCGGGTCTGGTAGCGGCGGCCGCGGTCAGACTTTCAAAAACCAGCGCCGGCGATAGAGGCCGTAGGCGATCAGGAACATGAGGCCCACAAAGCTCATGGCGTAGAGCAGTGAGGCGTTTTGCGGCGAGGCGACCGGCAGCAGCACATTCTGGTAGAACCAGGAGTGGACGGAGACGGGGCCGGAGGCGGTCATCCAGCGCAGGCCCAGCAGTTCCGCCGCGAATTCCGACGCCATGTAAATGGCAATGGCGTTCATGCCCATGATCACCAGCGGCTTCACCGCCCGCTTGTAGCCCAGGCCGTCCACCACCCATACGAACATCGCCAGCAGCACGAAATCCAGCCCGGCCATGAACAGCGCGAAAGAGCTGGTCCAGATCTTTTTATTGATCGGCAGCCAGATATCGCAGATCAGGCCCGCGGCAATCAGCAGATTGCCGAGAAGAAACATCCAGGTGGTGCGTTCGGAGAGTTCCTTCTTCAGGCGCAGCAGGTGCCCCGCCAGAATGCCGAACAGCGCCGTGGCAATCGAGGGCAGCGTACTGACCAGGCCTTCGGGATCCCACGTCCTGGTAGCCCGGTAGTTGTGCACCCCCAGGACGATCCGGTCCACGTAGTGCGCGAAGTTCCGCTCCACATCCAGGTAGCCGGAGCCTACCCCGGGCACCGGCGCCAATTTCATGATCAACCAATAGACGGTCAGCAGCGAGGCGATCCAGATGATCTGGCCGCGAACCCCGGTGGTCAGATAGATCGCCGAGGCGATCAGGTAGCAGATGGCGATCCGCTGCAAAACTCCGACTATGCGCATCGTGGAGAAATCGAAACGCGGGAACAGGTAAGAGAAGAGGCCCAGGCCGTACAGGATGGCGGCACGCCGCAACACCTGCAGGAACAACTGCGTACGCGGCACACCGGCCGCCATGCGTTTTCCCAGCGAGAGCGTGAGTGCCACGCCGACAATCCACAGGAAGGAGGGGAAAACGACATCGGTTGGTGTCCACCCGTTCCACTCGGCGTGTTCCAGGGGAGCATAACTCTCCCGCCCGCCGGGGTTGTTGACGAGCACCATCAGCGCCATAGTGGCGCCACGGAAGGCGTCCAGCGAGACCAATCGCTGGGCGGAAGCCAAAGGGGTCCTGGCCGGGGATACGGCCGCATCCGTTCGCGGAATCGAGGCTTGTGCCATGCGTGGTATCCCATGATACCGCGGCCGGATCGCCGCCGGTCCGGAATTTACCTGGGGCGCTTTTCAGCCTTTTTTCGCTTCACGGTCTCCAGGGAACCGCCCTCATTGACCGAGGAGTCCCAGCGCTAGATGGCTCGACATAAGCGGTAGCAACGTCCAGGTTGGTTCACCCCCACCCCATGCATCTGCGTTCCGCGCTGCCCTGCGATTTACTCTTTCCGGCGAATGATCGCGAACCAGCCCTTCAGGCCACTCTCCGGAAAGGCATCCGGGAACTCGGCCAAAAAGGCAGGACTGACTTCACCCCGCACCAGCTCCACAGACTCGACCTCCCAGCCGTCCGCAAAGATTTCATACAACTGCTGCCGGGAAACGCCTCCTTCGGGCGCCTCCTCGGTGAAAGTGAACAGGAAGAGCCGCCCGCCCGGCTGAAGCACATGCCGCAACCCTTCGACATACCGACGTTGTTGTTCGTCCCCCGCGTAGACGTGAAACAGACCGCTGTCAATCACGCTAAGGAAACGTCTATCCCATTCGCAGAGCGTCATCGCGTCCTTGACCAGGAATTCTACGGCGAGATCACGCTCTGCGGCCTTGGCGCGGGCTCGCCGGATCGCTTCGTCGACGAAGTCGATGCCCGTGACCTGATGGCCCCGCGCGGCAAAGAACAGGGCCGCGCTGCCCGTGCCGCAACCGGCGTCGAGCACGGGACTCACCACCCGGTCCGCGCATTCGATGAACGGCGGTTGCGGTTTGCCGATGTCCCAGGGCGGGTTTCCTTCGTAGATCTTTGTGAAGCCCTCACGGGCGGAGGGGTGGTTCTGCATTGCAGATGGGTCGTATTTCATGAACATTCTCCTTACGCAGGAAGACACAAACGAATCAGGATTTGCGCGGCCCGAAGGCGGTTATCGTCTGCGCCTGGGGCCGCGCTGTTTGGGCACGTGAGGCGCTGAGATGACGGGCTTGGGCCCGCCACCGGCAATGCCGTCGATGATCACGTCCAGCGCCCAGTCACTACGGGAGGCGCCATCGCCGGAGAGCAACGCCTCCTTCAAAGCGAATACGCGCGGGAACTGGTCCGGGGAGGCGCCGGACAGCGCCTCCCGCACTCGTACCAGGCTCCGATCGCTCTCGCGCCGCTGGCTCTGTTCCGCGGCGATGGCCGTGACGTACAGAATCAGGAGGTCTACGCCCCATGCTGCTTTGACGTCATCGACTCCGCCTTCCTGGAGCAGACTGAGGAGCGTTTCCCAGATGCGCAAGGAACTGGGGCCGGCGGCTATGGTCGATAATGCGATCTGCGCCAATCCCCGGCGCGCATAAAGGACAGAGAAATAGGCGCGAAGAAACGTTTTGAGCCGGTCGCGCCAGGAAAGTCTGCGCGACCCGGATAATTGCACCGGCTCCAGGGCTCGATCGAGCATCAAGGCGCGCAGTTCCTCGAGATTGGCCACGTAGACATAGAGCGAAGCTGCGCCAGTATCCAGGGCGGCCGCAACCCGCCGCAGGCTCAATCCGGAAAGGCCCTCCCGCTCCAGGATGTGAAGGGCCGTCGAAACGATCCCGTCGAGACTCAGCGGGGGCTTGGCCGGGCGAGTACGGCGGCTGATGATGCCGCGGGAAGCTGCGCTACTCATATTTCTACGGTAACGTAACGAACGGTGTTCGTCAAGAACATTGTTCGTCTCGAACGTCGTTCGTTGTTTCAGGAATGAACCTCATTCTATAACGCACCGTCCGGAAGCTGAGTGACGCAACAACTACTTGCCGTTCCCGTCAAAGTGCTGTCGTTACAGACTTCTCTCTGGTGCCGCATCCCTGGGGACATACGTCTTCTCTTCTGTTGAATTCCGAGGGGAAGAGAGCCAGTGTCGAGGCAATTGTGTTCACTTGACGGCGATCAACGCCCGTCATCTTTTCAATGCAATCGTCACAGAACCCTTCGTTCGCTCGGAGCAGTTCGCCAGACACTGCGCTGGTGTCGCAGAATCTGGCGACCAGGCCGGTTCACGAACACCGTCATGCGACGGTATTCTATTCACATGGAGACGATCGACTGAGTAGTACGCGTGCCTTGGTTCTGGCCGGTGGTGGCTACGCTGCGAGTGCGTGGGAGCTTGGGCTGATTACAGGAATGGCTGATGCGGGTCTCGACGCCAGAAACGCCGACCTTCTCGTGGGAACTTCTTCCGGCTCCAGGGTCGCACTACATCTTGCAAGCGGAGACGCACACGAAGACGCATTTCAACGACGCATGCAACCCCTGCCGCCGTCCTCCGAGCGGCCTGCTGTTGTTGACTGGGTCGCACTTCGCGAGGACATCGCTCGCGCGAAGCAAGCCGGCGGCGGCAAGACGGAAATTCTGCGAAGAATCGGGTCGTTGGCATTAGCAGCCGCTTCGGGCACGAGTACCCCGAGCCGGCGGGAGATCGTCGCAGCCCAGCTACCGGTGACGACGTGGCCGGAAAAACGGGTGCTTATCGCCACCGTCAATGCGGACACGGGAGAGCGGCGCGCCTTCAGTCGTGACAGCGGCATTGATCTGGTAGACGCGGTAATTGCGAGCACTGCTTCCTTCGGTGCGCCGCCTGTCCTGTTTCAGGGCGAGCATTATATTGACGGCGGCTTCTATTGCACGGACAACGCGGATCTGGCGACTGGCTTCGATCGTGTGATGATCCTCGCGCTCAAACGGCCTCCGGAAATTCCGTCCATGAGCGTAGCAACGCTGGAGGAAACCGTGGAAACGCTGCGAGACAATGGCGCCGAAGTTGAAGTCATCCAACCGGATGAAACCACGTTGGCGGCTCTCGCGGCGGCCGGTGGCTTTCTGAATCCGGCGATCTCCGCGCCGACGGCAAGAGCCGGGCGCTTACAAGGCAGACGTATCATAAGCGAACGTATTTTGTCGTTTTGGAGGTAGAGAGCGCCGGAGCGTTCGGTGACTGCTGTGGAAGCTCACGAACAATTGGCCGGAAGGATCGCGCCCTCGCCGGCAGTCGCCAAAGCGGGTTACCAAATCACGTGCCGTCCGGAAGTTGAGTGGCCCAAGACCGACTTGCTGTTCCCAATCCGATCGCGGCTCGCCTCGAAAATCGCGCCCTTCAGGCAGACCTGTTTTGCGGCCCGCAATATTCACGAGCACCATCAGCGCCATGGTGGCGCCACGGAAGGCGTCCAGCGAGACCAATCGCCGGGCGGAGCCAAAGGGGCCCTGGCCGGGGATACGGCCGCATCCGTTCGCGGAATCGAGGCTTGTGCCATGCGTGGTATCCCCTGATACCGCGGCCGGATCGCCGCCGGTTTGGAATTTCCCTGGGGTGACAGGGAGGCCGACCGGCTATCCAAGACGTCGACGAGAGCGTCGACGCTGCGCGCTGAAGCGCGCGCTAGGGCGCCTGTGCAAAGGCAGCATAAGGCTGCAAGCTCAGGATTTTCCGGCGTTTTGGCCGTATTCCCAGTCATACGGTACGCCCGTGTTTCCCAGGATGAACCGGACCAGATCGGCAAAGCCGGCCTCGGACCGAACATCGTTGGACAGAATTACCACGCAACTCCGGCGGGATTCGACGCAAACCATGGTATTGGCGGTCCCGCCGTCGTGGCCGCCTTTATAGAAACCGTGGCCTTGCGGGCCGTCGAAGACAATGACACCCAGGCCGGCGTACAAGTCCTTACGCTGCTTCCCCACCGGCAGATCCGGCAGAGAGGTCGGGAACTGGTGGGCGGTGCCGATGTGCAGTTGCGGCTTTGTCATCTCGGCGCGCGAGGCCGCGTTCAGGCCCTCGCCCCGCAGCAGGGCGGCAGCAAATTTCGGAAAGTCGGAGATGGTGGTGTCCATCGAACCCGCCGCTCGCACCTTACTACGCTGATCGTGCTCCTGCACCTGGCCCCGGTCGTTCCAACCGTCGGCCAGATTGCCGGCGAAATCGTCACGCCAGACCAGGCTGGTACGGGTCATGCCCAGACGTTCGAAGTTGGCTTTGGTCAGATCCCCGACATCGAGCCCCAAGCCCTGCGTCTTGCGGCCGTGTTCGATCACGAACTGGAGCAAAATCAAACCTTCGCCCGAATAGCTGTAGCGCATGCCCGGTTCGAAGTGTATGCGCAGCTTTCGATCGGGCTCGACGAACCAGAAGTTAGCGAAACCGGTGGAATGCGACAGGCACATGCGTGCGGTGATCTTCTCCCAGCGCGGATCGCCGGCCAGATCCTTGTATGGCCCGTACTTGTCGGGAAAAATCGATTCGGGGCCGTAGCCCGGCAGCGGCTTGTCCAGATAGTCCTTCAGGGGGGTGTCGAGAGTCAGCTTATGCTGATCGACCAGTTGCATCACGGTGTATGCAAATACGGTCTTGGTGAGCGAAGCGCCGTACATGACCGTGTCCGTGGTCAACGGATCTCCCTTGGCGTTTCGCACACCGTAGGCACGGACGTAGCCGATCTTGCCGCGATCGATCACGGCAACCGCCATACCTTTCGCCTGGGTATGGGCCATAATCCTGGCCACTTCGGCATCGATGGCGGCTCCGGCCGGTATCCTCTGCGCGACCACCGCGACGGGAAGGCAGAAAGCCGCAAAAAGCGCGGCTTGGAATGGAGGAAGTTTTCGGCTCACTCTCCTGATGATAAATCCACCCGGAAAGGGTCCGAATCGATGGCGCGGCCGGCGCCGGAGCCACGGCAAGGTTCCGGCGCCGGGCGGAATGAACTAGAAGTACAGCTTTGCCGCGACCATGACCAGCCGGGGCAGACCGGACTGCCTCGTGATCATTCCGAAGGTACGCGAAGTCAGGCCGGTATCCGGGTTAGCCGGGTTCATGTGGTTCAGCAGATTCTGGGCTTCGAAGCGCAACTGCAGGTAGCGCTTCTCGCCCACTAGCGGGAAATCTTTCAGGACGGAGAGGTCCCACTGGCTGAAGCCGGGCCCTCGCCAGTTCGGGAACGTACTGGGTGCATCGCCGATTTCAAAACCCTGGCTGAGCCGGAAGGCCTGCGGGTTCATATAG
>CAZMRK010000316.1:0-3544 GCA_964568355.1 uncultured Solibacteraceae bacterium | reverse complement strand
TCCCCGATCCGCGCCCAATCTCCGGGAAGCGCGGGAACACTGGAGGGGACGGTCACGGATCCCTCGGGCGCGGCGATCGTAGGAGCGACGGTTTCGATCCGCAATCGCCTGACCGGGTTCCGGCGCTCGGTGAGTAGCGATGCTCAGGGCGCTTTTCGCTTGGCGAATCTGCCGCCGAATACCTATCACGTCGAGGTCGATTCACCGGGATTTGCCCACCTGGACCAGGATGTGGTGGTCCGCTCGAACGTGCCGCAGCAATTGAAGCTGACCTTGCGCATTGCCGGAAGCGAAACCACGGTGACGGTGGAAGAGCATGAGTCCGAACTGCTGGAGAACGTGCCCTATGCCCACAACGACGTAGCTCAGCAGGCTTTGTCCAAGTTGCCGACCACCTCGCCGGGCTCCGGCCTGAGCGATGCCATCACCATGTCCTCGCCGGGTGTCGTGGCCGATTCCAACGGGTTCTTCCACCCTCTGGGAGATCACGCGCAGACCACGTTTTCCGTGGACGGCCAGCCGATCAGCGACCAGCAGAACAAACAGTTTTCGACGCAGATTCCCCTCAACGCGCTTCAGTCCATGGAGTTGATCACCGGCGCTCCGAGCGCCGAATTCGGCGACAAGACCAGCCTGGTGGTCAACGCGGTCACGCGCTCCGGGCTGGGACAAAAGGCGCATGGCAGCCTGGATCTGGGCTACGGATCTTTCGGGTCGCCCGGCGAAGAGGCCACCTTCGGGATCGGCAGCGCGAAGTGGGGCAATTTTCTGGCGGCCAATTCCCTGCGCTCCGGCAGGTTCCTGGATACGCCGGAATTTCGCCCGTTTCACGCCGCCGGCAATAACTACACGATCTTTGACCGCGTGGATTTCCAGCCTGATACCAAAGACGCGCTGCACCTGAACCTGTTCCACGCGCGCAACTGGTTTCAGGTGCCCAATACGTACGATCAATTGATCGAAGGGCAGGATCAGCGGCAGAAATCGCTGACCTACAATATCGCTCCCGGCTATCAGCGCACGGTCAACTCGCAGATGCTGCTGACCGTGAATCCTTTCTGGCGGCAGGACCAGGTGTCCTACTATCCCAGCCGCGATCCGTTCGCCGATACGCCGGCGACCCTCGGCGAGAGCCGCCGCCTCATGAATTGGGGTGTCCGCTCGGATGTCTCGCTGGTGCGGGGCGTGCAGAATCTCAAAGCGGGCATCCAATTGATGCAGACCCGGTTGGGCGAACATTTTCAACTGGGGATCACCGATCCGGGCTTCGTGGATCCGGTGGAGCAGCCCGGGCTGCTCCCCTATGACCTGACGCGCGGCGGCCAGTTGTTCTTGTTCAGCGGACGCAAGAATATCAACCAGTACGCTTTCTTTGTGCAGGACACGATCACGCTGGGCCAGCTCTCCATCAACGGCGGCCTGCGGGTAGACCGCTATAACGGCCTGAGCCAGGCTACCGGCATCCAGCCGCGGGTAGGCTTCTCCTACCTCTTGAAGCCTAGCCGGACGGTGTTTCGCGTGGCCTACTCGCACACCATGGAGACACCCTACAACGAGAACCTGATCCTTTCTAGTGCCACCGGTCAGGGTGGCTTGGCCAGCAGCGTATTTGGCGCCTATGGCAGCCAGCCGATCCTGCCGGGGCGGCGCAATCAATACAACACCGGAATTGCGCAGAGCGTCGGAAAATGGCTGCTCATCGACGCTGACTATTTCTGGAAGTTCACGAACAACGCCTTCGATTTCGGCACGCTGCTCAATACCCCGATTACCTTCCCGATCTCCTGGCGGAAGTCCAAGATCGATGGAGTCTCCATCCGCGTCTCAACGCCCGATCTCAAGGGCTTCCAGGCCTATACGACCATCGGCCACACCCGCGCGCGCTATTTCGGCCCCTCTAATGGCGGCTTGATTTTCAATTCCCCCCTGGACACCGGGGTCTTCCGCATCGATCACGACCAGGCCTTCCAGCAGACTACCAATCTGCGTTATCAGAGGCCCCACAACGGCGCCTGGATCTCCTTCACGTGGCGCTACGATAGCGGCCTGGTGGCGGGCGCGATCGGCAGCCTGGACGACGCGCTGGCGCTGACCGCGGCCCAGCAGGCCGCCATCGGCTTCTTTTGCGGCAGCCAGCGAGCTACGCTCGCCAGCCCCATCACTTCTTGTGATTCCGGAAACTTCGGGGCGACGCGTCTGCGGATTCCAGCGGCGGGTACCGAGGACGATGATCGCAATCCGCCGCGCATTGCGCCCCGCCATATCTTCGACCTGGGAGTGGGAACCGACAACCTGTTCCACGCCGATCGCGTGAAGACGACGCTGAAGTTCACCGTATCCAACCTGAGCAATACGGCGTCACTTTACAATTTTCTGTCGACGTTCAGCGGCACCCATTTCGTGACGCCGCGAGCCTACGAAGCGCGCCTGGGCTGGGTGTTTTAGCAGTTGCCGGAACCGAACCGCGCGCGCAAGCAAGCGGACAAACCAGGTTGCCCGCTCACAACTGTAGCCCTACGGCACATTCACGCCCGGGAGTCCCGCGCTGACATTCGTCACCCACGTCGCCTGCGGTGTCGCAAAACAGCCGTGGTTCGTCTGCGTGTCGTATTGACTGGTCACGGCATTCGACCGCGCGGTGAGCGCGGCGCGCACCGTCGTGAAATTGCGCCCGGCGGCTAGCGAGGCGTTCGCCTTCCCCACCAGGATGCAGGCGATATCGAAATGTAGTTGCTCATGCCGCAGCAGGCGTGCGCTCTCCTCCACCGCCACGCGCGTGCATTCGGGCGCCAGGGCTCCGCTGCAACCGGAGAAGTTGGTGGCCACGACGCTCGGATTCGGTTGAACCGAAGCCGG
Source organism: uncultured Solibacteraceae bacterium (assembly GCA_964568355.1). Classification (GTDB taxonomy): domain Bacteria; phylum Acidobacteriota; class Terriglobia; order Bryobacterales; family Bryobacteraceae; genus JAJPJX01. The sequence continues at coordinate 688 of CAZMRK010000316.1, read as the reverse complement.
ACACCCCGTACTGGGTGTCATCGAGAAGGTTCCGGTGACCCCCGGCGAGAAAAATCCTTCGCATTGCGCCACAGTCGTGTTGCATCCGTTGAGCGCTCCGTTGGTCGGATTCGCGAATTGCGGCCGCACCCACGACTGATTCGGCTGGAAAACGGCACGCAGCCTCCGGCCCGAAGGCCCGGTCACGTCCGGAAAATTCCAGCGGGTCAGCGCGCCGAACCCGCCGCCCCCGGGTGTTCCACGGAAATCGGCCCAGGTGAGCGGCCGGATCGGATCGCAGGGATTGATGAACGCTTCGGGAGGCGCCTCCGCTGTGACTCCCGTCACCCGGTCGAGCATGCGGATCGCCCGCGCCAGCCGCTCCTGCTGGCTGGTCGTCGGCGTGGCCGGAGCTGTTCCCAGCACGCTGCGAATCTCCGCCAGGATCGCTGCGCCGTCCCGCTGCGCCGCCAGGATACTGATCTCCCGGTTCACCAGAAAATCCATGAAGTTTAACGCGGCTTCGAGCGCGTCCGCGCCCATCTGGTGAAACGCCTCGCGCACGAACGGCAGCGCCGATATCGCATTCGTCAGCGCCCGCGCGCCCAGGTGGATGCCGCGTGCGAGTGCGGTGGGCTCCTGCGTCAGGAACGTGGCCACGTCGGCTTGCAAAGTGGCTGCCGCCGGCGCCGCGGTTGCCTGCGCGCCC
>CAZMRK010000315.1:0-12065 GCA_964568355.1 uncultured Solibacteraceae bacterium | reverse complement strand
CGGCAACCTGTCCGGACGTTTGATGTCGCGGCGCTTGCGGTATGTGGCCGGGGAGAAAGATCCGCTGCACCTGCACGCACTCAACAACCGCTTTCTGCGGACTCCCAACGTGAGCGTGCGAAAGATCGACCCGGCGGCGGCGTCCGATTTCACGCCGCTCGAAGGGCAGTTCGACACGGTGCTGTGCCTGAACGTGCTCGAATATTTGGACGATCCGGCCGAGACGGTGCGGTTGCTGCGCTCGACGCTCAAGCCTGGCGGGACGCTGATCGTGCTGGTGCCGCAGAATCCCTCACTTTACGGCTCGCTCGACCGCAGCATGGGCCATAAGCGCCGCTTCGCCCGGCAGGAAGCGGTGAAGCTGCTGGAAGGCCAGGGATTCCGCATCGAGACGGTCTGCGATTTCAATAAATCGGGGGCGACGCCGTGGCGGATCTACAGCCGTCTGCTGGGGCGGAGTTCGATCAACAAGCTGACCCTCAAACTGTTCGACAAGACGGTCTGGCTGCTGCGCCGGGTGGATGGCATTCTGCCGGGCCGCGGATTGTCATTGATTTTAGTAGGAAGGATGACCGCGCCATCCGCCTGAGTGTTAACATCTCTAAATGCCCCCGACTCTGGTTCTGGCAGGCGGCTTTCTCGGCGCCGGAAAGACCACCCTGCTGTTGGCCGCGGCAACCCTTCTACGCGAGTCCGGGCGGCGCGTAGCTCTCATCACGAACGACCAGGGCGGGGAACTGGTGGATACGCATTTGATCGAAGCGGCCGGGTTCCCCACCGAAGAGATCGCCGGCGGGTGTTTCTGCTGCCGGTTCTCCGAGTTTCTGCGCTCTGCCGAGCGGCTGCTCGCAAGCGACCCGGAGGTGATCCTGGCGGAGCCGGTGGGCAGTTGCACGGACCTTTCGGCCACCATTCTCCAACCGATGAAGCGGTTCTACGGAGACCGGTTCCGGCTGGCGCCGCTGACCGTGCTGGTGGATCCCGCGCGAGAGCGCGATCTGCGCGACCGGCCCGATTCCGATGTAACGTATCTGTTTCGGAAGCAGATCGCGGAAGCGGACCTGGTGCGCTATACCAAGGGCGATCTCTACCCGGAGATCCCGGGAGCGCTGAGCGCGCACACGGGCCGCGGCGTGGGGGAATGGCTGAACGATGTGCTGGCCAGCGCGATTCCGGCGGGCGCCAGGCTGCTGGAGATCGATTACCAGCGCTATGCCGCCGCCGAGGCGGCGCTCGGCTGGCTCAACTGGGAGGCAGAGGTGGCGCTGCGACGGCCGTTGACTCCGGCGGCGGTGGCGGGGCCGCTACTCGATCATCTCGACCGGGCGCTGACCGGCAGCGGGATTTCCATCGCGCACCTGAAGGTCTTTGTGGAAGCTCCGACGGGACACTTGAAGGCGGGCATCTGCCGCAACGGCGACGCGCCCGCGGTGGAAGGCGCGCTGGATGCGGCTCCGGCGGTGCGGCACAGGCTGCTGGTGAATCTGCGGGCGGAAGGCCGGCCGGAGGCTTTGGAAACGATTCTGGACGGCGCCGTGGCGCGGGTGCCAGGAAAGTGGCAGGTGCGGCACAGGCAGGCGTTCCGCCCGTCGCCGCCCGAGCCGGAGTATCGTTTTAGCGAAGTTCTATGAAAATCAGCAGGCGTCACCTGATCGCCGGGTCTGTTGCCGTAGCCGCCGCGCCCGGCCAGACAGGCCCGCCGGCGGCGCGCGCCGCCGCAGGCCGGCTGTTCACCGGCGAAGCGCTGCGAGAGATCGCTTTTCCGCTGGGCGGCATCGGGACCGGCACCGTCGCTTTGGGCGGTTATGGCAATCTCCGGGACTGGGAGATCTTCAACCGGCCGAATAAGGGAGGCGTTCTGCCGTTCACGTTTGCCGCGCTACGCCTGGCAGGCGGTGGACTGGCAAAGCCGCGCATCCGGGTGCTGGAGCGCATCCCGCTGCCTCCGTTTTCCGGCGGGTCGGGCGTGCCGCGAGAGACGGCGATCGGGCTGCCGCATTTTCAGGAGGCCACCTTCACGGGGGCGTATCCATTCGCAACCATCGAGTTCCGGGATACGCGCCTGCCGGTAGAGGTATCGCTCGAGGCGTTCAATCCGATGATCCCGCTGGAGGTGGAGGATTCGAGCCTGCCGGTGGCGGTCCTGACCTACCGCATCCGGTCCAGGGCCAAGGAGCGGATCGACGCGGCTCTGGCGTTTTCTCTCATGAATCCGGGCGGCTACGATGGCGTCTCGCGCCTGGGGAGCCGCCGCGCCGCATTTTTTGGCCAGAATCTCAACGAGTTCAAGACCGAAGGCGGGCAGCGCGGGCTCCTGCTTTCGACGCGGAAATACGGATCGGACTCGACGCGGTACGGGTCGCTGGCACTGCTGACCTCGGCGGCCGAGACGTCTTATCGCCTGGAGTGGGATCACGGACCCTGGTGGGACGATTTTCAGAAATGGTGGGACGAGTTTCTGAGCCAGGGACGGTTTCCGGGGGCTCCCTCCCAGCCTTCCGCCGAGGGTTTCACCGAATATGCCACCCTGGCATCGCATTTTTCACTGGCCCCAGGCGAGTCTCACCAGGTGGTACAAGTGCTGGCCTGGCATTTTCCGAATACGGAAAACTACTGGAGTAGTGAGCTGGAGCAGAAGGGAAAGCCGCTGAAGAACGAGTACGGCACCCGCTGGCCTTCGGCCTGGGAGCCGGCAGCCTATACGCTCTCGCACCTGGACTCTCTGCGTGCCCGTTCGCTGCGGTACCGGGATACGCTGTTCGCTTCCACGCTGCCGGCGGCGGTACTGGACGCGGTCTCCAGCCAGGCATCGATTCTGCGGACCAACACGGTGATGGTCCTGGAAGGACGGAAGACGCTGGCCTTCGAAGGCTGTAACGATCACGGCGGCTGCTGTCCGATGAATTGCACGCACGTCTACAACTATGAGCAGGCGATGGCCCACCTATACCCCGCGGTGGAACGCAGCATGCGCGAGATCGATTTTCTGGTGAATATGCGCGCGGACGGGAGCATGAGCTTCCGCACACCGGTGCCCCTGCGCCAGGGAGGCAACAACGTGCATCCGGCCGCCGACGGACAGATGGGCTGCGTCATGAAAGTGTATCGCGAATGGCGGTTGGGAGCCGGCGATGCATGGCTGCGTAAGCTATGGCCGGAGGTCAAGCGCGCCGTGGAGTATACCTGGGTGCGATGGGACTCGGATCGCGACGGGGTGATGGAAGGCGAGCAGCACAACACCTACGACATCGAGTTCTACGGACCGAATTCCATGATGGGCACGCTCTACCTGGGCGCGTTGCTGGCGGCATCCAGGATGGCGGTGCACCTGGGAGACCAGGCGGCCGCGGAGCAATACCAGGCTCTGTATCGCCAGGGCGCGGCGAAGCTGGACCAGGCGCTGTGGAACGGGGAATACTACGTTCAGAAAGTGGACGAGTCGCAGCCCAAGGCCGCAAAGTATCAATACGGGGAGGGCTGCCTTTCCGATCAGTTGCTGGGCCAGTGGTTTGCCGAGGTGGTGGACCTGGGCAAGCTGTTGCCGCACGAGCATATTCAAAAGGCGCTCGATTCGATCTACCGCTACAACTTCCGCGAGGAGTTCGAGACGCTTCCGAACGCCCAGCGGCTTTATGCTTTGGACGATGAAAAGGGGCTGCTGCTGTGTAGCTGGCCCAAGGGCAAGCGGCCGGCGCTACCGTTTGTGTACTCGGACGAGGTCTGGACCGGAATCGAGTACCAGGTGGCGGCTCATCTGATTTATGAGGGCCGGGTCAAGGAAGGGCTGAACGTGGTGGACGCGGTTCGCAATCGCTATGACGGCAGCCGCCGGAATCCATGGAACGAGGTGGAGTGCGGGCATCACTATGCGCGGGCCATGTCGAGCTGGTCGGTGCTGACGGCTCTTTCCGGCTTTGCCTGGTCTGCTCCGGCAAGGGAATTGCGATTTCACCCGCGCGTTTCCCCGGCGCGGTTCCGCTGCCTGTTTTCGACGGGCACCTCCTGGGGCAGCTATTCGCAGCAATCGGCTACCGGCAGATTGACCGCCCACCTGGAAGTGGAGGGCGGGGGACTGGAGCTGGCGGTACTGCGGCTGCCCTTCGGGAAGCAGGCCGCGACGCTTTCGGCTTCCGTCCGGGGCAACGTGACGGTGTCGGCAGGAGAGGCCACGATTCGTTTCGCGGAGGCTGTGAAGCTGCCGGCCGGGGAGAAGTTACAACTGACTTTGGCGTAGAAGACAGCGCGGGGAGACGGGGTAAGTGACAGAACTATGGCTTTTCAACTGATCAGCAGCGCGTTCCCGGAAGGCGGCACCATTCCCGAACTGCACACCTGCGACGGCGCGGATGTTCCGCCATCGCTCGAATGGAGCGGGGCGCCGGTGGACACCAGGAGCTTCACGCTCATCATGGACGATCCGGATGCTCCTTCGGGCACCTGGAACCACTGGCTGCTTTACGACCTGCCTGCCTCCGTGCATGCCCTGGCGCAGGGTCTGCGGCCGGGCAAGCTGGGAAAGAGCGGGAAGAACGACTTTGGGCGGCCGGGATACGGCGGGCCGTGTCCGCCGCGCGGGCACGGAACCCATCGCTATTCTTTTAAGCTCTACGCGGTGGATGTACCGACGCTGGGCCTGCCGGATGGAGCGGCGCGAGCGGAACTGGACCAGGCGCTGCGGGGCCATATCCTGGCGGAAGCGCATTACCTGGGCCTTTATAGGCGTAAATAAGCGTTTCAGGAAGGGGCGCCGGGCGCGGCGGAGCGATCGCCTGGCGCCGTACCGGCACGTTGGGGGCTGCGCTTTCGCAGGTCATAAAACTGAATCCGGCAGTAGCGGCAATGATAGAGCTTGCCGTGCAGGAGACGCCGGACGGAATTCAGCCAGTGAGCGTGCATCGGATCGACCGGATCCGGTTCCGGGATGCGGGTGATCTCCGTGGTTCCGCACCGCGGACACCTGACCCAAGGGCCAGCGGAGAAGGTCAAAGCTCGCGAAGTGATGAGAAAGCGGTGGCTGCACGAGCGGCAGCGCAAGGCTGCCACCCAGAATAGCCTTTCCCAGCGCTTGCGATGCGAGCGAAGGACCCGGCCTCCACACTCCGGGCATCGTTGAAACAGCAGGCGGTCCGGAAAATCTCCTTTCGCCCACTGTTGCGGTGTCATGCGCGTTCAGGTTCGCTTTCGCCGCTGCGCCCAATATTCACGCATACGCGCGGAGACGCGCTTGCGCTCCTCCGCGCCCATGTATCTGCGCCCGGGTCTCTTTTCCTGAGCGCTGGTTTTGCCCTCCGGGAGATAGAGCTCATCGAGGACGGCGATCGCCCGATCCAAGCGCAGGCGCTGCTCCTCCAATTCCCGAATGATCCGATACAGGTCCATAGATGCCGGTGCGAAAGCCAGGTTTGTGGCCGAGAATATTCCCGTTAACTTTCTATAGTGAGGCGAGCCATTGCAAAAGTTTCGCAATCCAAGAGGCAATTTGACACACTCTCCGGCTTACTCGTCTGCGCATGGCAGACGCTTCTGCCGGTAACTTCTTGGAAAAGCGGACGCGGCGCTCTCACGAAGACTTAACTCGGCGATTTCCGGAGATAGCCCGAGCAGCTAAGATGCCAGTGTGTGATTTCGCAACTTTACCGTAGTTAGAAGCTTTGGATAAGATCGGAAGTTACTCGTGTGCACCGAATGAGACGTCGAGGGGCATCGACTCGGTCCCGTTGAGGCAGGCTTGTGCTTTGCTCGTGAAGTCCGCTCCCCCAGGTCGCGGTTCGGTGGCAGAACAGAACCGCGCGCGTTAGCAAGCGGACGAACAGAATCACCCGGTCAGAGTACTAGTGAGTTGCGTAGTGCACGGGAGTCCGACGTAAGGAAGCGAACTTCAGGAGGACGGGCCTAGGCGCTTTTCCGATAGATGTCTAGGCAAATGCCTAGTGCCGGGGGTGCCCCTCCGATTCTAAGCTGCTAGTGTAATACGTCGCAGGTTCCACGCAGTGTACCTGCGGTCCGGGCAAACCGGGTACGAGCAATGAATGTCGCAAATGCGGCGAAATTTCATGCCAGTCCCCGTTTTGCAGCGTCGGTACGCGCCGCGAAAAGGATCGGACTATTCAAAATGAGGATAGAAAGAGTGGCTACTGGAGAATGGAGTTCATGGATCCACGCTGAGGAAACAACGGTCAGGCCATTTTGCTCCAGGTGTGGAAGCTATGACATTCGGCCGTCGCAGAGCATCCGGTTGCTGGACGACCTGATGCGGGTCTTTTCGTGGAAGCCGTTGCGTTGCCGTTGTTGCCGGCGTCGTTTCTACGCACGTGGCGGCGTCTTTCAGAGAACCGTAAGGGCGAAAGCGATCCCGTCTCGCCAGCGTGTCTAGCTGGTGGCTCCGAATGTCCTAAACGTTCAGGAAAACTCCTGCTCCGCAGAACCAGACCCGGGGTCCAATCGTTCACTCAAAATCAGGCCATGCCTGACGGCATACAGGGTGAAGTCGGCGCTGCTGCGAAGGTGGAGCTTCTGCATCAGCTTGGTTTTGTGAAATTCCACAGTCTTGATGGAAATTGCCAGCGTGGCGGCGATCTCCTTGCGCGTCCGTCCCTCGGCGACCATTTGCAGAACCTCCCGCTCCCTCGGCGTGAGCTCGCTCGAAAACAGACCTCCAGCCCCGGGCCGGTTCATCAACAGTTCGAGCGTGTCGCCGGTGACTGCCGGGCTCACGTAGCGATGTCCCCTTAGTACCTCGCGGATGGCGATCAGCAGTTCGGAGGCTGCCGATCGCTTCAGCACGTAGCCCGAAGCGCCGGCACGGAAGGCCGCCGTGACATAGTCCGCGTCGGCGTGCATCGTAACGAAAATCAGCTTGGAGGATGGCGCGACTTTGCGCAGTTGGTGGGCTGCGTCAATCCCGTTGAGCACGGGCATTGAAATATCCAGCAGAATGGCATCGGGCTTGATGGCGGCAGCCGCAGTCAGCAAAGATCGGCCGTCCTGCACCGTTTCAATCAGGTCGAAGTGCGGCTGCAACACCATGCGGATGCCATCCAGCATCAACGTATGATCGTCGGCTAGTACGAGTCTTGGACGCATTTTCAGCAAAGCTCCTGAGAGAGAGGAATGCGCAGCAGAATGGCTACGCCACGGCCCGGACTGGCGCGCAGCAGGAAATCTCCGTGCACAAGATGTACCCGCTCCTGCATGCTGACCAGGCCCAGGCCTCTCTTGGATTGCACGGACCGCGAATCGAACCCCACGCCGCGGTCGCGAACCAGCACTATCAGACAAGACCGGCGCCGGGCGAGCCTCACTCTAACGGTGGTTTTTCCAGCGTGCTTGGCGACGTTGCGGATCGCCTCCTGCACGACCCGATAAACCGCACACTTGATGTCCAGCGGCAGCTTTTCCGGCACCTGGCTCGCTACCAACCGCACGGCGATTTTCTCCCTTGAGGTGAACTCCCGAGTAAGGGATCGGAGGGCCACCACCAATCCCAGGTGATCCAGCATGGAAGGGTGGAGATCATGAGCGATACGGCGAACATCTTCCGAGAAGGTGGCGAGCTGATCGCGTATGATCCACATGCGGTCCCGAATCTCCTGGTAGTCGCGCGGCAGCCGCTGGTAGACTGTTTCCACGTCAAATTGCAGCTTCCCCAGCTTCTGGCTCAGGTCGTCGTGCAGTTCCCGGGACACGCGGCGGCGTTCTTCTTACTGTGCGTGGAGCAGCATGGACGCCAGAGACTGTTTTTCTTCCCGGCTTCTTTCCAACTCGGACATACTTTCGACAAGCGCCTGGAGGATATTCCGCGGCTCTTCCGTGGCGTGGTCGGGGATATGAAACAGAGGCGTGATCGAGTTCAATGCCATATTGTCCGGCTATCAATCCCTTGTTTTCTGGTCGCGGCTGTGGGAAACAGTTGTGACGCCGCGAGCTTATGACTAACCTTGTTACGTTGACGTGATGGACCTCACGAAAAAACGTAGATACACGCGGAAAGTATCATTGAACGGTTCGGGGATTGGCCGAGTACCTGGCGGATATCCGTATCGCTAAGTCACGTAATGCAGGTCACAATCTTCGATTACGCTGATCGAAGAGTTTGAACCTTACATTTGCGGGGCCCCACGTAGAGGATACTAATCGCCACTACTCTTTGAAGCTGATAAGTCACCACAGTCCTAGCACTCATAAGCTAATAACAGTGTTGTACTCTTCCCCTAACGGGACTTAGAGTACCGTCAATCCCGAGACGTGTCAATATCGTCGAACCCTTTCAGGCCGCGCATGCGTACGTAAGCGCAAGCTTTGGCAAAAAACTTCGCAAAGGGGCCTGAAAGGCCTAGAACTACTCTGCGTTATGCGTACTAGATCTACGCGCAATAACGGAAGATGGTACCGGTACCGCGGGGGGATCTCGAGATCTGCACTTGTGCCGGCTTTCATCAGTGCAGCGAGATGCGAGCGATGGCTTTCGCCCATGGAATCGGAGGTGGCGATGACGCCTGCGACGATTGGCCGGGCCGGTGGCTTCGCTACAATGGGAGCGTGAACGGTTCCAACTTTCGCGTGGGGTTGATTCAGATGGCTTGCTCCCCCGATCCCGGCGAAAACCTGGCCAAGGCGCAGTGGCGAATCCGCAATGCAGCCGGGCGGGGGGCACAAATCATCTGCCTGCAGGAACTCTTCCGGTCGCAGTATTTCTGCCGGGAGGAAGATGCGCGCCTGTTCGATCTTGCCGAGGAGATTCCCGGACCCTCGACCGAGGTGCTTACCGCATTGGCGCGGGAGCTGCAGGTGGTGATCGTGGCTTCGCTGTTCGAGCGCCGGGCGGCGGGCATCTACCATAACACGGCCGCGGTGATCGATGCCGACGGAGCCATTCTGGGCCTCTACCGGAAGATGCACATTCCGGACGATCCACTCTATTTCGAAAAGTATTACTTCACGCCCGGCGACCTGGGATTTCGCAGTTTCGACACGCGCTACGGCCGTATCGCCGCGCTGGTCTGCTGGGATCAATGGTAACCGGAAGCCGCGCGCATCGCGGCTCTGAGCGGCGCGCAGATTCTGTTTTATCCAACCGCCATCGGCTGGCATCCGGCGGAAAAGGCGGAGTTCGGGGCCGCCCAGCACGATGCCTGGCGCACCATCCAGCGAGCCCACGCCATCGCCAACGGAATCTATGTAGCTGCCGTCAATCGTGTGGGCTACGAGGGCACGCCCGAGAGGGGGCTGGAGTTCTGGGGAGGATCGTTTCTGGCGGACCCCTTCGGACGGATCCTGGCGGAGGGAACGAGCGACCGCGAGGAGATTCTCATCGGCGATTGCGATACGCGCCACAGCGAGGACGTACGGCGCAACTGGCCGTTTCTGCGCGACCGCCGCATCGACGCATATGCTCCGATCCTGCGGCGGTTCATCGACTGATGTCGAAGACTCCGTTGGCGCTGGGCTTCCGTATGCCGGCCGAGTGGGAGCCGCACGAAGCGACGTGGATCGCCTGGCCTCACAACCGCGAAGACTGGCCTGGCCGGTTCACACCGATTCCGTGGGTCTATGGTGAAATTGTCCGATGGCTCTCGCGTGCGGAAAAGGTCCGCATTCTGGTCCCGAGCCGCACGGTTGAGGCGGCTGCACGGCGCGTCTTGAAGAAATGCGGTGCCGACTTATCGGCAGTCGAATTCTTCGCGTGGCCGACGGATCGATCCTGGACGCGCGACTATTGCCCGCTGTTCCTCAAGCATGGCTCGGGAGAAGTTGCGCTGACCGACTGGAAATTCAACGGGTGGGCCAAGTACGACAACTGGCAGCGCGACAATGCCGTTCCCGCGAGGATTGCGCGCAGACTCGGCCTGCGCAGTTGGTCGCCCGGCCTGGTCCTGGAAGGCGGCAGTATCGATGTGAACGGCCGGGGATTGCTGCTCACCACCGAGGAGTGCTTACTCAGCCCGGTGCAAGCCCGCAATCCACACCTGACGCGAGGGGAGATCGAGCGGGCGCTCGCGGATTTTCTTGGCGCGAAATCGGTCATCTGGCTGCGCAACGGCATTGCAGGCGACGATACGCACGGCCACGTGGACGATCTGGCGCGTTTCGTGGATCCCCAAACCGTCGTGATCGCGGCCGAATCGGACCGTTCAGATCCGAATTACGAGCCTTTGCGAGAGAATCTGGAGCTTTTGCGAAAGCAGCCCCTGCGAGTGGTGAAACTTCCGATGCCCGCGCCGGTGGTATTTCAAGGTCAACGGCTCCCCGCGAGTTACGCCAACTTTTATATTGCCAATCGCACGGTGCTGGTGCCGACCTTCAACGATCCGCGGGATCGCATCGCGCTCGCGATCCTGGCGCGGCTGTTTCCGGACCGCGAAGTAGTGGGGATCCACTCGGTAGAACTGATCTGGGGATTAGGCGCCCTGCACTGTATGACCCAGCAGCAGCCGGCCTGACCGCGCATGGGGAATCTACCGCGGCGGAGGTGCGGTCGAAGAGGGGGCGGGCTTGCCGTCCACTGTCACCGGTTCCATCAACTCGGTGCGGGTGCCATCCGGATCGAAGAGGTTGAGCTGGCGGCGCCGGTTGGTTCCGGTGCGAATCTGGAGCGGCCGCGTATAGGACTGCCGGTAGGGCCTGCTTTCGAGCGCGGCCAGCGACCGCTCGATGTCGGGCGTCTCCAGGCACAAGTGGTGCTGGGAACCGCGACGATCCGGCGCGGGCTTGTCCTTGTACAGCATGAACTCGATATAGTCGCCGCCGTCGGGGACCTGCATGTTGACCCAGGAGAGCTCCGTGCCGCTACTGCTGCCGCGCCAGATTTCGTGAAATCCGAGCACGTCTCCGTAGAACTGCATGGCAGCCCGCAGATCGCCGACGATGACCCCCACATGCAGCATGTGGCTGGAGACTCGCTCCGCGCCCAGGTACTTACCCTTCTCCCGCATGGACCAGCCGTCGGGCTCATACTGCACGATTTCGACGGTATGGCCGTCGGGGTCATGGATATTGAAATTCGAGTTGCGGATTCGTCCCTTGGGAATGCGATCCGGAACCTTCACACCGCGAGAGGCCAGGTAGCGCCGCATGGCCTCCGCGTTGTCGGTGTAGAACGAGATGTGGTTGAGGCGGTCGGCTCCCGGCTGGAGGCCGGGAAATAGCTCGATGTATTGGCGGTCGTTGATCTTGAGGAAGGTCAGGCTCAGCGAGCCATCCGGCTTATCCAGGTGGAAGGGTTCCTCGAATCCCAGGAAGTCTTTATAGAAGGCCCGCGATTTTTCGATGTCGCTGACGAACAGGGCGATGTGGGCTACGCCGAGGATTCGTGGACGCGGCACGTCTCCGGCCGCCAGAATCCCGCAGGCCAGGACCAGGGCAAATGGCTTCATGTGAGCAGCACCTTCAGGCATCCTCGCGCGGCGGCGCGTTCGAATCCGATGGGCGCATTGGAGAGAGGCACGCGGCTGGAGATCAAGGGATCGGTTTGAATGACGTGAGACTGCAGCAGCTCCAGAGCCGGCTCAAAGCGGCCGCAGCGCGACCCGAGCAGCGTGATCTCGTTTACGACGACCGGGGCGGTATCGAGGCTGGCCAGCCCGTGCACCGTCGATTTCAGAATGACGGTGCCGCGCGGCCGGACCATCTGCACGGCCTGACGCAGGCCTTCGGCCGAACCGGTGGCCTCCACCACCCACTGGAATTCGGCAGCAGGAAGGTCGTGGCCGGCCAGGTAAGTCATCGCGCCGGCGTCGTGCGAGATGCGCATCTTGGCTGGATGGCGGCCGAAGTGATGTACGCGGTACCCGTGGGCAGCCAGGACCTGCGCCACCAGCAGTCCGAGTTTGCCGTCTCCCAGCACGGCAATGCGCGCGGCGCAGGGCAGTTGTGCCTGGTCCAGGATCTCGCAGGCCGCGGCCAGGGGCTCGGTGAATACGGCCGTTTCGGTGGGCAGCGAATCGGGAACCAGGTGGAGGTTGGCCTCCGGAAGCGTGAGATATTCGGCGAATGCGCCTGGATGCCGAACGATGCCCAGCACGCTACGGTGCGGGCAGTGACGTCCCATGCCCTGGCGGCACCAAGCG
>CAZMRK010000314.1:0-4532 GCA_964568355.1 uncultured Solibacteraceae bacterium | reverse complement strand
AAGTGCTCAGCGCCGAAAACGCGCTGGCCCAGGCCAAGGCTGCCGTGGAGCAGGCGCAGGCCGCGCAGGAGCAGGCCGCGCGCCGCCTGGGCATCCTGGGGCTCAAGGCCGGCCGCTTCGGCCAGCAGGTGGTGGTGCCGGCGCCGCTCTCCGGCAAGGTGCTGGAGATCAGCGTCACGGCCGGCGAATTTCGCAACGATACCAATTCCGCCGTCATGACCATAGCCGATTTGAGCACGGTCTGGGTCTCTTCGGATGTGCCGGAAAGCTCGATCCGCCTCATCCAGACCGGAGAACCGATTGACGTGACCCTGACGGCCTATCCGTCTGAGGTGTTCCGGGCTCGGGTGACCCGCATCGCCGATACGGTGGACCCGCAAACCCGCACGGTCAAAGTGCGCGCCGAGCTCGAAAATCGGCAGGGCCGTTTTCGCCCGGAGATGTTCGGCACCATCCGCCACATTGAATCCACGAAGAAAGTGCCGGTGCTGCCCATAGGCGCCGTCCTGCATGGCGACGGCCGCGACCTGGTCTATGTCGAACAGGGCGCCGGCAGGTTTTTGCCCCAGACGGTGGTGGTCGGCAGCCGTGTGGGCGATGTCCTGCCCGTTTTGCAGGGAGTCAAGACCGGAGACCGTGTGGTGGTCGACGGCACCATGCTGCTCCAGGCTCAATAACCCAAGAACATGATTGCCAAGCTGCTCCGCTTTGCTCTGCAACAACGGTTTCTCTCGGTGGCCATGGGTCTCGCCATGGTCGGACTCGGTTTGTGGGCCTTCACCCAGCTTCAAATTGAGGCGTACCCCGATATCTCCGATACCCAGGTAGTGGTCATCACGCAGTTCCCCGGGCGCGCCGCCGAGGAGGTGGAGCAGCAGGTCACCATCCCCATCGAGCGCGCGTTGAACAGCACTCCCAGCGTGATCGCGCGCCGCTCGCGCACCATCTTCGGCCTCTCCGTGGTGGAGCTGACCTTCGCCTACGGCACCAACGACTATTTCGCCCGCCAGGTAGTGCTCGAAAAGCTGCGCGACGCGGATATCCCCGATGGCATCGCCCCCACGCTCGGTCCGCTCGCCACTCCGATCGGGGAGCTGTATCGCTACCAGGTGGTGGGCCAGGGCTACAACGATATGCAACTGCGCGAGCTCGAGGACTGGGTCATCGAGCCCCGCTTTTTGCAGGTTCCCGGCGTGGCCGACGTGGTTCCGTTCGGCGGCCTCATCAAGCAGTACCAGATTGAAATCGACCCGCTGGCGCTTGAAAAATACAAGCTCTCCATCAGCCAGATCGCCGAAGCCGTGAATGCCAGCAATCAGAACGCGGGCGGCGCGCTGGTGGATAACGGCCAGCAGGCGATGGTGGTGCGGGGGGTAGGGCTGATCCGCTCGATCGACGATATCGCCAACAGCGCCGTCGCCGAGGCCAACGGCGTGCCCATCTTCGTGCGGGATGTGGGCCGCGTCAAAATCGGAGCCGCCCCGCAGACCGGCATCTTCGGTATCGGTTCCGGCCCCCATAGCCAGGGAGGCGTGGAAGGCATCGTCCTCATGCGGCGCGGGGAGAATCCGAGCGAAGTCTTGCAGCACGTCCACGAGGCGGTGGAAGAGCTGAATTCCACTGCTCTGCCCAAGGGGGTCCATCTGTCCCCCATCTACGACCGTACGGACCTGGTCAGCAACACGCTGCACACCGTCGCGCATACGCTGCTGGAAGGGCTGGTGATCGTGGTGGCGGTGCTGTTCCTGTTTCTGGGCAGCGTGCGGGCGGCGCTACTGACCGCCGTTACGATTCCGCTCTCGCTGCTGTTCGCCTTCATCTGCATGCACTTCACCGGCATTCCGGCGAACCTGCTCAGCCTGGGCGCGCTCGACTTCGGCATCATCGTGGACGGCACCCTGGTCATGGTGGAGCACGTGGTGCATCGCCTCTCCTCGGTCAAGCCCGGGCGATCCGGGCGCGGGGTTCTGGAAGCCATCCGCGATGCGGCGCTCGAAGTCGAATCCCCCATCTTTTTCTCCCTGTTGATCATCATCGCGGCCTATATCCCACTGTTCACACTGGAGCGCGTCGAACGCCGCCTGTTCACGCCCATGGCCTTCACGGTGTGCTTCGCCCTGCTTGGCTCCATGCTGCTGGCCCTGACCCTGATTCCGGTGTTGGCCACGTATCTGTTCCGCAACGGCGCCAGGGGCTGGCAAAACCCGGTGCTGGCGCGGCTGGAGTGGGGCTACGAGCGGCTGCTCAGTCTGGCTATGCGACGCGTCGGCGTGGTCGTGGCGCTGGCGGCGGTGGTGGTTCTGGGCGCGTTTGCGCTGGGCGGCACGCTGGGTTCCGAGTTCCTGCCGCAGTTGGACGAGGGCACCATCTGGGTACGCGCCAATTTCCCGGCCGGTATCTCGCTGGAAAAATCCGCCGAACTGGCTACCCGCATCCGAGCCATCCTGCGGCAGTTTCCCGAAGTCCAGTTGGTCAGTTCCCAGACCGGCCGGAACGATTCCGGAACCGACCCCTACGGTCCCAACCGCAACGAGTTCTTTGTATCGCTCAAGCCTTACGACACCTGGCCCGTGATTCGGCCCAAGAGCGCCCTGATCGAGGATTTCTCCACCCGGCTGCGCGCGGAAATCCCCGGCGCCTTCTTCAGCTTCACCCAGCCGATCATCGATAACGTGACGGAGGCGGTGACCGGGTCTCCCGCGGACCTGGCCGTGATCATCGGCGGTCCGGATCTGGCCGAGCTGCGCCGCTATGCCAATCAGGCCCTGGCGGTGATCCGCGAGGTTCCCGGTGCGGCCGATGCCAGCCTGGAGCAGGAGGCCAACCAGGCGCAGCTACGCATCGATATCGATCGCCAGGCGGTGGCGCGCTACGGGGTCCGCGTGCACGATGTGCAGGACCTGATCGAACTGGCCATCGGCGGCCGCGCCGTAAGCACGCTGTTCGAAGGCGAGCGCCGCTTCCAGATCACCGTGCGATTCATTCCGGAAGCCCGCGTGGATACCACCGCCATCGAGAACATCCTGATCATGACCCGCGATGGGGGCCGCGTGCCGCTCTCCCAACTGGCCACGGTGCGCATCTCCGATGGCGCCACCATCATCGCCCGGCGGGAAAACCGGAGGCAGATCTCGGTGCGTACCAACATCCGCGGCCGCGATCAGGGCAGCTTTGTCGCCGAAGCGCAGCGCCGCTTTGAGCAGGCCGTCAAGCTGCCTCCCGGCTATCGGGTCGAGTGGGGCGGGCAGTTTGAGAACCTGCAGCGCGCCCGGCGCCGCCTTACCGTGATTCTGCCGGTCACCATCGCTATTATCTTTGCCCTGCTGTTTTTCGCGTTCCGCTCGGCCGTGGATGCGGGGCTGGTCCTCATGAACGTACCGTTCTCGCTCGTCGGCGGCATCGTGGCGCTGTACCTGCGCCACATTAATCTGAGTGTTTCCGCCGCGGTCGGGTTTATCTCTTTGTTTGGTGTCGCGGTGATGAGCGGTGTGCTGGTGGTAGCCGAAATCAACCGGCGGCGGCAGGAACCTGGGGTTCCGGTAGAATCGGCTATCGTGCAAGGCGCGCTGGCGCAATTACGGCCCGTGCTGATGATGATTCTGGTGGCGCTGTTCGGCATGGTGCCGGCCGCCCGGGCTACCGGCATCGGCTCGGATGTCCAGCGCCCGCTCGCCACAGTCGTCGTAGGAGGGTTGCTGTCCACGCTTCTGCTCACCTTGTTGGTGCTGCCGAGCCTCTACTATCTCACCTCGGCCAGGCGGGACGTCAATCGAGGTGCCTGATCGGATAGGAGTCTGCCATGAACTCGCCGGTGAAAATGTTGCTCGTCTATGTTGATGAAACCGACATCTGGGGGACCACCCCGCTTTATGAGGCCATCGTGCGGCGCCTGCGCCAGTTGGGGATCGCCGGGGCTACCGCGCAGGCGGGAATCATGGGCTTCGGCAGCCATAAGAAGGTCCATCACAAGCGCCTCTTCGGGGTCTCCGACGACCGGCCGGTCAGCATCACGGCGGTGGACAACGAGGCCAAGCTGCGCGCCGCCGTTCCCGAGATCCGCAAAATGGTGCAGGAGGGCTTGCTGCTGATGCTGGATGTCGAGCTGATTCCAGTCCTCGATACCGAAGAGTAGCGCCTACCGCCCGAAGAACCGGGTCCGAACTTTTTTGCCGAGATGGAGAATGTCCGGGGTGAACTCGGAGAGCAGGTTGTTCTCGATCTGCCCGACATAGCTCCAGGCGAAATTTCCGGCAACCCGCCCGGTTCCGTTCCGGTACGGCTGCCAACTCGCGGAAATCATGCTGGTTCCGGCGTTCGCTGCCAGCCGTGACCAGGCGAAATGCCGGTCGCCGGCCGGGTCATAGGCCAACACCGCGCTTGTGGTAGCCATGCGCAGCCGCGCCAGAATGCCCCGGTCCGGGGAGCGGCGGTAGCGTAGATCCTCCCGCAAGACGAAACCGGCCCCGAACTCGATCGAGTTTCGGACGATTCGCCTCCCAAAGCCGGAACTGTAACGGCACCAATACCCTCCG
>CAZMRK010000313.1:0-4501 GCA_964568355.1 uncultured Solibacteraceae bacterium | reverse complement strand
GGCGGAAGGCACGGGCCTGGATGGAGAAGCCCTGGTGCGATCGAGCCGCCTGGCCGCGCGGGTGGACAACAACGCGGTCGGCGACGGCTTCCAGATCTATCTGCACACGTTTGTGGTGAGCGCCGCGGGCGAATGGGCCGTGATCCAGCAGGGCATGAACGAGGCTAACGGGCTGGCTCGCCGCTATCACTGGCATTCCCCTACGGTGCGCGATTTCATCACGGAGCCGCACGCGGCGATTGTCGGCGAGCATCAGGGGACGATCCTCAACCTGGTGGATGCGCACGCGGGTCCGGCGCAGAAGGCCATGCTGGCGATCGCACACGAGACGCCCGAGACCACGCTGGCCGAGGTCCGCAAGCTGACGATGCCCCGGCATCATGACGTACGCGCGGAGAATGTGGACCTGAAGCGGCTGGGCGCGGTGCTGGCGGTGGCGTATGAGCGTGAGTTGCGCGATTTCGCGTCGCTGCTACTGGTGGAGAATCTGGGACCGCGCACGCTGCAAACGCTGGCGCTGGTCGCCGAGGTAGTGCACGGGGCACCCAGCCGGTTTTCGGATCCGGCGCGCTTTTCGTTTTCGCTCGGCGGAAAGGACGGGCATCCGTTTCCGGTGCCGCTGAAGACATACGATGAATCGATCGCGGTTTTGCGGGCATCGCTCGACCGGGCCAGGGTGGGCGATCCGGACAAACTGGACGGCATGCGGCGGCTCGATCGCTTTGTGCGCGCAGTGGAATCGCACGCCGAGCCGCGCGCGGATTTCGACGCCACAGTGGCCCATGAGCGGGCGCTGTCTCCCTCGCTGGGCGGGCGCAGCGTAGGCGGACGGCGATCTGTGCGCAGCGCAGGGCAGCAGCTTTCGCTTTTCTGAGGTGCTTGTCGGTTTTTTCACGATCGCTAGAGAGGCTGCGCATTTCTTCTCTAATCCCCGGCAATAGCTGATATACACTCTGACCAGATTTTCTCTCTCCGGAGGAAAAAATGGTCCGCAAAATTCTTGTTCTTTTGGCGCTTGTAAATCTGCCTGTTTTCGCACAATTTACGACCGCCAGCCTGGGCGGTTCCGTCTTCGACCCTGGTGGCTCCGCTGTGCCGGAGGCGACCGTAAAGGTGCAGAACATGGACACCGGCCTGGAACAGGCGGTCAAGACCGGGGTGAACGGGCAGTTCGTGCTCTCGACCCTGCCGGTGGGTCGCTATCGGCTGACCGTGGAGAAGCAGGGCTTTGCCACTTACGTCCAGGAGGGCATCCGACTTACTGTGAATCAGGCGGCCAGCCAGACCATCACGCTGAAGGTCGGCAGTGTGAGCGAGAGCGTCACGGTGGCGGCAGATGCGGAACTGGTGGCGACCAGAACGGCCACGAGCGGACAACTTGTGGACCAGCGCAAGATCGTCGACTTACCGCTCAACGGCCGGCAGGCACAGGCCCTGATTTATCTGGCGCCGGGGACCGTGGACACCACCAGCCGCTACTGCGGGGTGAACTGCTTCGGCGGCGTCTATCCAGGCGAACAACAAGCCGCGGTGAACGGCACCGGACCGGGCCAGGTGAACTATCAACTGGACGGCGCAGGCCATAATGACACCTACCTCAATATGAATCTGCCGTTTCCGAATCCGGATTCAGTGCAGGAATTCACGCTCGATTCCAATAATCTTTCGGCGCAATTCGGCAATTCCGCGGGCGGCGTGGTCAATATCGTGACGCGCTCGGGCACGAACGAGGTCCACGGCGATGTCTTCGAATTTCTGCGCAATGGCGACCTGAACGCGCGCAACTTTTTCGCTCCCACGCACGACACGCTGAAGCGCAACCAGTTCGGAGGCGCGGCCGGCGGGCCGATCCAAAAGAACAAATTGTTCTTCTTTGGCACTTATCAGGGGACGCGGGTGCGGCAGGCGCCGCAGGGCCAGATTGGCTTCGTACCCACGGCGGCTGAACGTTCGGGCGACTTTTCCGATCTCCTGCCGAAGACCCTCAAGGACCCCATCACCTCGATCCCCTACCCGAACAACCAGATTCCGGCCTCGCAGTTCAGTTCGATCACCCAGAAACTGCTGCCTTATATTCCGCTGCCCAACGGACCGGGCCGGCAGTTGACCTATACCGGACCACCGGTGCGGCAAAGCGACAACCAGTATATGGGGAAGGTGGACTACAACTGGGGACGGCAGCAGATCAGCGGGCGCTACCTGGACACGAAGTTCAGCCAGGATCCGGCGCTATTCACCGATAACATCCTGCAGGCCGACAGCAGCGGCAACCAGGTCCATATCCGCAACGTGGCCGTGAACGACACGTTCACAGCGCGGCCCAACCTGCTGTTCAATACCTGGTTCGGATGGAACAGCCAGACCGGCGGTGCGATTCCGGCCGCCCGGTTCGGATGGCCCGACATCGGGGTAAACATCGTGCAGCCGGACGGCGAGCCTCCCGAAAGCTACCTTTCCATCGGCAACGCGTTTACGGCGAACACGGGATGGAAAGGCGCATTCGATCGCGGCGACTACACGCTGCGGGAGGATGTCACCTGGATCAAATCGTCGCATGAGCTGCACTTCGGCGCCGAGTTGGTGCGGCTGGAGAAGCACATCGTCAATACGTATCGCATGGGCGGGTTCTTTACCTTCAACAACAATCTGAGCGGCGATAACCTGGCTGACCTGCTGATCGGGCGGGTGTCGCAGTTCGTGCAGGGCGGCGGGGAGTTTACCTACATGACCGGGACGCGATTGGCCGCTTATATCCAGGACAACTGGCGCGCATCGCAACGCCTTACGATCAACCTGGGGCTGCGGTGGGATCCGTTTTTCCCGTTCCAGGAACAGGACGGCCGGGTGAACTGCTTCCAGCCGGGGGCGCAGTCCGTGAAGTTTCCGAATGCGCCGCTGGGGCTGACCGTGGGCGGGGATCCAGGCTGTCCGGCTCCGGGCACGGACAACCAGATTGGGAACTTTTCTCCGCGCGTCGGGCTGGCGTACCGATTGACGAAAGACGGAAAGACTTCGCTGCGGGCAGGCTTCGGCATGTACTACACGCAGGCCTCCAGCGACACGTTTACGATGCAGACGAATGCTCCGTTCTCGCCGCAGTATTTTCTGAACGGCGTGGATTTTGCGGATCCGTATGGCAGCGCCGGTATCTCCTCAAACCCTTTTCCTGCTCAATATGCGCTGCACCTGCCGTCGTCGGATGTCGCCTTCACGCGGCCCGTAGGTATCAACAACGTATTGCCGCGGCATCTGCAATTGCCGCTCATGACGCAGTGGAATCTATTTCTGGAACGCCAGTTGGTCAAAGATTTGCTATTGCGGGTGGGCTATGTGGGGAATAAGGGTACTTATATGGGTGCCTCGGATTTCTATAAGTCGACGCGAGAGCTGAATCCGGCGATTTATATTCCCGGCCAATCCACACCGTTGAATACGCAAAGCCGCCGGCCGCTACAGGACTTCAGCAACATCGGCGTGATCTCCAACGGAAACAATACGCACTACCACTCCTTGCAACTGGTGGTGGAGAAACGCTTCAGCCACGGGCTCTCGATTCTGGCGAACTACACCTGGGCCAAAACCATCGACGATTTCGGCTGGACGGATCCCTATTACCGGCTGTTCGATCATGGCCTCGCCGACGATGACGTGGCGCACGTGTTCAAGTTCTCCAGCGTCTACCAGATCCCACGGATGCGGGTGCCGCGGGCTCTGGGTGTGCTGGTGAACGGCTGGGAGCCGACTTCCAACGTGATCTGGCGCAGCGGTTTTCCGCTGACGATTCGCAGTGGATACGATAACTCGCTGACCGGCGTGGGCCGCGACCGAGCGGATTTTCTCGGCGGAGACGCCTCGCTCGGAAACGACCGCTCCCACGCGGCCATGATCTCGCAATGGTTCAATACGGCGCTGTTTGTGCCCAACGCGCTGGGAACGTTCGGAAATTCCGGAAAGAACATCCTGCGCGGACCGCGCATGTTCAATGCCGATATCGGCCTGCTGAAAAACACCGGCATCACCGAACGGTTGAGCGTGCAATTCCGGGCGGAGTTCTTCAATATCTTCAACAATGTGAACTTCTCGGCTCCCAATACGACGGTATCGGCCGGCAGCCAGTTCGGACGGATCACCGCCGCGGGCAGTCCGAGGATCATTCAGTTCGGCGCCAAGATGCTGTTCTGACTAGTGCTGCGACCGGGTGACCGGTTCGTCCGCTTGCTGACGCGCGCGGTTCCGTTCCGCTATTGAACCGTGACCTTCAGTAGTACTCAGTCCTGCAAACCGTGCGCCGGTTCAAACCGGCGCGCAGGCTGAAACCTGCCCCACTTTGGCACAGTAGTAGTAAAGGAGCGGCCGCCTCGATCGTATCACCGCTCCGCCGCGTGTTCCGCTGGTGCGTGTATAATCGCGTCGAGCAGGTACACTGCACCATGATGGCAATGAATACGTTTCAAGCTACCCGCCGTGGCTTCGTTCGCGCCACGCTTGGAGCGGCCGGTTT
>CAZMRK010000312.1:0-2872 GCA_964568355.1 uncultured Solibacteraceae bacterium | reverse complement strand
CATCGGGGATATTCCGGTTGAAAAATGCCCCGTTGCTGTTCACAATGCTCCAGCTATTTCCGCCTTGTGGAGGAAAGGCCACGCAGACAATTTTGGCGCCGTTCTGAGACAGCTCCTGCATCTTCTGATGACACTCATCGGGGATATTCCGGTTGAAAAATGCCCCGTTGCTGTTCACAATACTCCAGCTATTTCCGCCTTGCGGGGGAAAGGCCACGCAGACGATTCTGGCGCCGTTCTGAGACAGCTCCTGCATCTTCTGATGGCATTCGTCGGGGATGTTGCGATTGAAGAACGCGCCGTTCTTTGCGACGACGCTCCAATGACTGCCAGCCCCGGGGGCGAACGCCACCCACGCAATGTCGTTGCCCGCTCCAACGAAGTCCCTCATTACCTGGTGACACTCGTCCGGAATGTTTCGGTTGAAAAATTTTACGGCCACCTCACGCTCCTCTCGGTATCGTTCGCTGCTGAAAACCGCGCCAACAGATGTTCTCCGACTCAAATGCCCCGCGAATCGGGTCGCGTTGGATTCTCATCCAGTCGAAATACCGCCGCCCAGTATACGTTTCTATGGGCGCAAATGCGACGTCAATTCGCTCGCTCATCTGATTTTTTTTGATCTTTGTCGGGGATTGTGGTCAGGAGTATCATTTTGCCCTTGCGGATTACAGAAGTAAAGGGAAATTCAAGATGTGGCGCAGCTTCCGCCGGCCGTTGACATACATATAGCCGCCATGTATGATACCTCTACGTATGGATATGAATAAGGACCTGGTGGCTGCTTCCGCCACGCCGCTGGTGCTCGCCATCCTTGCCGAAGGCGACAACTACGGCTACGCCATCATCAAGCGCGTATCCGAGTTGTCAGGCGGGCACCTGCAGTGGACCGACGGCATGCTCTATCCCGTGCTGCACCGGCTTGAGCGCCAGGGCCATGTCGCGGCCAAGTGGTCCGCGTCCGAGAACGGCCGCCGGCGTAAGTACTACCGGATCACCAAAGAAGGCCGGGCGCAGCTCGAAGCCCAGCGGAAGCAGTGGCAGGTGGTAGACGGTACTCTGCGGGGGATCTGGATGAAAGCGTGCACCGCATGACGATGTTCGAGGATCGTCCGATCGAAGAGCAGATCGCGCAATGGCGCGCGTATGTACGGCGCCGGCAGGCCCTTCACGGTACCGACGTGGAAGAACTCGAGGGGCATCTGCGCGACCAACTGGTGGCCCTCACCGAGGTCGGTCTGGCAGAGAATGAGGCGTTCTTAGTCGCCGTCAAGCGTATGGGCAGCCTCGATGCCGTCTCACGCGAGTTTGCCCGCGCGCACTCCGAACGCCTCTGGAAGCAGTTAGTCATTGCCCCCGACGCCGCCGAGGAGCCGGCCAACGCGGCCAACCTCGAAACGCTCGTCGTCCTGGCCCTTGCCGCCGTTGCGGCGCTCGCCATCAAGGTGCCGGCGCTGTTCGGCCTTCGGCTCGGCGGCGACCCATTCTACGCCCGGAACGCCAGCCTGTTCGTCTTCCCCGTCCTGACTGTTTACTTCGTGTGGAAGCGCGCACTGCACCTGGCCGGCATCCTCTGGCTGGCGCTGCCCTTCGTGGCCGGAGCGATCTTTGCCAACGTCTTCCCCTTCCGCGCGGGCAGCAACACGGAGACGCTGACCGCTCTGCACTTGCCGATTGCCCTTTGGCTGGCGGTCGGCGTGGCGTACGTCGGAGGCCGCTGGTTCTCCGGCGGCGGGCGCATGAACTTCGTGCGGTTCTCCGGCGAGCTGTTCATCTACTACGCGCTCATCGCGTTTGGGGGTGCCGTCCTCACCGGGCTTACGGTCACGATGTTCCAGGCCATCGGAATGAACGCCAAGTGGTTGGCGGGGGGCTGGCTGATCCCGTGCGGAGCGATGGGGGCCGTCATCATCGGATCCTGGCTCGTGGAAGCGAAGCGTCATCGAGAACATGGCACCCGTGCTGACCAGGCTCTTCACGCCGTTGCTCACGGCTCTGCTGCTGGCATTTCTGGCTACGATGGTCTGGACGGGCAGCCCCGTCAACGTGAAGCGGGAAGTATTGATCGGCTTCGACCTGCTGCTGGTCCTGGTGGTCGGGCTGGTGCTATACGCCGCCTCCGCGCGCGATCCGCAAGAGCCTCCCAGCTTCTTCGACGCCCTGCAATTGCTGCTCGTGGTCAGCGCGCTTGTAGTCGATGGGGTGGCGCTCGCGGCGATCGCTGTCCGCATCACCGAGTTTGGCTTCACTCCCAACCGAGTGGCGGCTCTCGGCGAGAATCTCATTCTGCTCGTCAACCTGACCTGGTCGGCGTGGCTCTACGCGCGCTTCCTGCGTCACCGGGACTCGTTTGCCGCCCTGGAGCGATGGCAGATCGCCTATCTGCCCGTATACTCCATTTGGGCGGCACTGGTAGTCGTTATCTTCCCACCCGTTTTCGGCTACCGTTAAAGCTCATGTTCTCGAGATCGGCAATCAGGCCGGGCCCCGTGGGGTTCCCTCCGCCTTAAATACGCTCGCCGGAGGTCCAGCCAGGCTATATGAAGGTTCGTGGCAGCGGAGCGCCCGGCGGCTCGTGGATATCCTGATTGCCGGTTCGCGGCCGACGAAATAGAGGCTTTCGCCCGCACCCGGCCGCCTCGGAAACGCGATATACTGGCCCCCAACAGGAGGGCCTATGACCACCCGGTCGCGCCGTAGATTGTTGCAGGCTCTGGCTGCCGGGGCGGCAGCCTACACAGTTCCCGGACTCTTTGCCGAAGCTCTGACGACCACTGTCAGCCTGGGAGAAGGTCCATTCTATCCGGACAAGCTTCCGCTGGACACCGACAACGATCTGCTCGTCCTGAACAACGGCATCACGCCCGCGGTC
>CAZMRK010000311.1:0-3333 GCA_964568355.1 uncultured Solibacteraceae bacterium | reverse complement strand
AGTCGCCTTGCGTCACGGTGCCGGTCTTGTCGAATACGACCACATCCACGCGGCCCACCGTCTCGAGCACACGGCTGTCGCGCACCAGAACGCCGCGGCGGGAGCAGGCGCCCACCGCCGCCGTGATCGCGAGCGGAGTCGCCATGCCCAACGCGCACGGGCATGCGATGACCAATACCGCAATCGCCCGCATCAGCGCTGTCCCCGGACCCATGCCCAGCCAGAGGCAGCCCGCGAAAGTGGTCGCCGCCAACGCCATCACGCCGGGCACAAAGACCCGTGCCGCGCGGTCCACCGTCCGCTCGATTTGCGCCCGGCTGCTCATCGCCTGGCGCACGGAGCGGACGATCTGGGTGAGCGTGCTGTCCTCGCCTACGCGAGTGGCCCGTACTTCGAGCACGCCGCTGGAATTCAGAGCCCCGCAGATCACTTCGTCGCCCGCGCGCCGCGTTCTTAACGCCGATTCCCCGGTCAACACCGATTCATCGACGTCCGACTCTCCCGCGCTCACCACTCCATCGGCCGGGATCCGCTCACCGGCCTTCACGACGAATGTCATTCCCGGCTCCAGCGCTTCGATAGAAACAAAGCGCTCCCGGCCGTCCTGTACGATCCTCGCCTTTTTCGGCATCATGCGATATAGAAACGCCGCCGCCTGAGCCGTCTTTTCCTTCGCGCTCCGCTCCAGCGCCTTGCCGAGCAGGACCAGCGTAATGATGGCGCAGGCCGTGTCGAAATAGATATGCCGGCCGCCAAGAAACGCCTGGGCCGCGCTGTAGCCGTATGCTGCCAGGATGCCGAGCGCCAGCAGCGTCTCCATTCGCGCTGTCATCGTGCGCAGGCCATACGCCGCCGTCCGCAGAATCGGCCACGCCGAGTAGAAGACCGCCGGCGTAGCCAGCCCCATGAGCACCAGCGGCACAATGCGGCGGGCGGAATCCGAAATCGCCTCCCAGTAGCTCGCGTACACCACGAGGCTGACCGTCATGACGTTCATCCACAGGAAGAACGCGACGCCCAAACGCAGCAGCAAATCGCGCCGCTCCGAATCATCGGATTCGGTCTGCGAGCTGAATGGAGAGGCGCGATAGCCCAGTGCCGAAACGCGCTCCGCAACGCGCCCGGGCGGAACATATTGCGGGCAATACTGCACCTTCAGCAGGTCCGACGTGAACATCACTTCCGCCGACCGAATGCCCGGTTCCGACAACAGGGCCCCCTCGATAAGCCAGCCGCAGGAGGAGCACCACATTCCGGAAAGCTGGAACAGCGCCTCGCGCGTTTCTGCGTCAGCGGGAATCTCGCGCCTCCGCGGAGCATCGAGATTCGACACCAGCCCCAGCCGCAGGCTTTCTCGAAACAGGTCCGTGTCGCGAAAATCTCCGCCCGGAGGCACGATGCCGCTTTCCAGCAGAATGGAATAGACGTTCCTGCAGCCCAGGCAGCAGAACTCCAGTTCGTCGTCCCCCATCCGGCGGGAAAGCGGACGCCGGCCGCAAGGCAGCCCGCACAGCGCGCACAAGTTCATGGCCGCGAGGCTGCCCGTGTCTGGCGAATGTGACCGTTTTCGTCAAGCATTTGGGGGTTCGCCTGCCGGGCGATGTAGCAGCACGCGATCAGGATCCCAATAAACAGCACGAAGACCCCGCCCAGGAGTTTGGGAAGGAACGCTCCCCTGCAATCGAAGCGATACGTCATTTCGTTTTCCTTTCCGGCATGAGGAACGTCTCCTCGAACGCCTCCTGCTCCCGAACCGGTGACGATCTCGCCACAATTCGGAAATGATTCACTTCCTCCGCCCCGTTGAAAGGAGCTGCCGCAACGTCAAAGTACGCCTCGGCTGTCGCGCCGCGCTCCACGGCAATAGGATTCCGGCCGATCACGATGCTGGCCCCAGGCAGTCCGCTGGCTTCCAGCGTGACGAGGGCAGCCGACTTGCTCCGGTTCGCGATCTTCACGCGAAAGGTGTTGCGAACCCTACCCTCGGTGTCGATTGTGTACAAAGAAGCCGAGCGGTCGGGCGAAAGTTGTACAAGAACCGCCCGCCGCATCGAGAGCGCGACACTGAGGCCGGCCAGGTAGAGCACGGTAATCAGCAGGACAAGCACGCGCTTGGCGTCGCGGATGCCAAGTTTGAGGTACCACGCGCTCTCGCTTTCCACGACGTGCCCGGCCTCGCCCCACGCGTAGTGAATCAGGCCCGGCTGCTTCAGTCGGCCCATGATCTGGTCGCACGCGTCGATGCACTCGCCGCAGTGCACGCACTGGATCTGGAACGGCCCATCGCGAATGTCGATCCCCATCTGGCATACGCGCACGCATTTCTTGCAGTTGATGCACTTTCGTCCTGGATCGCGGTAGTGAACCAGCAGCGTATTGCGGTCGCCAAGCAGCCCCTGCAGATATCCGTAGGGACAGACGGAAGTGCAGAAGCGCTGGCGCAGCAGCGTAAAATCCAAAAACGTGATCAGCGTCACCACGACGCCCGAGACGCCCCCAGCCGTATGCACATCGAGCGAAAACAGGCGGTTGAGCAAGTCGCTCGGCTCCACGAAATACGAAATGAAGACGAATGCCAGGAATACCGACGCGACGCTCACCACACCGTAGAACGATATGCGCCAGAGTCGTTTGCGGCGAGTGGGCGAGAGCCGGCTAAAGCGCTTGTCGATCTTTCGTTTCAGCCAGTCCTCGAGTGCCTGGGATGCCTCGCTGAAAATCATTTGCGGGCACGCGTAGCCGCAGTATACGCGCCCGTACACGATCGACGATGCGACGACCACGAACATCAGGAACATCAAAGAGAGAAAAATGATGCCGAATTCGTTGATCCACAGCTCGAAGGTGAAGCAGTAGAACCGCTGCCGCGGGATATCGAAACGCATCACGTTTGCAAACGGCAGGGCCAGGAACGTCAGGAAGCACAACAGATGAATCGCCTTGCGAAGCCGGTGGTAGTCGTGCTGGATTGGCGCGGGGGTTTGCGTTTCACATGCCGGCATGGCAGCTCATTCCCGGCGCCGGAGCCATGAGCCCGCGCCAGACCAGAACGGCGCCTACCGCCATGACTCCCGCAGCCGCCGCCGTATTGCTCCACCGGCCCAGCCGGAACCCGACCGCCGAAGAAAGCAGCCCGATCGCGAGCAGCGTCCCCGAAGTACCGGCTCCAAACGCCGCCATGGACGCCGCCCCGGCCACCGCGTCCGCGGTAGACGCGGCCTTCAAGAGTCCGGCGTAGAGCAGGCCGCACGGCAGAAACCCCATCAGCGCGCCCAGCGCAAACTTGCTCCCCGCGGCCCCGGATACAATCAGTTTCCCAACGGTTCGCGAGAA
>CAZMRK010000310.1:0-3566 GCA_964568355.1 uncultured Solibacteraceae bacterium | reverse complement strand
TCCCGGGTCTCCTTGCTTACGGTCTTGGTCGCTCGCGTCGCTGTGCTTGTCTGCCGCATTCCTATCTCCTGCACCCCTATGGTGCAATCGCGACGCCACGCATCAATATCAGATAAAGGCCTTAATATCTGTAATTTTTGGGCTAGGGGTTCACGGGAAAATATGCCAAATCGGGAAGTCAGGTTTCACTTCGGAACGGGCGCGTACCGGAATGAATCGGACGGCTTGGGCCGCCTATCAGCCCGCCTTATGCGCGATCAGGGTTTTGACTACCAGGCCACCCAGAAAGATGCAGGTGACCAGTCGTAAGGTCCCATCCAGCGTGAACACGGATAGCAGAAACAGAATGGTGAAGGCTGCCAGGGCTCGCAGCAGGCGCGGAGGCATGGATTATCGGGCGCGAACATTGTAGGCGAAATTGAACTGCAGCCGGATCACATCGCCTTTGAATTCGGTGGGCAAAGGAGGGAAGGGATTGGAGGCGCTGATGCCGGCCACTGCGGCGCGGTCGAAGGCCTCGGTCCCGGAAGGACTGATGATCACCAGCTTTGGCACGCTGCCGTTGCGGCTGACGGCGAATTGAATCGCGACCCGCCCGCTGCGGCCCAGTTTAGCGCTTTCCGGCATGACAGCGAACCAGTTCCGCCGGACATTGGCCAGAATGCGGATCAGGTACGGCCGGAAATCCACCCCCTGGGGGTCGCTCAGCAGTTCCAGGTTGCTGCCCAGTTTCCCCGGTGAAGGCGGCAGATTGATACCTGGTCCCAGCCCGCCGATGTCTTCCGGTCCCAGATCACCGATCGTCAGGCGCCCCGAGCCGGCGCCGCGCGCCACTGCCCGCACCGCTTCTTCTACCGAGGGGTTGGGGCGCGCGATGATCCCCCCGCCGCCGGGCCCGGGTCCGGAAGAGGGGGCGGAAGGCGTCTCGAAGGCCAGTTTGGGCTTTTCCTGCGTCTGGATTTGCGGCGGCGGAGCGGCTTGGGCCATCTGCGATTCCTGCGGCAGTCGCTGATTGCCGCCAGCGCTGGCCTCGATCTTGGGCGGTTCGGGCAGTGGCTGTACCGGTGCCTTGGGCGCCGGGGACGGAGGCGGTCCGGGTACGGATAGTTGTTTGGCGGCCCCGCGGGTGGTGGAAGGGGCCGAGCGTGGAATCTGAATCTTCGGCCGCGGCAGCATCTGTTCCACGGTCAGCTCTTTGCTGATTTTGCCCTTGTTCGGGTCGATCTGGGTCAGCTCCGTGGGCGGCTCGATCAGGGGCGTAATGCGCGGGGCGGCCCGTTCAGGCGGCGGGGTCAGCACGCTTTTCGGCAGCAGCGCCAAAAACAGGATCCCCAGCACATGCAGCCCCACCGACGCGACGCCGGCGCGCCGCTCGCGCCCGCGATCCAGTTCCCACGTCGTTAGTAGATGCAGTTCCGCGCCGGAATCCGCAGGGCTACGGACTATAGCTGATTCCATCCTGCCACCAGAGAATGAGACACAACCTCTGAATGTTCTCTAATCTTATCAATAATCGCCAGAGCCACCTGTAAGGTTTGACGCGCCGCCACGCCGGAAGTTTTCGGCGAAGTTCTGGATGCAATGCTGTGGAGAAACGCATCGAATTGCAGCTTGAGGGGCTCCTCCTTTGTGATGCGCGCCTGCTCGAAACCGATCTGCCGGTTCTCGCCGACCGAAAAGGTCACCAGGTCCTGCCGCCCGTAGTCCAGCGAAAGGTACTGCTTCGGCTGAAACAGCCGCAGTTTGCGGACCTGGTCCGTGGATACCCGGCTGGCCGTCATGTTGGCAACACAGCCGCCAGGGAACTCCAGCCGCACGTTGGTGATATCCACCTTGTGCGAGAGGATGGAGATGCCCGCTGCGCGAATCTCTTCAGGGGCCGACCCCACCAGACTCAGCACAATATCCAGGTCATGGATCATCAAGTCCAGTACCACATCGACATCCAGGCTGCGAGGACTGAAGACGCTCAAACGGTGGATCTCAAAAAACAGCGGATGATGGCAGCGGCTCTCCAGCGCCACCACGGCCGGATTAAACCGTTCCAGGTGACCGACTTGCAGGATACGCCCGCCTTGCCTGGCCGCGGCCAGCAGACGGTCGGCACTGGCCAGATCGGGAGCGATGGGTTTTTCCACAAGCACGTCGATCCCCGCCTCGAGAAGCCAGGTGCCGATCTCGGCATGGGCGGTGGTTGGCGCGGCCACAATCGCCGCATCTACCTCCCCTCGCAGCTCATGAAAGTCGGTCAGCGCACGCGCTCCACTGGCGGAAGCTGCCTCCTCCGCCCGGTTCCAGTCGAGGTCGACGACCGCGGCCAGCTCTGCCTCTTCCGACTGATGCACAACCCGACAGTGGTTGCGGCCGAACTGTCCGGCCCCGATCACTGCCACTCGGATTTTTCTCAGAATTCCTCCGCTTTGATTGTAGGACAAGTCGATCGGCGGGAGGTTACGCAGCCGCCTAGTCTTCTGGAGCTATGCCGACGACGGTGATCCCGGCCCGTTCGGCAGATGCCAGCATTTCGGCACGATCCAAAAGCAGCGTCCGGCCGGCGTCTACGGCGAGGGCCGTGGTCCCGGTCTCCTCCATCACCGGAATGGTGTCCAGGCCGATTACCGGCACGTCGAACAGCAGATGCCGGCGCCGCCGAGCCACTTTGACGAGGGTCAGCGGACGGCCATTGGTAAAGCCGGCGGCACGGCGCAGCATGGCGTCGGTACCCTCCATCGCCTCCAGCGCTACACAAGCCCGTTCGCAGACGGCCACGCTCTGTCCCACGTCGAAGCCCGCCAAGGCGTTCGCCACGCGGCGTCCGTAGGCGATATTCGCCTCTTCGTCCTTGTTGGGCTTGCGGCGGGTCATCGGCCCCAGATCGGCCAGCAGGGGTTTGAGCAGGGCGGTGGAATCGAGCAGGCGAATGCCTTCCTCTTCCAGGATACGGGCTACGCCCCCGATCAGCCCGTCGGTGTTCCGGCTGGGCAGGGTGGCCAGCAGTTTGACCAGGCGCCAGTCCGGGACGATCGAAGAGAAGATCCTGGCGTGCTTGACCTGCCCGGCCATGACCACTTCGGAAATGCCTTCACTCTTGAGGATTTCGATGAGCCGTCCCAATTGCCCCAACGAGATCCAGTAGCAGCGGTCGACCAGGGCCTCCACTTCCGGGAAGGCCTCCTCTTTAATAGCCAGCACGATGACCTGGTGCCCCAGGAGGCGGGCGTTTTCGAGCGCCAGAATCGGAAAGCGGCCGTTGCCGGCGATCAGCCCGTATTTCATCACTTAATCACGCCGCGCTGCGATTCCTGAATGAACCGGACCAGTTCTTCGATCTCCGGGCAGCCGGGGATCTCGGCCTGGATGCGTTCGATGGCCTGCGAGGTATTCAGTTGCGCCCGGGTGAGCAGCCGCAGCGCCGTCTGTAGTTTCTCGATCGTCTCGATCGGGAATCCCCGCCGCTCCAACCCGATCTTATTGGCCCCGAAGACCTTAATCTCGCGATCACTGACCGTCTGGGAGTATGGCAGAACGTCTTGCGTGACCACGCTGTAGCCGCCGATGATGGAATG
>CAZMRK010000309.1:0-11794 GCA_964568355.1 uncultured Solibacteraceae bacterium | reverse complement strand
CGCTCGATGGTGAATTTGGCGGTATCGGCGACCGCCATCACGGCCATGACTCCGGCTTGAACCGGGTCGCTTACCACCAGATCGGCGGCATCCGGAACGCTTCCCGCCATATTCAAGCTGATCACCAGCAGCCCGGTCTGCCGAACCTCACGGACCGCCTGCTCAATCTCTCCCCCCATCAAAGAACCTGCCAGGACCAGGGCCTTGGCACGAGGCAGGCGGGCCACGGCGCGGACGGCGTCGGCCAGGGTCTGCTCTCCGACCAGTGGAATGGTATCGACCGAGATGTGCTCGCCGCGGATATTGTGGCGATCGGCTTCGGAAACCGCTCCGATGGCCACCTGGCCGACCTGAGCCCCGCCCCCCATAATAATGATCCGCTTGCCGTAGATCTTCTGTAAGGTCTTGACCGCATTGGCGCTCCGCACTACGGGGAGGAGCCGCAACTCCTCGACCAGGAGGGCCGCGGCGGCCTGGGCCGGCCCGGGCAGGGAAACCTCAAAATAAATGCGAGCTTCGGTGGGCTGGTGCTCCAGAATCTCGACTGACGTGATGTCGCCCTGGTGCCGGGCGATGACGCCGGTGAGCTCATGAAGCACTCCTGGTCCAGGCCCGGCATGCACGAGCAGGCCGATGTTTTCGTTGGTCATTGTTCCTAGTGTACTGAGAGGCCGCGGGAACGGCCGGCGATCAGGCAGAGAGCGAGGCGCGCATCTGGTTGACGGCCTGGGAAAGGCTCGGAACCTGCTCGCCCAGCGGCAGGTATTCCATGGCGATATAGCCGCTGTAACCGGTCTTCTGGATAGCCTTGTAAATATTGGGATAGTTCAGCTCGCCGGTGCCCGGATCGTGGCGCCCGGGGTTATCGGCCACGTGGAAGACGGCGACGTAAGGAGCTGCCTCGGTGATCGTGCGGATGACGTTTCCGATCTGTACCTGCTCATGGTAGATGTCGAAGAGCAGGCGCACGTGGGGGTTATCGACCTCGCGGATGAGCTTGAGGCCCTCCACGCAGGTGGTGAGAAAGAAGCCCTTGTGGTTGACCAGGGAATTCAAGGGCTCGACGATGAGGGTTACGCC
This sequence comes from uncultured Solibacteraceae bacterium, assembly GCA_964568355.1. Lineage (GTDB taxonomy): Bacteria > Acidobacteriota > Terriglobia > Bryobacterales > Bryobacteraceae > JAJPJX01. The sequence goes on along the minus strand of CAZMRK010000309.1, from coordinate 10,714 downwards.
GGCAGCGGCTGCCAACTCTCCGGCTCGCTTGGAGCCTTCGAGAAGGCTGGCGTATTGTTCCTCGTGGGTACGGCCAGGGATGGCATTGCCGCTCATGAGGATGATCTGCGGCGTTTCGAGCTTGCGCGCCACGGTGATGGCATTGCGGAGGTCGGCCAGAAACTGACCGCGCTCGGCGGGATTGACCATGGAGACCGGCCGTTTGCCCCAGTCGGGGGTGGCGATCAGAGCATCCATGCCCAGTCCGAAGGAGCGCGACAGTTTCCGGATGCGAGTGAGATCGGCGTCGGACCAGGCGGTATATTCGGCGACCAGTTCGACCGATTGCAGGCCAGCCCGCGCGGCTGTTTCCAGCTTCTCTTCAAACGATCCTTTGAGGGTCCAGAGCATGACCGAGCTGGTAATTTTGGCTTTGGCAGTCTGGGCGGCCGCGACGGCGGCGACACCGGTCTGCAGGAAGGTGCGGCGTTGCATGGCTGGAAGCAGACCAGAATAGCAGGAATAGCGGGGCGGGACGATGAATCGCCCGGTTGATTTCAGTACAATTTCGAGTACAGGGTTATGTCGAAACAAGTATTGTTGTGGATTCTGGCGGCGGTTCTGGCAGGCTGTGCCGATGAGCGACACGTGGTAACCACTCCCGTTCCTCCTCCTCCCGCGAAAAACGTCGTTTCGCGCTGATCGCCGTAATATCGCCCCGCAATGTGCGGTGGTATACTCCGGTAGGTCCACATGGGAGGGTGGTGGCCCATCCGCGTCTTCGCTGCCGGCCGGGTGTTCCTCGGGCTCTTGATGGCGCTGTGCCTGGCGCCGGTGTTGAGCCTCGCCGGCGAGGATCCCGTGTTGCGCGTGGAAGCACCGCTGGTGCTGATTCCGGTGCATCTCACCACATCTCTGGGCAATAACGTGGCAGGGCTCGACCGGACGGCCTTTCAGCTATTCGAAGACGGAGTCGAACAGAAGATCACTCATTTCTTTGTAGAGGATGCGCCCGTGTCGGTGGGGCTGCTGCTTGACGTGAGCGGCAGTATGCGGAAAAAGATTCATCGATCCGCGGAGGCGGTGGCGGCGTTTTTCAAGGCAGCCAATCCGGAGGATGAATTCTTCCTGGTGGAATTCAACGACCGGGCCAGACTGACTGTACCCTTCACGACAGAGCCGGAGGATGTGCAGCAGCGCATGCGGCACGCGGGCACGTATGGCCGGACCTCGCTTTTCGACGCCCTGCAATTGGGGCTGATGGAGATGAAACGAGCCCACTACACGCGCAAGGCGATCCTGGTTCTGTCCGACGGCGGAGAAAACCGCAGCCGGTTTACGGAGGGCGAAACCCGGAGCGCGCTACGGGAGGCCGGCGTAGAGCTGTACGCGATGGGAATCTTCGAGGGAGAAGAACGTCCGGCCACACACGAGGAGCGCCAGGGGCCTTACCTGCTGACAGAGTTGACCGCCGACACTGGAGGACAACTCTTCACAGTAGGCAACCTAAACCGACTTCCGGAGTATTGCGCGCGGATCGGCGCGGGCCTGCGCAGCCAATATGTACTGGGATATTCGCCCGCCAACAGATTGGCGGACGGGCGGTATCACAAGGTGAGAGTGGCGCTGGTTCCACGGCAGGGAATGCCGCCAGTCACCGCGCATCACCGGGCTGGATATTACGCGCCGGTTCGGTAGTCTCCCGAGGGCCTGGTAAATTCCGCACGTTACTGCTCTGCGGGATGTCAGCGCGATTCGCGCATGAGTGTACGGACGTCGACTACCGATTTGGTGATGGCTTGCTGCTGAGAGCCGGCTACGCCATCGTGGAAGCGAGCCTCCAGTTCTTTGGCCTCGCGTTTACGTCCGGTTTCCCGCAGCAGGCTGGCGTAGCTTTTCAGGGTAATCAGGTAGGTCGGGTGCTGGGGACTTACGAGCCGCTCTTCGATCCGCAGGGCGCGCTGGTACAACGGCTCTGCTTCTTTGGTGCGTTGGGTGGCGGCATAAAGCCGTCCCAGGTAGGTAAAGACATGTGCCGCGACAAACGTCTCTTCACCGCCGATCTGGGCCAAGCCCCAGCGCGCCCGCTCCAGAGAACGAGCAGCCGAAGCATGGTCGTCCAGCAGTGTCTGGATTCTTCCTAATGCGGTAAGGCTCTCAATCAAGTCCATCGATAGCCGTCCGGGCTCCAACAGGTCCACAGCTCGCGTAGCCGAGTCGACGGCTTCCTGCTGGTCTCCCACCATCGCTTGTACCAGGGCGAGATTACTGAGGGTAACGGCGGCGCCACGGTCGTTGGCACGGCCAGCCTGCTGATAATAGTCGATCACTTTGCGGAAATACTCCAGAGACCTAGAGAAGTTACCAAGTTCTTCTTCGGTGGCTCCGAGATTATTCCACACCGCCGCGCGGTCTTCCGCGTTGGCGCCCGGCGAGCTTTTGTATACGTCCAGCGACATACGGAAGCGATCTCTCGCACGGAGATAGTTGCCCTGTAAATAGGCGACTTGTCCCAAGCGATTGAGCACCCTGGCAACGCGGTTGTCCTTCTCACCAAACGCACTCCTGGCGGCATCATAAGAGATTTGATAGTACTTTTCCGCGCTTGCATATTTCTGGAGAGCCTGGCTGTGCATGGCGGATCGTAGAGCATCCGAGTAACGGGTTTGCGAATCTTCTGAAAGAGCAGGGGTGGCGGCCAACGTGGTGAACACGATCACATAGGGGAGAAACTTCATGGGGCAGGACCTCGCCGTGGCGAGATGCAAGCCGCTAGCCACCGGATGATTGGGCTCGATTGACCGCTTGCTGACGCGCGCGGTCGGTGGCAGTTTTTCTGTTAGTAAGTGGAGTTCGGGGAAGGCCGGTGGCGGCCTTCCCGCGGCAGACTACTGCAAAACCGAAGCGACTTCTTCCAGTGCGGTGAAGCACTCACGCAGCCAAGTGCGGCAGTAACGACGCTCGGTGAAACCGAAGGTTCCATTTTGCCCGTCGGCGAAAGCGGAGAGAGAAATGCTGGCGCGGTCAACCGATTGATAGACCGAGGGGTCGAGGGCAGGAATCGCGATCTCCCGCGCACCGATGGCCAACAGGTCCTTACGGACATGGGATTGATCGTAGATGTCGAACTTTCCGGCGACACCGAAGTTCTTCACGACGATGTAGGTCAGATCACGACCAAGGGCGCCGAAGCATTCCTTGAGATGGCCGACGCTATCGATGGCTCCGCCAAGCACATAAATCACCGTGATGCCAAGGCGGGCGGCTTCGGCTTCTTCGAGAGCGCCGCCGCGATAGAGCCAGCTTTTCACATCGGGACCGGAACGTGCTCCGAGATCCACCAGAGCGATGCGCCTGCCGCTTCCCTCCATGAGGTAGTCGAGCACGGGCGCGACGCTGGCGGCGCTGGAGACATCGACGGGGGAAGTCTCATCGGGATGAAAGCGGAGGAATTGACCGGCAGGCCCCTCCGCATCGAAGCCGCGGAACGGGATGCCGCGCGAGCCCAGGAAGTCGGCAATCACTCTTGCTACGGTGGTTTTGCCGACACCGCCTTTCTCTCCATGTGTGAGAATCAGGCGCGGTTTATCAACGTTGGTTTTCTTTTCAGTTTTCTCAGTTTTCGATTCAGCCATGAATTCAGAGTTCCTCGATTCGGGAGAAGGGATGCGTTTTGGCCGGAGTCTTGTAGGTTTGCAGTCCTGGACGGTTGAGGAAACTCCGGCGAGCCGTTGGACTGAGTAGAGCGAGGATTTGCAGGGAAGCTTCGACCCAGGCGGGAATAGAGGACTTTCCAGCCATCCATTCCTCCCAGAGATGCGGATCGACACGAAAGACAGTCAGGAAATCGGCGGCAGAAAGGCCAACCCGCCGCATTTGAGACTGCACGGCGGCATCGGTAACGGCAGCGGGGCGGACCGCCGAAGATCGGCCGGCGCGCAAGGCAGCCAGGCGAGATTCCAGGAGATCGAGCATCTCGGCCATGTCATCGCCGCACAGATCTGAAGTCGTATATTTTCCATAACCATCCCGCATCGATGCCGAATCCGATTGGCTTTGAGCCGGTGAAAGCGTCCTGCGGAGCAACCTTGTGCACGACACCTCACCAGCGGCGGGGGAAAACGCCAGAGAAGCACAGTGGAACACAAGGGCTTTCCCACATGGTATCGCAACCCGACGCGCCGCGCAGGATTCCCGACCGCGGGAGAAGCGGGAAGCGGCTCAGGCGGAGATTTCCGTCTTCTTCCTGGACGTCATTCCGCGAGAATGCAGGAGCAGGTAGTAAGTGAGCAATATCCCCGGAGTATCACTGTACTACTTACTACACGTCAATTCCGCACTGCCGTGCTATTCCGGCGCCACCGCGCTCGGAGCCTGCGCGAGCTTTTCAACCAGTTCCTTGCCGGGCTTAAAGCTGGCGTCACGCTTAGCTGGGATGGTGATGGTTTCTCCAGTGCGCGGATTACGGCCCTGACGCTCTTTTTTTTGCTTGACGACGAAGCTGCCAAAACCACGAAGGTCGATCCGTTCATCCGAGCTCAGCGCTTCTGTAATGGAATCCAGTACCGCTTCGAGTACCTGTTCGATCTCGGGCTTCGGCCGCTGTGTCTTGGTGTAAATCTTATCCACCAATTGCTGTTTCGTCATTCTTTTGAGTGTACCTATATTTGGGGTTGCGCGGTCAATTGCGCCGGCAGGATTGCCGAGGTAGAAGCTTTAGCACGGTAACTGCCAGTGTACGGAGAGATCCTAAAAAAGCGTTGAAAAACGGCATTTGACCGCCCACTGGCGGTTGCGGCCCGGTAAGTGTGCGCAAACAGGCAAGGCCATTTCTGAGGCGCGCGCAAGTGGTTCCCTGGTCTTTCAGCGGCCGGGAGCGTGAGCGGCGGCAGGAGTTGGTATGCTGGAACAAATTCCGCCATGAAGAGACTGGTATGGGCTTTTGTGTTGGCGACGGCCGCATTTGGCCTGGATCGCCTGGAGGTGACGGACGCCGCCGGTCCCGCGGGCGCCACAGTCAACCTGCTGCTCACATTGAACACGACATCGGCGTCGCTTTCCGGCCTTCAATGGGAACTGTCGGTGCCCGCTGGGGTGATGTACGGGCTGGCTACGACGCTGCCGGGGAAGGGATTAACCTGCAGCGGCGCGCGCTGCCTGCTGGTCGGCGATTCAAAAGTCATCCGAAGCGGTCCGGTGGGCGTTCTGGCCGTGACGGTGCCGCAAGGGACCAACAAGCCGATCCCGATCGCCGTAAGCAAAGTAAGGGGCGTTTTGGCGGACGGAACGGCACAGGCACTGGCTGGGTCGACGGCGAGTATCTCGCCGGGTGGCACGGTCTGTCCTCCATGTAACTGCACGTCGCTCGCGGCGCCAAAAAGAATGCGGGAGACGACGCTGTTTGAGGATACCTCTCCCCAGAAGCAGGATGCCGGGCCGGAACCATCCGTGGAACTGGGCGTGAAGTTTACCAGCGAGGTAGCCGGCATGGTGATGGGAATTCGCTTCTACAAGAGCGCGGAGAATACAGGTCCGCACGTTGGTACTTTATGGTCTGATACCGGCACGAAACTGGCGACCGTTCCATTTGCCAGAGAGAGCTCGTCGGGATGGCAGGTGGCGATGTTTCCGCGGCCGGTAGAGATCCGAGCAAACGTTCCCTACGTGGCTTCCTACTTATGTCCGAAGGGACATTACGCGGCGGACGCGGCGTTCTTCACGCGTGTTCTGGATAACTTGCCCTTGCGAGGACTTACCGGAGTATTTGCCTACGGTTCGACGTCGACTTTCCCCAAAGAGAGTTTTCACGCCACGAATTATTGGGTGGATGTCATCTTTCGCCCGAAATAGACGGCGGTCCGGCAACGCAAAGGCTCTTTTGTGTGGAGCGCCTCAGTGGGCAAACGATTGCTGCCTCCCATCCCGGGCCTCCTACGAGAGAGGAAGCCTGAGAGGAAATTACCCATGGCGAAGGGAGCAGCCAAGCGCGAATCGAAGGCGATCTCTGAAGCGGTGCCAGACACGACCGCACTGGTTCGACCGGGACCTGTAGACGAACTGGAGGTGGCCAGCCTGGCATACCAGTATTGGCTGGAGCGCAACTGTCCGATCGGGTCACCGGACGAAGACTGGTTTCGGGCGCAGCGCGAGCTTCAGGAAAAGCGCCAATCGTAACAAGGGCAGACGCGGCGCTTCCGACTTCGAGTCACCGCTCACAGCAGAATGAACATTCGAAGACGTTATCCGATCGGCGCCGAAATTGTGTCCGAAGGCAAGGTACACTTTCGCGTCTGGGCACCTGCTCACAAACAGGTAGAAGTGGAGATCGAAAACGGTCCCACGATCGCGCTAGAACAGGAGGCAGGAGGTTATTTTTCCGGGATGACGAGGGTAGCGGCCGGCGCAAGATACCGCCTGGCCGGCCGTCCGGATCCGGCCTCGCGCTTCCAGCCGCACGGCCCGCACGGGCCATCGCAGATTGTCGATCCTTCGACGTTCGTCTGGACGGATGAAGGCTGGCGGGGCACCGGGTTGGAGGGGCAAGTCCTCTACGAGATGCATGTCGGCACCTTCACAAGGGAGGGTACCTGGGAAGCAGCGCGCGAAGAATTGCCGGAGCTGGCGGCTTCGGGAATCAGTGTGATCGAGCTGATGCCGATTGCGGATTTCCCCGGACGTTTTGGATGGGGCTACGATGGCGTGGGCCTTTTCGCCCCAAGCTGGCTTTATGGCGAGCCGGATGACCTGCGGAGGTTCGTGAACGAAGCGCACAGCGTGGGCGTAGGCGTCATTCTGGACGTGGTGTACAACCATCTGGGGCCGGACGGTAATTATCTGAGGGAGTTCTCGCCCGACTATTTCACGTCGCGCTACGACAATGAGTGGGGAGACGCGATTAACTTCGATGGCCCGAACTCCGGGCCGGTACGCGAGTATTTTCTGACCAACGCGGCGTATTGGATCGAGGAGTTTCATCTGGACGGGCTGCGGCTGGACGCCACGCAGCAGATCTTCGATGCTTCGGAGGAGCATATTCTGGCGGCGATTGCGCGACGGGTGCGAAAGTCCGCGAATGGGCGCGCCACACTTCTTGTGGCGGAGAACGAACCGCAGCACACCAGATTGGTACGGCCTCCGGAGGAGGGCGGCTACGGTATAGATGCGCTATGGAACGATGACTTCCATCACAGCGCGGTGGTGTCTCTGACGGGGCGCAACGAAGCTTACTACACGGATCATCTGGGCAAGCCTCAGGAGTTCGTTTCGGCAGTGAAGTACGGGTATCTTTTTCAGGGGCAGCGCTACAAGTGGCAGGGGAACCGCCGTGGTAAGCCAACGTGGGGGTTGCGGCCGGCACAATTTGTAACATTTATTCAGAATCACGATCAGGTGGCGAACAGCGGACGGGGCGATCGTATCGATAAGCAGACCAGCCCGGGGCAGCTCCGGGCCATGACCGCGCTGCTGTTACTGGCGCCAGGAACGCCGATGCTGTTTCAAGGGCAGGAGTTTGCTTCCTCCGCACCGTTCCATTACTTTGCGGACCACAAGCCGGAACTTTCGAAGATGATTCAGGAGGGGCGGGGCAAGTTTCTGGAACAGTTCCGCAGCCTGGCGCGGCCGGAGGTCCGCTGCTGTTTCGCCGATCCGGGCAACCCTTCCACTTTCGAGCGATGCAAGCTGGATTTTTCGGAGAGAGAACGTCACGCGCCGGCCTATCGGCTTCACCAGGATCTGCTCCGCCTGCGAAGGGAAGATCCGGTATTCCGGGCACAGAAGCGGCGGGGAGTCGACGGCGCAGTGCTAAGTTCGCACGCCTTTGTGCTGCGGTACTTCGGCGATCAGGGCGACGACCGACTACTGCTGGTGAACCTGGGGATGGACGCCCACCTGGACCCGGCGCCGGAACCGCTGCTCGCGCCGCCAGAGGGAAAGCGCTGGGAGGTGCTGTGGTCGAGCGAGGATCCGTGTTATGGAGGGGGAGGAACTTTTCCGCCGGATAGCGAGGAGAACTGGCGGATCCCGGGCCATGCAGCCATCGTGCTGGGTCCGGCGGAACCCGGAAGAGAGCGGCGTGAGGGCCGGGATTGATGGGGTTTCCGGTGCGCGTTCCTTTCAGGCGCGAGGCGCTAGCGCCAGATTCGGATCCTCACCTGCATGACGAGTGGCTCGTGACCAACGGCTTGGGAGGCTATGCGTCGGGAACATCCACGGGGGCGATAACCCGTCGATATCACGGGCTGCTGATCGCCGCGCTGCCCAATGCGCTGGGGCGCATGATGATGCTCAACGGCCTCTCCGAACGGCTGCGCCTGCCGGACCGGGTGGTGGCCTATACGGGCGCGGAGGAGTTGGCCGGCGTGACTCCAGGGCACACCCTGCCGTTTTCGGATTTTCATCTGGAGGCGGGGCTCCCGATCTGGCGCTATGAGGTGGAGAGCTTCACCCTGGAGAAGCGGCTGCTCATGCCACAGCGCCAGAACACAGTACACATTACGTACCGCTTGCTATCGGGAGATGGCTCGTTGCGGCTGGGCCTGCGTCCGGCGATTCATTTCCGCCCGCACGACGCGCCGGTCAGCGCAGTCACGGTGGAGCGTTACACGCTTACCGTGGTCAACGATCAATACGAGATCTCGGCGCACTCGGAGCTGCCGGTGCTGCGGATCGTGGTGGAGGGTCCGGCGATGGCCTTCACGTTCGATCGACGGGAGACGGCAGGGATTCAATACAGCACCGAGTTCAATCGCGGCTACGAATCGAAGGGATCGCTGTGGAGCCCGGGCTATTTTCGGATCGACCTCACGGAAGGGGAGTCGGCCACGCTGATCGCCTCCACCGAGAGTTGGGATACCGTTCGCGCGCTTACGCCGAGCGGAGCGGCGCAGGCGGAGAACGAGCGGCGCAGACGACTGATCGCAACTGCCTGTCCGGCGGTGCAGCAGGGTCCGGGCGCCGAATTGGTGTTGGCCGCGGACCAGTTCCTGATCACGCCTTTAGGCCGTGTAGCGGATGCCGCGCGGGCCAGCGCTACCGGGGACGAGGTTCGCACGGTGATTGCCGGATACCATTGGTTCACCGATTGGGGACGCGACACCATGATCAGCCTGGAAGGGCTTACGCTGACCACGGGCCGCTACTACGAGGCGCGCTGGCTCCTGCGCACGTTTGCCTATTACATTCGCGACGGGCTGATCCCCAATATGTTCCCGGAGGGTGAGAGGGAAGGGCTATATCACACCGCAGATGCCACCTTGTGGTATTTCCACGCGCTCGACCGCTATGTCAAAGTGACGGGGGATCGGGAAACTCTCGCAGTGGTCCTGCCGAAGCTGGTAGAGATTGCGCAGAAGCATCTTCACGGCACGCAATTTGGGATATCAGCAGATGCCGGCGACGGATTGTTGCGCCAGGGCGCGGAAGGCTATCAGCTTACCTGGATGGATGCCAAGGTGGAGGATTGGGTGGTGACGCCACGAAGGGGCAAAGCGGTGGAGATCAACGCGCTATGGTACAACGCGCTGCGGCTACTGGCGAGCTGGCTGACCGAAACAGGCGATCCTTCGGCACAGGGATTCAGCGAACACGCCGACCGCGTGTACGAATCCTTCAACCAACGCTTCTGGTATGAGGCAGGCGGCTATTTGTATGACGTAGTCGACGGGGAGCGTGGGAATGATCCCGCTTGCCGTCCGAACCAGGTGATCGCGATCTCGCTGGATCACCCGGTACTCGATCCATCGCGATGGGAGCCGGTGATGCAGGCAGTTGCCGAGCGCCTGCTGACGCCGGTGGGGCTGCGTTCCCTGGCGCCGGGAGACAAGGACTATAAGGCCAAATACTACGGCGACTTGCGTTCGCGTGATGCCGCCTATCACCAGGGGACGGTGTGGGCGTGGCTCATCGGACCTTATATAGACGCCTGGTTGAAGCTGCATCCGGAGGATCCCACGGGGGCGCGGCCGTTTCTGGAAGGGTTTGTGCCGCACCTGGGGGAGGCCTGCATCGGCTCGATCAGCGAGATCTTCGATGCGGACAGGCCGCACACGCCGCGCGGTTGCATTGCGCAGGCCTGGAGCGTCGCGGAGGTGTTGCGCTGCTGGGCAAAGACGGAACCGCTGGCTGCAGTCGTAACGGCGTAGCAGATGGTTTGGATAGGGGCCCTGCTTCCGGCCGCACGGCTCCGGTAAAATTTGGGCATGCTGTGGGCCGTTCCGCTTCTGCTCGCCCTGGCGGCCGAAGGGTCGGATCTCGGCACCGCCGAGGGCCACTTTGCGCGCGGAGTGGAGCTGGGACGGACAGGGCAGATCGAGCGGGCGATCGGGCAGTTTCAGTCCGCGATCGCGCTGCGGCCCGATTTTGCGGATGCGTACTTCAACCTGGGGGCCCTGCTGCATCGTGAACGGCAGCCGGAAGCCGCTGCCGAGGCGCTGCGCAAAGTGCTCAGTCTGCAACCCCGGCACGCGGATGCGAGGAATGCGCTAGGGCTGATCTACGAACAGCAGGGCGAACATGCGAAGGCCGCCGTGGAGTTCCGGCAGGCGCTGACGATCGAACCGCGCCATCCGGAGGCGGGCCGCAACCTGGCGATCGCGCTGGCGGCTGAGGGGCACCTGGCAGAGGCCGAAGCGCAGGCCCGCAAAGCGCTGGCGAACCAACCGCGGTCGGCGCAGACGCTCGCAACGCTGGCGCGGATCCAGGAAAAAGGCGGACGCCAGACGGAAGCGATCGCGTC
>CAZMRK010000308.1:0-3606 GCA_964568355.1 uncultured Solibacteraceae bacterium | reverse complement strand
CGGGCCGATGGAGGCCCCTTCTCCGATAGACGCAGTAGGGTCTACATAGGCCAGCGGATGGATGCCGGCCGCCGGGCGCGGGGGGTGATAGAAGATCTCCAGGGCATAGGCGAAATCCAGATAGGGATTCTCGGAAATCAGGGTGGCGATAGGGAGGTCGCCGACCGTGGGCGATACCAGAATGGCGCTGGCGTGGGTTTGCTTTACCTTATGGGCATACTTGGGATTTGCCAGGAAGGTGAGTTGACCGGGCACGGCATGCTCCATCCCGGCGACTCCGGTGATCTCGATCTCTCCATCGCCGGCCAGGGTGGCGCCCAGCCGCTCGGCGATCTCGCGTAGTCTCATCCATAGCCTAGATTAGCAGGCTGGAGCGGGGCGCTTCCGGTGCTGATTGGTACACTGGAGGTATGCCCCGGCCCGACCTTTCCGCGCTTGTCCTCTGCCTCTGCTACGCCGCTCCGGCGTACTCTCAGCAGAGCCAGACAGCCAGCGAAATGGATCGTGCAGTCAGTGAGTTTCAGATCGAAACGCGCAACCTGGGGCTGCGCCCCGACAGCCCGCCACCGGCCGGAAAAAAGAACGGTCCGCGCAATGAGTGGCACGGCCGCCTGTTTGAGAATTTCCGTAACGATTTTCTGGATGCAGTTCCGCATGAAATCACCCAGAACGGGGGGACGAAGGGCTTGCTGCGCCGCAACCAGTTTGGTTTCAATGTCGCCGGACCGGTCGTGATCCCGCACCTGTTGCGCGGCAGTTCGGGCACCTTCTTTTCGCTCTCTTACGAGGGGGTTCGCGAACATATTGCCCGTACCTATTTGCAGACGGTGCCGACCGAGCCGGAGCATTCCGGGGATTTTTCAGCGGTGGTAGATCAGGCGGGCCTGCCGCTGCCGATCTACGATCCGGCATCGACGGCTCCAAATCCGGCCTATGATCCGACACAGGCGATCTCGGAGACCAACCTGCAATATCTGCGCAATCCGTTTCCGGGCAATCGCATTCCCGCCAACCGGATCGATCCGGTGGCCAGCAAGGCGCTGGCCTACTACCCCATGCCGAATACGGACGTAGGGCCTTTTTTTCGCAATAACTATTTCATCAATTCGCCTGAATCCAATACGGCCAACGGCATGATCGCCAAGGTGGATCAGTCCATCCGCGAGCGCCACCGGATCACCATGGAGCTGGCATTTTCGAATGGGACGATGGAGGCGGCTCGCTGGTTCCCGACGGCGGCGAATCCCGGGCCTGCCGACCGCCAGTTTCAGTCACGCCGTGGATCGATCGAACATGTTTTCACGGCGACTTCGCGCACCGTCAATACGGCGACGATCGAGGTCAGCTCTGACCGATCGCAGAGCGGCACTGCTGAGGACACAGCCGACTATGGAGCGTTGCTGGGATTGCCGGGGACGGGCCTGCAGGGGTTTCCGGTTTTCCAGCTTTCACCCTACCTCAACATGGGGCGCTCCTACCCGATTTCCGAGAATGCCCGGAACTCCTACGTGTTTACCGATGGCATCTCTACGCGGCGCGGCAAGCACACGCTGCGTCTGGTGGGGCAGTATGTGCGGTCGCAGGTGAATACGTACTGGCCGCAATATCCGGGAGGGTCGTTTACGTTCGGCGCCGGCCTGACCAGCCTGCCGGGTATCGTCGACACGGGGCATGCCTTCGCCAGTTTCCTGCTGGGACTTTCGCAGTATGCCGAGCGCAGTGTGGTAACGGCGCCTTCCTATTTCCGCCGCAGCACGTCGTCGCTTTCCGCCAGCGACCACTACGAGATCCGGAAAGGCCTGACCGTCACGATCGGATTGAACCTGAACCGCAGCACCCCGCGTACCGAGAAGTATAATCGCCAGTCGACGGTGGATCTTACGGTGCTCAACTCGCAGACAGGGACGCGGGGCGCGCTGGTGGCGGCCGACGTCAACGGACAGGGCAGCGCATTCCAGAACGTGCACAACCGCCTGGAGCCCCGCATCAGTTTCGCCTGGAACCCTCTGGGCGATTCGAAAACGGTAGTGCGCAGTTCGTTCTCCCGCAGCTATGCCGCCATCCCGATCTACACCGCGCAGTGGGGCACGCAGGGCTTTAGCATCTATCCGACCTATATCTCGCCCAACGTCCAGTTGGAGCCGGCGGCGGTGCTTTCTTCCGGCTTTCCGGCACCAGCCGGCCCGATTCCCAATCTCAGCCCCAGCGCCGCTGACAATACCGTGGCAGATCTGATCGACCGCAGCGATCGCCTGCCCACGTATCAATCGGCCTCGATCTCGGTGGAGCGGGAATTGCCGGCTTCGGTAGTGCTGACGATGGGAGCGAGCATTTCGGGAGGGAAGAACCTGCTGGTCAGCAACAGCGCCGCGAATCCCAACGCCATTCCGCTTGACGATTTGAAATATCGCGACCAACTCAACGACGAGCAGTTCAACCAGTCGCTGCGGCCATACCCCCAGTACAAGGGGTTCGACGTGTACAGTTCCTACCCCGGGGGGCGATACCAGCGGGATTCCGGCTACCTGCGGCTGGAAAAGAGAGCCTCCAAGGGGCTCTCGGTCAGCGCGTATTTCGAATTCGCCAAGCAGATGGACGACTATTCCGGTCCGTACGGAAAGCAGGATTTTTTTAACCGGCAGAACGAGTGGGCCTTGACGGCCGGTTACGTGCCCGAGCAGTTTCAACTAACCTACGTCTATGAGCTGCCGATGGGCACGAACAAGCCCTTTTTGAATTTTCCCGACTGGCGCAAGTACCTGATCGACGGATGGTCGATCACCGGCATGGCTGCGCTCTACAGCGGTACTCCCATCTACCCGATTCCGCAGTACAACAATACCGGCGGAGTGGTGCAGGCGCTGCACGTGAACTACGTTTCGGGCGTGGATCCGCACGTGGCGAATCCCGGTCCCGACCAGTGGTTCAATGCAGCAGCCTTCGACCAGCCGGCGGATTTCACGATCGGCAATGCACCGCGCACCATTCCCGGCGTCTTCAATCCAGGCTCGCAGAACCTGGACATGTCCTTCAATAAGCGTTTTGCGCTGGCGGCAGACCGGACGATCGAATTCAGCGCGGCGGGATTCAACTGCCTGAATCACGCCAACTGGAACTATCCCGACAATGTCATTGGCCCGGCCAGCGCCCCAAACGTCAACGCGGGTAAGATTATCGGCTCGCGCGGCGGGAGGGTCATCCAATTGGGTTTGAGGTTCAGCTTTTAGTGGCGCGCCCGAAGTTACGCTGGTTGGCGATCCTCGGGTGCCTGGCTTGCCTGCCGGCCGCGCCGCCGCCCAAGACAGCGATACGCCAGATCCGGGTTCCGGTGTGGGCGGATGCCCGGGCGGATCAGCCTTTGACGCTCGCGGACCTTCATGCCAGACTGGCTGGTACCGACGTGCGCGTGGTGGGGTTACACGGTCCCCAGGACGATCTGATGATTCTGACCGTTCTCGACATGGTGGGGGACCTCTCGTACGTCGAGCCGGCCAAAGATTCCCTGGTGAGGGAGATCCAGAAGTTGCCGCCGGCGACGTACGTCGGGTTGATGCGCGCCCAGGACGGCTTAAAAGTAATGATCGATCCGACGGCGGATCGCGAGGC
>CAZMRK010000307.1:0-6986 GCA_964568355.1 uncultured Solibacteraceae bacterium | reverse complement strand
CGGCCTGTTCGCGAACGAGATCCTGCCGCTGCGGACTGGTGAGGTAATCCGCTGCTATCTTTTAGCCCATTGGAATAATCTACATCTCTCGGTGGCCATTGCCTCCGCCGCGATCGAGCGGATTCTAGACGGGCTGTGGATGGTAGCCGCGTTTGTGATCACGGCTAATTTCCTGACCCTGCCGCGGTATCTGGTGGACGGAGTGCGGGTGATGGCAGTGGTGCTGGTGGTTGCGGCCGCGCTGCTGGCCTTTGTCATTTTCCACAAGAGCCATGCCCAAAAAGTAGTTCGGGAGAGCCGCTGGGCGGTCACGCTGCGGCACGTTGTCGAAGGTTTGCACACCATGGGCAGATGGCAGACGTTCAGCCGGGCCACGCTGATCAGCCTGCTCTACCTGCTGCTGCAAATCATCCCGGTGTGGGCGCTGATGAGGGGCTACGAGATGGATCTTTCCGTCTGGGCGGCGGCCGCGGTGCTGATTGTCGTCCGGATTGGGACGGTGGTACCGAATGCGCCGGGTAACGTAGGGCTATATCAGGCCACCTGTGTCCTGGCTTTGGGGTTATTCGGGGTAGACAAGACCACGGCCACCGGTTTCGCCTTCATGATGTTTGGCGCGCTCACCCTCCCGTTGCTGATTGGCGGCGCGGTAGCAGTTACTTTGACCGGACTCAACATCCAGGAGATCCGGCACCGGGCCCGGAGCGGGCTCCAGACGGCGCGGCAGCCCCGTTAGAGTCCTGAGTCAATGTCGGGGCTAAAGCCCTGCGGCAGGCTGAAAGTCCGCCCTACATTCTGCGCGCTATAATCCCCTCATGTTGCGGTTTTTATTCCTAGTTACGATGGGGGCAACCATATTGACGGCTCAGGACGGTAAGCTGCGCGTGATTGCTTTTGGCGCGCATCCAGACGATTGCGACATTCGGGCGGCAGGTACGGCCGCCAAATTCGCGGCCCTGGGCCATCACGTCAAGTTCGTCTCGGTGACTAACGGCGATGCCGGGCACCAGGCGGAAGGCGGGGGCATGTTAGCCATGCGCCGCCGCAAGGAAGCGGAAGAATCCGGGCGCCGGTTAGGGATTACCTACGAAGTGCTGGACAACCATGACGGGCAGTTACTGCCGACGGTGGAGGTGCGAGAGCAGATCATCCGGCGCATCCGGCAGTGGAAGGCCGACATCGTGCTGGCGCCACGCCCGAACGATTACCACCCGGACCACCGTTATACGGGAGTTCTCGTGCAGGACGCAGCTTACCTGGTGGTGGTGCCGAATATCTGTCCGGACACGCCGGCGCTGCACGACAATCCGACGTTTTTCTACTACGAAGATCATTTCCAGAAGCCGGCGCCGTTCCGGCCGGACGTGACGATTGACATCGACGACGTCTGGAACAAGAAGGTGGACGCGCTCGACTCCCATGTTTCCCAGGTCTATGAGTGGCTGCCGTGGGTGGACCACAAGCTGGAGGAGGTCCCCAAGGACGTTGTGGCACGCAAGAAGTGGCTGGCCAACGCCCGCACTCCTCCGATCTCTCCGGCGATCCGGAAGGCTTTGGAGAAGTGGTACGGCGCCGATCGCGCGGCGCGCATCCACCACGTGGAAGCCTTTGAACTCTGCGAGTACGGAGCTCAGCCGGACGAGCAAGGTTTGCGGCGCCTGTTTCCTATGATGAAATAGTCTTCCGAGATTTCATGAGAGCTTGCATTGTTTTGCTGTTCTCGGCCGCGTGGTGTTTCG
This sequence comes from uncultured Solibacteraceae bacterium, assembly GCA_964568355.1. Lineage (GTDB taxonomy): Bacteria > Acidobacteriota > Terriglobia > Bryobacterales > Bryobacteraceae > JAJPJX01. Next base: position 5,247 of record CAZMRK010000307.1, on the reverse strand, counting down.
CGGCCGCCCCTTACCAGCCCACCGCGGCCGAAACGGCCCAGATCCGAGCGCGGCTTCAGGAACTAGAGGCCCGGATCCAGAAACTCTCCGCGCCGGACGATCTGGCGGCCGATGTGGCGGTCTATGCCAAAGCCGCCCAGTGGATTCTGCGCTATCCCGAGGAATTTTTTACCCAGGCATACGTCGCTAACACATTGGCCGCGCTCGACCGAGGCATTGAACGGGCCAAAGCGCTGGAGCGGGGCGCGTCGCCCTGGGCGCAGCAGAAAGGGCGGCTAGTGCGGGCCTACCGGTCGCGAGTGGACGGCAGTTTGCAGCCGTACGGCATGATTGTGCCGGAATCCTACGACGGGTCGAAGCCGGTACGGCTGGACGTGGTGCTGCACGGACGAGGCAGCACGCTCAACGAAGTGAGTTTCCTGGCGGCGCACGACAGCACAGTGCCGATTCCGGCGGGTGTGGACTACCTGCAAGTGGAGGTTTTCGGGCGCACCAATAACGCCTACCGGTGGTCCGGCGAGACGGATGTCTTCGAGGCGCTGGAGTCGGTCCAGAAACGCTATCGCGTGGATCCGAAGCGCATCGTGCTGCGGGGCTTTTCGATGGGCGGCGCGGGAACCTGGCACATCGGGCTGCATTATCCGGACCGCTGGGCCGGGATGGAAGCGGGCGCCGGTTTCGTAGAGACGCGCAAGTATGCCAAGCAGCCGGATCTGCCGCCCTACCAGGATCTGCCGCTTTCCATTTATGACGCGCTCGATTACTCGCTCAATGCGGTGAACCTGGCGGTGGTGGGCTATGGCGGCGAGATCGATCCGCAACTGGCAGCCTCGGCGAGCATTCGCCAGGCTCTGATGGAAGCCGGGTACCCGTTCACCCCGGACGGGTTGAATTGGCGAACCACCGCGATGCGCGCGCTGTTTCTGGTGGGACCGCAGACGCCGCATCGTTTTCATCCGGAGAGCAAGAAGATCTCGGAAGCATTCCTGGCCGACGCTGCGGCGAGGGGTGTGCAAGACCCGGAGAAGATTCGTTTCGTCACCTATACGGAGCGTTATAACCGGTGTTTCTGGATCACGGTCGACGAACTGGAGCAGCAATACCACAAGGTGCTGGTGGATGCGGAACGGCACGCTGGTGTGACCGAGGCGAAAACGCAGAATGTGGCGCGGCTGACGGTGAGCGGAGCAGGGAAGCTCCGTCTGGATGGCCAGGAGTTCCACCATGGGGGCACGTTCGAGCGACGGGACGGCAAGTGGCGCACGGCGGGAAGCCAGAAGCTGCACAAGGTGCATGGCCTGCAGGGTCCGATCGACGATGCTTTTCTGGAGCCGTTCCTGTGCGTGCGTCCGAGCGGAACGCCGTATCACGCGGCGGTGAACGAGTACGCGTTGGGCGCGCTGGACCGGTTTCAGAAAGAGTTCGCGAAATTTTTCCGGGCAGATGTGCCGGTAAAGGACGACGGTTCTGTAACCGATGCGGATATTGCGGAGCACAACCTGATTCTGTTCGGCGATCCGGGGAGTAACCGGCTGATCGCGCGAGTCATCGGCAAGCTGCCTCTGCGCTGGACGCGCGATGGAATCGAACTGGCGGGCAAGAAGTACGGCGCGGCGGACCATCTGCCGGTGCTGATCTATCCGAATCCGCTCAATCCGCGGCGCTACGTGGTGATCAACAGCGGACACACGTTTCACCGGAAGGACCTGGAAGGGACCAACGCCCTACTATTTCCGCGCCTCGGCGACTATGCCGTCCTGGCCATACCGGACGGCGCGGTGGCTACGGCGGGGCTGTTTAGCGGGAACTGGCAGTAGGGTACCGGCGAGCCAGGCTGGGAGTTCGGATTTCAGTGTCCGAGGTCTGAATTCCTGATTGACTGAAGCCGCTGTGCGGAGTACACTAAAGCCGAAAAAAATCAGGGTGTGAGGTGTCTGCGATCATGACCGGACAAACGAAGATAGCCGTCATTTTCGAGCGCCGCACCCTTCACCAGGACGCTGCCCGCCGGGCGCTTTTACGGTGGGGTTGCGCACGCCAGCCCGTTCGATTCGCCGCTTCCCATGGCGGCGAGCGCCAAATCCAACGAAGCATGTTCCAGCGATAAGCGCGTCGCTGCTTCAACCAGTCAAAGCAAAAAATTGTCCTCGCTAAGGAGGCAAAATGCGGACACTTCTTCGCGCGTTGCCAGGCATAGCGATCGCCTTTTTCCTGACAGGTCTGGCAATGGCGCAAACGGCCAGCACGGGTACGATCCTCGGAGTCGTTTCCGATCCGACGGGTGCAGTGGTGCCGGGGGCCAAAGTAGAACTGGAGGACGCTGCCACGCAAGTGGTGCGCACGGTGACGACTAATGATGCCGGCCGCTACCTGTTTGTAGGCGTCTCTCCGGGCACGTATACCGTGAGGGCGACCGCTACCGGTTTCAAAGTGGCGCAAATGCCCTCAGTGGTAGTGGAAGTCAGCAAGTCTTACAGCATCCAATTGCAGTTGGAAGTGGGAGAAACACGAGAGGCGGTCGAAGTGACGGCAACGCCTGCTGTGGAATTGCAGACGATGGATTCCACGGTGGGCAGCGCGGTAGGTGGAGACATGCTGCTATGGCTGCCCAGCCAGCAGCGCAACGTAACGAACCTGTTAACGCTCCAGGCGACTGCCATGCCGCAGACCGGTGGCACACAATTGGGCGGCCAAGTGTCGGGAGCACGAGCCGACCAGAACTTCTTCATGCTGGATGGAGGAGATATCAGCAACGGCACATCGGGAAACACGGACTACCTCGCCGTCGGTGGGCTGCAGGAAGGATCGATGCCCACGCCGGTAGAAAGCATTCAGGAATTCCGCACGGCCACAACGAATCCAACCGCCAGCTTTACGGGATCCGCCGGCGGGCAGATTCTGTTGGTGACCAAGCGAGGCTCCAACACGTTTCATGGGTCGCTGTATGAGTTTTTGCAGAACAGCGCGCTTAACGCCAATAGTTGGGGTCTGAACCGCATCGGGAGTCCCAAGCCGGTGGGGCGGGACAACCGGTTCGGCGCCAGCCTGGGAGGCTACCTTCCGAAGCTGCCGGAAAAGTTCCGCACCTATTTCTATCTGAACTATGAAGGACGGCGGCAAGCGGCCGCCGGTTCGGCAGGCGCTACCGTTCCGACCGACACGCTGCGGCAGGGCATTCTGCGGTTTCGCGATGCCGCCGGCAACATTGTTTCTTACAACCTGGCAACAGCCGCGGTGTGCGGCACTGCGGGAAATGCGGCCTGCGATCCCCGGGGCATTGGCATAAACCCGCTGATCAACAGCCTCTGGAGCAAGTATCTGCCTGTCGGGAACAATCCCCTGGGAGGCGACCAGTTGAATACGACCGGTTTCACGGCCGGCATCGTAGTTCCGACGCGCAGCGATTTTGGTGTGATCCGCCTGGATCACTCGTTTGGACCCAAGTGGCAGTTGATGAGCTCCTATCGCTACTTCAGCGAACTTCCTACCAACACGGCCCAAGTCGACGTCGGCGGCCTGGTGGAGGGCAACAAGCTGGGACAGCCGGCTCCGGCAGCTCGCCGGCCGCGAGAGCCGCGCTACCTGGTGCTGGGCCTGACCGGCACGCTCTCACCCAACCTCACCAACGAATTTAACTACAGTTATATGCGCGACTGGTGGCAGTGGGTAACAGCGGGCGCGCTGCCGCAGGTCTCAGGAACTTCCGGAGCGTTGGGAGGCAACCTGATGGTCCCGGTCGGCCTGAATACGTATGCCGCCCGCCACCGCGCCTGGAACGATCACGGGCACGGCTTCCGTGAGAACCTCTCGTGGCTGAAGGGAACACACATGCTGCGATTCGGGGGCACGCTGGAACGATCGGGTGTGTTGTTCTGGAGGAACGATGGCAATGTCACGCTCACGCAGCCGATCTACAACATCGCCCAGCTAACCGGGGTAAGCATCTCGAGTAACTATCAGCCGCGCATCTGTAGCGCGAGCCTGACCACGAACTGCCTGCCGTCCAACATGGTAGGTAGCTGGAACAGCTTATACGCGCAAGCGCTGGGGCTCGTGGACTCAGGAACGCAATTCATGACCCGGGGGCCCGACCTGACTCCGTACGCTCCCGGTACGGTACTTTCCAACAATGTGACGTACACGACTTACAGCCTGTACGCCACCGATTCGTGGCATGTGCGTCCCACGCTGACGTTCACGTATGGGGTGAACTGGACGCTCGATATGCCGCCTCACGAAGCGCAAGGAAAGCAGATCATCGCGGTGTCGGAGAGCGGCCAAATTTTGGACCCGGTGGCCTATATGCAGACCCGGCAACAGATGGCACTCAAGGGCCAGGTGTACAACCCGGTGATCGGTTTCGAGCCTATCCAGTATTCGGGCCGAACCTATCCCTATGACCCGGTGTGGGACAATTTTGCTCCCCGTCTCAGTGCCGCCTGGAGTCCGAAGTTTACCGGCGGATGGCTGCACCGGGTGTTTGGGGATGGGAAGACCGTCTTTCGCGGCGGCTATGCCCGGCTGTACGACCGCTTGAATGGCGTGCAGAAAGCGATCGATCCGCTACAGGGCCTGGGCTACGGTCAGAGCCAGGTGTGCATGGGGCCGTCGCGTTCGGGAGCGTGCCTGGGACCTTCCAGCACGGATCCTTCCACCGCTTTTCGGATCGGGGTGGACGGCAGCGCCGTGCCGATTCCGGCACTCTCGGGGATTTCGGTGCCCTTTATCCCGGGAACGTCCAATATCGCCAGCGCCAATCAGCCTTACGCCAATTCGGTGTATAACATCGATCCTACTTATAAGCCCTCGCCCAACCACTCCTGGAACTTCACCGTGCAACGCGCAATGCCGGGGAACTCGCTCCTGGAGATCGGTTACGTGGGGCGGCACGCAAGCGGCCTGTATTCGCCGATCGATTTGAACCAGGCGCCGTTCTTCATGGTTTACGGAGGCCAGAGCTTTGCGCAGGCTTTTGATAACGTAGCCGCGCAACTGCGCGCCGGGAACGCGCCGACCCCTCAGCCCTTTTTTGAAAGCGCGCTGGCGGGAAGCTCTCTCTGCACGACGAACTGTACGGCGGGTGTAGCCGCCCAGTACAGCGGCTCGTTCCTGACGCGGTCTGTTTACAATCTCTGGAACGGCATTCAGCCCTCGTTCGTGTTCGGAGCGGCAACTCCAGCCGCGTATCAGACAGGTACCTTCTTCTTCTATACGAACCAAGGCTACTCCAACTACAATGCCGGCTTC
>CAZMRK010000306.1:0-5902 GCA_964568355.1 uncultured Solibacteraceae bacterium | reverse complement strand
CCCGCTTTTTCCATCGGCGAGGTAGACTGAATAACTGGAGGGAATCATGGGAAATTATGTCCATCCAGAAGTTCTGGTGAGTACGGACTGGGTTCGAAACCATTTGAAGGATCCGCAAGTTCGGATCGTCGAAGTCGACGTCGATACCAAGGCGTATGATCAGGGCCATATTCCAGGCGCCATCGCCTGGCCGTGGAATACGCGTTTGTGCGATACGGTGCGAAGAGACATTCTGTCGCAGGCCCAACTGGAAGAATTGCTGTCCTCTTCCGGGATTCGGAACGATACCACGGTAATCATCTATGGGGACAACAACAATTGGTTTGCCGCCTGGGCCTTCTGGCAACTGAAGATCTACGGGCATTCGGATGTTCGTCTGCTCAACGGCGGCCGCAAAAAATGGCTGGCCGAGGGAGGCGATCTCTCAACGGAAATTCCATCGGTCGAGCGGACCAGCTATCGCGCCAAACCCGCGGATCTCTCGCTGCGTGCATTTCTGCCGCAGGTCCAGGCGGCATCGACGTCCGGCTCGGCGGCATTGGTAGATGTTCGCAGTCCGCAGGAGTACACGGGAGAAATTCTGGCGCCTCCGGGCCTGCCGGAAACCTGCCAGCGCGGCGGCCACATTCCCCGCGCGCGCAACATTCCCTGGGGAAAGGCCTGCAATGAAGACGGCACATTCAAATCCTTTGACGAACTGGCGCAGCTTTATTCGTCGGAAGGTGTGGATGACTCCAAGCCGGTGATCGCGTATTGCCGCATCGGAGAGCGGTCGAGCCATAGCTGGTTTGTGTTGAAGTATCTTTTAGGTTACAAGGATGTGACCAATTACGACGGGTCGTGGACCGAGTGGGGCAATCTGGTAGGTGTTCCCGTCGAGCGAGGAGTAAGCGCGAGCGCGGGCGCGTAACACGATGAAAGCCGAAGAATTTCAACAACGCAACCTGGAGTTAGCCGGGTGGCCGGTGAAACTTAGCACTTACCGGATGGGGGCGACTTTCTACTGTACGGCAGATAACGTGTCGCCGGGCGCGGTATTGGCGCGGGCAACCGGCTCGACGCGCCAGGAGGCCGAACAGAAGGCTGTAGAGCACGCCGAAGCGCTGCTGACGCGGACGCGGCGCCACGCTGTATAGACATACGCCTGGAACCTGCCGGAGTAACTCGCTCCGGCAGGTCCTTCCGGAAGAGATAGCACATTCCCGGCCGAATCTTTGTTGCTCTCGAAGTTGCGCATTCTCTACACTAAATAGTGACGGCGGACGGCACAGACAGCTCCTCTCTTCTCCTTTCTGTTCCCGCAGGGTTCGTTTTTCCTTCTGTCGCGTTTCGCAGCCAAGAAAGTTGGTGTGCTGATGGGCAACGACGCGGGTGGAATGCTTTTGGCGGTAAGCCCCTTTGCGACTGATTTTTCCGCGTTGCAGCAGATCTTCCGGGATTCTCCCTGGCGCCTGGAGAGATGTCTCACCAGGGGCGAAGCATGCGAACGATTGGAACGCCGGCCTGTGCCGGTGGTGATGTGCGAACAAGAACTGCCGGACGGAAGCTGGCGTGAAGTTCTGGAGCACACAAAGGACCAACCCAGCCCTTCCTCGCTGATCGTCACCTCGCGGCTGGCGGATGAACGCTTGTGGTCGGAGGTGCTGCACCTGGGCGGCTACGATGTTCTCAGCAAGCCCTTCCGGCAAAGCGAGGTATTTCGCGTGGCGACGCTGGCCTATTTCTATTGGAAGAACCGCCGTATGATGCGGGCAGCCGGCCGGCACTAGCATTGCAGGCGAAGATTTGCCTGGTCCGCTCGCTGCGTGCGCGGGGCGGCGGCATCAAGTCTCTTCGGAGAGCGCGTGCATCAGATCGCGGAAGCGGCGCCGGCTGACCTCCAGGCTCAGCCCGTTACGCAGGATCACCGTCCCAGCCCCTCCGGTTCCGGACATCACCTTGGTCACGGCGTTTAAGTTCACCAGTGCTCCGCGTGAAATTCGAAAGAAGCGCGCCGGATCCAGACGCCGTTCCAGATCATTGAGGGAAGGATCCATCCAATATTGGCCTGTGTCAGCCACGAGTCTGGTCAGACTTCCTTCCGTGCCGAAATACAGCACGCGGGCCTCGCCAATCACAACATACTGACTGCCGTTTCTGGCGAGGAAACGCGCCGGGCCCGAGCGCTGCCGCAGAGCCTGGTCCAGAGCGGATTCGCGGCCTTCCGGGCTGGAGGCAAGACGACCCCGAACGCGATCCAGCGCCTGGCCAAGGCGCGCACGGCTGACAGGCTTGAGCAGGTAGTCAACCGCATCCACTTCGAAAGCCTCAATGGCGTACTGGTCGTAGGCCGTACAGAAGACAACTTGGGGGCGGGGCGGCGGAAGGCAGGCCGCCACATCGATGCCGTTGCCGCCAGGCATCTGGATATCGAGCAGCATCAGGTCGGGGCGCAGTTGCGCGGTCATCTCCATGGCCTGCGGGCCGGTTGCCGCCTCTCCAGCAACTTCGATATCGGCGTGCGACGCCAGCATCTGGCGCAGCCGGACGCGAGTAGGAGCTTCGTCATCGACGATCAGCACGCGGATCACCGGCATCTCCTCCGTCCGCACCGCACAGAGCTATTTGCGGTAGCGTCAAAACCACTCGTGTCCGGTTTGGCCCGCTTTCCCACCACAGCTGCGCTGCGTCCCCGTAGTAACCCCGAAGGCGTTCCATCACGTTTCGCAGGCCATGGCCGCCGCCCTTCTGATTCAAGGCAAAGCCGGGCGGAAAACCCGGGCCACTGTCAAATACCTCGATTGACACGAGATCTCCCTCGATCGCAGTCCGCAGCCCGACTGTGCCGCCTTCTTCCTGATCCGAAATTCCGTGCTTGATCGCGTTTTCCACCAGCGGGTGAATGCTCATCGCCGGTATGAGAATCTGGTCGACGGCCGGATCCAGGTGCAGCTCCACGTTCAGGCGCTCGCCGAAACGAGCCTGCTCGACGTGCAGGTATGCGGTGACGAACTCCACTTCTTCGGCTAGCGGAGCCCATTCCCTGTCTGATTTGCGAAGCACGTAGCGAAAGACTTGTGCCAGCTCTTCGATGGTCTCCGCCGCCAGTTCCGGATGGCATTGCACCAAACCGGTAATCACGCTCAGCGCATTGAACAGGAAGTGTGGATTCACCTGCGCCCGCAGCGCTTTCAACTCGGCGCGATTGGTCAGCCAGAGGAGCTGCTGCTCCCGCTCTTCCTGGCTCCTCCGTTCGGTCCGGAATCGGACGTTTTCCAAAACCATGCCCAGGGCTCCGGCGAGAGATTGGAACAACCGCCGGTCATCGCTCAGGAACGGAATCCCATCAGGGCGCGGAGCGATTACGATTGAAAACTCCTGCGACCCGTTTGCCTGAATACCCGTGGCCAGGCTCTCCTCTTCCGCGACGCCTTCTTCGAGAAATGGCCGCTGGAATCTGACCTCCGCGGCCGCGCGAAAGATTCTATTCAAACTACGGGCCGCCCGATCAAGGAGCTCTTCTTCGGTGTTGGCAGCCTGAATCTCACGAATGAACTGGCGCTCGGCATCGGCCGGAGAATAGGGGCGGCGCAACCAAACGGCATCGATGAAGCGGTCGATACGCGCATAAACCACCGGACCAGTCAGCCATAAGACCAGGAGGAGCGCTCCCATGCCAAAGACCGAAGACGTTCCGGTCGCCAAACACGCGAAAAAGATCACCAGGCCGGCCGCCAAGAACGCTCCGCGCTTCACCAGCAGGTCAAAGAAGGCCAGCCGCTCCCGAAAGTATAGCGTGATACAGAAGAACGACAGTACCAGGTAGTCCGGCATCTGTCTCACAATCGGCCCCGGCTCGCCGAGGTTCGCGACAGCGCATGCAAACAGCGGAATCAGGACGACCAGGAGAGCGCGCCGGTGGGCATGTTCGATCGCCCGGAAGGAGCGCTGCGGCGTCGCCAGCAACAGAGTGCCGAGCAGGCTGGCGCTTGCCAGCAGTACTGCCGGGACGAAGTAGAGCGCGCCGTCGCCGGTGGACAGCAGTCCAGTCTCATTCAAGCCTCGCACGATGGTGGATCCGACGCAGGCCGTGTAAAAGGCGAGTAGCAGGCGCCGCCAGCGGAGACCGGGCGATTTCCCCCACCGAAACTCGACGACAAGATGGAGCATCAGAGGGGGCACGAGACCCGCAGCTACGTTGCGGATGAATAGCATTGCAGCACCCTGGAAGAGCGCCGACTGATACAGCACGTTGTTCACGAACGCGACGGCGCAGACCAGAGTGAATACCGGAAGCACGGCCGACTGGTTCGCGGCATGACGCCGCCTTTGACTCCAATAAAAAGCTGTCAGCACGGACAAAGTCAGCGCTCCGAAGGTGTAGACAGCCAGAGATGCCAGGTAAGAGAAATCCCTGTTACCGGTCATGGCGCACGCCCCGCTTGCTTGCCGGTGAGTGTCTCAAGAACCGACAAAATACTCCAGCTAAAATAGCTGTCCAAAAGCACGGCGCCGCGCTTCCCATCGTCCACGAAATAGACAATCCCCAGCAGGCCATGGTTTTCCATGAGGCCGAACAAGGTCGGCGGCTTCGAAAAGAACTGCGCGCCGGGTACTTCGGAGACGCGGCGCCAGGCACTCGGTCCATAGCTAAGGGAAAGGACCTGCGAGAACTGGATCCGGACCGTCTGCCGGGGTGCAAACATTCTGGACGGCGCGATGACCAATACGATGAAATCGGAATTTGCGGCGACCGTCAGCGTCGTGTTCCAGTCGTACGGGCTGGGCTTCACCGGAATGGTCCCGCCGACATAGCGGATCTTGTTCCAGGATTTCTGTTCGGCGGCGCTTGAAGCCGTGCAATATGCGGCCCACACGAGGATGTATAGTAGCGCCTGGCGCATATCCGTGCGACTTTCCGGACGATGAGGCGACTTCAGTATAGAAGGCCGGCTTTGCCGCAACAACGATTTCCTGCCGGATGGCTCGACCGCACGCTGACTGGCATTTCGGAGTTTCTGAACGGCGGCTGCCACTCAGCAGTAATTCCGGCCGCTCAGCGGAATCATGGATCTATTTTTGCCGGAGCCGCCTAAGATGCTGGTGAGGCCGGAAGAATCCGCCTGGAAGACTACATGAAAACGCATTTTCTGCTTGTTCTTCTCGCTGCAATACTCGTCTGTTGCCGCGCCCGGGCGCAGGGCGTTCAGAACCAGGACATCTTCCTGCTGGCCGGGCCGGCCAGCATCGCTTCGCGCACCCTTCCCGGTTCGAATGTCACCCTGTATGGCCAGACGGCTCTCGGCACGACGACCGGATACGGCTATCAGGTAGCGCGCATGTCGGCAGCCAGCTTGTGGCTGGAGTTCACGGCGGGGACGTTTGTTGTGCAAGGGCTCACCACTACCAGCGTGGCAGGCCTCGTAAACAACGACCTGCAAGCCTACACGGCGGGAGTCCGGTTGCAAGTGCCCTTGCAGTCCCGCATTTCGGCTTATGGAATCTCAGGCGGCGGTGGTGGATTGTTTCAGCATGCCGCAATCGAGGGAGGTTCGAATCCGTATGTCGCTTCGCATTCGACACTCCATGGCGTGTTCCTGTTCGGCGGCGGAATCGATGTGCGCCTGAACCGCCGCCTCAGCGTGCGCGGGGAGGTCCGCGATCTGGTAACAGGCTCGGGCCTCAGTGGTGCGGCAGGGCGCAACCACGTCCTGCCGCTATTTGGAATCGCCTTCCACTTCTAATAGAGAATCCTGGTGCGCGGCAAAAAATGCAGCCGGTTCAAGGTAATGGTCCACTGATTTCAGGCCGTGCGGATATTCGCCGCGGCGTCGCCTTGCCATTCGATCTCCATTTCCCGCATGCGGAACTTCTGGATCTTCCCGGTGACGGTGAGGGGAAACGCATCGACAAAGCGGACCGA